>JAICLL010000247.1 GCA_025927475.1 Pirellulales bacterium
CTTTGACTTGGAAGAGTTGCATGAAGAATTTCACCTTGCCATTAGTCGCCTGCGGAAGAAACGTCACTTGGTCCGGGCTTTTTTTGCCCAGGCGGGATTAGGCATCTAAAAAGTTCCACCTTCTTTGCGCAGGGGTCAGTAGGCTCTGCCCCAGCCCACCGGATCGCATCGCCATGTAACGTTGTTAGGAATCCTTCGCCAAATGATTGACTTGATAATGCTCGAAGCCGGCCTGCTGTCGATTGAGTTCCGCAGAGCCGCCGACCGATACGCACATCAGGTTTTCAGCGGCCACGGCGGTGGGCGGCGGCTGTTGCTGGAATCGGTCGAAGGCGACGGCGAGCATCCGTGGCCGGCCAGTCCCCCGCTGCAAGAACTGCATATCGAGCGGCAGGCCGACGGTCGGCAGGTGGCGCTGCTGGTGGGCCGCGCGGGGCGCAGCCATTGGTCGCTCAGCGTCGAACCGTTTGAGAATCGGTTGGTGTTCGATGCCGCCTGCCGGCTCAGCGGCAACGCCGAGTGGCTGGGAAGCAGCTACCGCGCGGCGGTCAACGTGGACGTGGCGGGCGGCCTTGTCACGCTCGCCGGCGGGAACTTGCGGATGGTGTCAGCCGAAGTTGACGGCGCGTCGCTGAACGCTGACGCAGATATCGTGCAGATTCATGCTGCCTGCGCCGCGCCTGGTCCGCGTACTGCCCGCTGGCGGTACATGATTGAGTCGTCGTAGTGCGGCGTTCCTACGGTTGCCTGAGTCGCGGCAGCCCAGCAATCGTCAAACTGCCGGGCATCGCCGCGAAAGTGTGCCTTGCGGGACGTTGCTTTTTTGCGCGGCTCTGCCCCAGCCACCGCCGCTAGAAGTGCAAGGGCGCCACTTCCACCCTACCGCCACGCCGCCCGCATTGCTACATTGACTTTCCGTCTTGATTCACACAACATTGCCGATGCCGAACATCCGAAAGCTGCTCGTCGCCAACCGTAGCGAAATCGCCACGCGGGTTTTTCGCACCGCGCATGAACTAGGCATTCGCACGGTCGCCATCTATTCGCACGAAGACCGTTTCGCCCTGCACCGCTTCAAAGCCGACGAAGCCTATCAGGTGGGCCGTCCGGGCGAGCCCATCCGGGCCTATTTGGACATCGAACGCATCATCGAGCTGGCCGCGCTCTATGAGGTGGACGGCATCCACCCGGGCTATGGCTTTTTGTCAGAGAACCCCGACTTTGCTCGGGCCTGCCAGGCGGCGGGCATCGTCTTCTGCGGCCCGCCGCCGCGCATCCTCGAGCAACTCGGCGACAAGATCGTGGCCCGTCAGATCGCACAGCAAGCCGGCGTACCCGTGCTGCCCGGCAGCGAGCGGCCGCTAGAAAGCATCGAGCAGGCCCGCCAACTGGCCGACGAGCTGGTCTACCCGGTGCTGCTGAAGGCGGCCAAAGGGGGCGGCGGCCGCGGCATGCGGGTGGTCAATCGGCCCACAGACCTGGCCGGCGCGCTCGAACAAGCTCAGCGCGAAGCGAAAGCCGCGTTCGGCAGCGCCGATGTGTTTTTGGAAAAATACATCGCCCGACCACGGCACATCGAAGTGCAGTTGATGGGCGACCAGCATGGTCGGCTGGTGCATCTGTATGAGCGCGATTGCTCAATCCAGCGGCGGCACCAGAAGGTGGTAGAGATCGCCCCGGCGTTGAATCTCGATCCGAAGCTGCGCGCCGCCATTTGCGAAGCTGGCCTGGCCGTCGGCCGCGCCGTTCAATACGAAAGCGCGGGCACGGTCGAGTTCCTGGTCGATTCCGACACCGGCAAGTTTTATTTCATCGAGGTCAATCCGCGCATCCAGGTCGAGCACACCTGCACCGAGCAGATCACCGGCGTCGACCTGGTGAAATGCCAATTGCTGGTCGCCCAGGGCCGGCCGCTCGACGATCCCGAGATCGGGCTGGGCGTGCAAGAGGCCATCCGCGCCAGCGGCTACGCCATTCAATGCCGCATCACCACCGAAGACCCGCTCAACAACTTCCGGCCCGATTATGGCCGCGTGGCCCACTATCGTTCGACGGGCGGGCCGGGCGTGCGGCTCGACGCCGGCACCGCCTTCTCCGGCGCGATGGTCACGCCCTATTACGACTCGCTGCTGGTGAAGATCGTCACGACGGGCAACCAGTTCTTCGAGGCCGCCCGACGCATGGAGCGCTGCCTGCAAGAGTTTCGCGTGCGCGGCGTGAAGACCAACATTCCTTTTCTGATCAACCTGGTTACGCACCCCAAGTTTCTGGCGGGCGGTTTCACCACGCGGTTTCTCGACGAAACGCCCGAACTGTTTCAGTTTGTGGCCCGCCGCGACCGGGCCACCAAGATTTTCGGATATCTGGCCGACGTGCTGGTAAACGGGCATGTGCTGGTCAAGCAGCGCCCGCCCAACGTGCGCCGCGAGCCGGCGCCGCTGCCGGCGCTCGACCACACCGCGCCGCTGCCGCCGGGCACGCGCGACCGCTTGCTCGATCTCGGCCCCGAGAAGTTCAGCCGCTGGGTACTCGAACAAAAGCGGCTATTGATCACCGACACCACCTTCCGCGACGCGCATCAATCGCTCTTGGCCACGCGGCTGCGTACGCACGACATGCTGGCCATCGCCGAAACCTACGCCCGGCGGCATCACGAGCTGTTCTCGATCGAGATGTGGGGCGGGGCGACGTTCGACACGGCCATGCGGTTTCTTAAAGAATGCCCCTGGCAGCGGCTCACCGATCTGCGGACGAAGATTCCCAACATCTTGTTCCAGATGCTGTTGCGGGCCTCGAACGCTCTGGGCTACGCCAACTATCCCGACAACGTGGTGCAGACGTTTGTCGAAGAATCGGCGTCGGCCGGTATCGACGTGTTCCGCGTTTTCGACTCGCTCAACTGGCTGCCGAACATGCGCGTGGCGATGGACGCGGTCCGCTCGACCGGCGCCTTGTGCGAGGCGTCCATTTGCTACACCGGCGACGTGCTCGACCGCAGCCGCACCAAGTACGATCTGAAGTACTACGTCGAGCTGGCCAAAGAACTCGAAAAAATGGGCGCGCATTTGCTGGCCATCAAAGATATGGCCGGCCTGTGCAAGCCTTATGGTGCCGAATTGTTGGTGCGCACGCTGAAACAGGAAGTGGGCATTCCGATTCATTTTCACACGCATGACACCAGCGGCGTGCAGGCGGCGTCGATCTTGAAGGCGGCCGAGGTTGAGCTGGACATCGCCGATGCGGCCATGGCGCCGCTCTCGGGGCTTACGTCGCAGCCGAACTTGAACTCGGTGGTCGAAGCGCTGCGTTTCACGCCGCGCGACACCCAGCTCGATCCCGAGCATTTGCAGCAGACGGCGAATTATTGGGAAGCGGTGCGCGAGTTTTACGCGCCGTTCGAGACCGGCATGATGGCCAGCACCGCCGAGGTCTACCACAACGAAATGCCGGGCGGTCAATATACCAACCTTTATCAGCAAGCCCGGGCGATCGGCCTGGGTCCGCGCTGGCACGACATCTGCCGCATGTATGCCGACGTCAACCGGCTGTTTGGCGATATTGTAAAAGTCACGCCCTCGTCGAAGGCGGTGGGCGACATGGCCTTGTTTCTGATCGCCAATCAGCTCTCGGTCGACGACGTGCTCGACGCCGGGCGTGAGCTGTCGTTTCCCGAATCGGTGGTTGACCTGATTTCGGGCCGCATGGGCCAACCGCCCGGCGGGTTTCCGCCGCGCGTGCAAGAGCGGATTCTCCGCGGGCAAAAGCCGCTTAAGAAGCGACCCGGCGCCACGCTGCCGCCGGCCGATTTCGAGGCCACCGCCGCCGAATTGCAAAAGCGGCTCGGCCGCCGGCCCACGCGGCGCGAAATCGTTTCGTACCTGATCTATCCGCGCGTGGTCAACGATTTTGTTTGGCATCAAGAAACCTTTGGCGACACCAGCATCTTGCCCACGCCGGTCTTCTTGTACGGTCCGCAGCCCAACGAAGAAATGAGCGTCGAGTTGGAGCCGGGCAAGACGCTGATCATCAAGTTTCTGACGATCGGCGATCCGCAGCCCGATGGTCGCCGAACGGTGTTTTTTGAACTCAACGGCCAGCCGCGCGACGTGACGGTGCGCGACACGTCGCTCGAGGAAGCGGTGGCGCGCCGCGCCAAGGCCGACCCCGGCGACCCGAAGCAAGTGGGCGCCCCAATGCCCGGCATGGTCGTGAACGTGGCGATCAAGCCCGGCGACACCGTGGCCCGCGGACAAAAGCTGCTCACGATGGAAGCCATGAAAATGGAGACCACGCTTTATGCCGAGCGCGACGGCCAAATTGCCGAAGTGCTCGTCGAGCCGGGGGCGCAGGTCGACACCGGTGACCTGGTCATTCGTTGGGGTTAGATTTACGTACACGATGGGGGAATCGCGCCTTAGGTTGCTCAAATGAACTCGGCACGCCCATGGCGTTATTTTTCGGCGATCGCGGTGGATGAGTCGCAACAGGTGCTCGCCGACCCGGAAAAGCAGAATTACACGGTCGTCCCCGAATCAGCGTATTGCTCAATCAAACTACGTTGCGAGCGTTGTAAAGAAGAGTTCTGGTTCTCGAAGGATCAAGAGATTCTTGCTGCCGCCGTCAACGCGCAGCCCCGCTGGCCACGACAGATCGGTTGAATCGTATCCTAGAAAAACGTGGCGATGTTCGGTCCCGATGCCCTGAAATGCGCTTTGCGCAGTTGATAGGCTGACGAAGGAGTCCACCACGTCGGGATCGAAGCCACCCTGCCTCCTAAAAGGCAAAAGCCTCCCGGCCCGTGCGGCCGACAGTGGGGAAAGGGCGGATTTTGGGGGTCGGCAATTGCCTCCGCCGCGGGGCGGAGTAGGATTCAGTGGAGAGCGAGGCGGCGTGCATGGTTCCCGCCGCCGCCTTAGCGGCCCTCGCCGGGTATCGTGTCATGATCGGCCGAAGACTTTGCGCCGTAGGGTGCTCGATCGCGTGCGTCGGGCTTCTCATTCCCCGGCCCGCCGCGGCTGAAGTGCCGCCGGCCCTGCTCGATCATCTGCAACTGCATGTGTCGGCGGCGCTGCTCGATGAGCTGGCCCGCCAATCGGTCGACGAATCGCTGGCATTGCGCGACACGATTTTGGGCGTGCCGGTCGAGGGACGCGCACGGGTAACTGGCAAGACTCACCTGCGGCTGGTGCCCGACGCCCATCGCGCGGTCTTTGAAATCGTGCTGCAAGGCGCCGCCCGATCCGAGACGAATGGGCGGTCGCCGCCCGTCGTCGTCCGCAGCGGCGCCGTCACGCGGTTCACGTTGACGAAGCGGTTTGTCTTGGACAACGCGGGCCTTGCGTCGCAGCCGGCAACCTGCCAAGCCGAGACCCACTCGGTGGTCACCGCGGTCGAGACCGAATGGCCGGGAATGCGCGGATGGCTGGTGCGCCGCCTCGCCTGGCGGCGCGTGCAAACTTCGCACGACGAGGCCGACGCTATCGCCGCGCGACACGCCGAGCGCGACCTGAGCCGTTCGTTCGATCGGCGGTGCACCGGCCTGATGGAACAGGCCAATGCGTGGCTGGCCAGCGGCTGGCTGCGAGGGCGTGGCGGTCGGGAGCGGCGACTGTGCTTCCATACCACGCACGACCGGCTCTACGCGGGCGCAACGCCGGCGAACGAGGCTGGCGATTACCGGCCCCAGCTTCCCGAGGCCGAGCACGCCGCGGTTTTGGCCGTGCCGGTGCATGCGATCGGCGTGTCGCAATCGCTCGAGCTTTTGGGCGCGTGGCTGCGCGAGGGTGCCGCCGGGCTGGCGCGCGAACTGACCGGCGAGCCGCTCTCGGCCGAGGCCCTGGCCTGGTTGGCGCAGTCGGCGACGGCGACAGAGGGCTTGTCGGCGGTTCCGTCGCTGGCCGACGGCTGGTTCCGTTTGACGCTGCGGCCGATCGCGCCGCCGCGGGACAAGGCGCTGGCCATCGCCCGACGCGTCCCATAGCGTGTCGTTGGTTTTGCGCCCCGCGCTCATTCCGCCTGAGGTGAATCCACGCGGCGTTAATCGCAAACATGCTTTGCGGTTCGATCTGAGGGCGGTGGTCAGGTTTCCGCCCGGCGATTAGAATACGCAAGCCATGCCAAGCACGCCACAAAAACTCCGCCTCGGCGCGGTCAGCTATCTCAACACCAAACCGCTCATTTATCGGCTCAGCGAGCTGGCGCCGCGGGCCGAGTTGGTGCTCGATCTGCCCAGCCGGCTGGCCGATGGCCTGGCGACCGGCAAGCTCGACGTGGCGCTCATCCCGTCGATCGAATATTTTCAAGATCCCAGTTACTCGATCGTCTCCGACGCCTGCATCGCCTGCCGCGGGCCGGTGCTGTCGGTCAAGCTCTTCAGCCGTGTGCCGCTGGCGCAAATCGGCACGCTGGCGCTCGACGAAGGCTCGCGCACCAGCGTGGCGCTGGTCCGCATCTTGTTGAAGCAGCAGTTTGGCCTGACGCCTCGGCTATTGCCGCTGCCGCTTGGCTCGTCGGTGCGCGAGGTGGCCGCCGACGCGGTGCTGGTAATCGGCGATCGGGCGATGCACTCGCCCGGCGGGCCGTTTGCCGCCGTCTGGGACCTGGGCGATGAATGGCGGCGCTGGGCCGATTTGCCGTTTGTGTTTGCCATGTGGGTGGCGCGGGCCGGCGTCGAACTGGGCGATCTGGCCGACTCACTCGCGCAGGCGCGCGACCTGGGCCTGGCAAACCTGGACCAAATCGCCGCGACCGAGGCGGCGCCGTTGGGACTGTCGCATCCGCAGTGTATGACGTACCTGCGCGACAACCTGTACTTTTACTTGGGGCCGCAGGAACGCGCGGGCCTGGAACGCTTCCGCCAGTTGGCTGAAGAACTCGACAGAAACTTCGGAGGCGCTCGCTCCGCGGCATCGCAGGATTTCGCAGACGGCAGTCCCGGCCCTTGTGGCCGGCCCCCGGTCCCAAAGGCTGCCGAGCGAAACGCGATGGAGAGGGCCTCATGGTAACCGCCAGTACGATTGCCGACACGCTCGACAAGGCCGTGGCGGGCGGGCGGCTTTCGTCCGAAGAGGGCCTGGCCTTGCTCGAATCTCGCGATCTGGCGGCGCTGGGTCGCGCGGCCGACGCCGTCACCCGCCGGCTGCATCCCGAGCCTTATCGCACCTACAACATCGACC
>JAICLL010000093.1 GCA_025927475.1 Pirellulales bacterium
CCCACCATTCGCCGCGTCATCGTTGTCGCGCCGAGTTAACAGCAGAAGGTGGGACTCGCTGCGCTCGGCCCACCCTACGACCTAATCGCCTAGCCACCAGCCACCAGCCACCAGCCACCCCGCTCACCACATCATGTTCCAGCCGCCATAAAGCAGCCAGGTGGCGCGGGGCTGGGGTCCGTGCAGATTCTGATAGATCGGGAAGCCCGATTCGATCGAGAACCAATTGCCCGGCACGCGCGTCCAGGGCCAGTAGTAATTGGCGCCAAACAGCAGATCGAGCCGCGTGCCGCCTTGCAGGTAGGGCACCGTGGTCTCAGCCAAGTTGGGATTCAGCCGCGGGTCGCTGTGGCGAATGTTGCCCCAGCCCTGCCCGTGCAATCGGCCGGAAGTCGCCCAGCGGCTGCCCCACCGCCGCCAGACCCAGGCATTCAAGTCGATGCGGTCGCCCACTTCATACTCATAGCGGTTGTAGCCCAGCGGAATGGTGACAATGGCCTGCATGCCCCAGGTCCAGCGCTCGCTTTGGCCGCGATAGGTCAAGCCGGGCATCAGCCCATAGCTGCCCGTGCCGACCCGCAGCGGATAGGAGAGGTTCGGGAAGCCCGGCGTGGGGTATAGATTGAGCGTGCCGCCGAACAAATTCGACGGAATGTTGAGGCCGAAGTTCGCATGCACCTGGTGATGCTGCCAGCGACGCAAGACATACAGCGCCCACAGCGAAACATCGCCCACCTGCGTATAGGCGTCGTGAAAACCCCCGGACCGCGTCGAGTAATCGATGCTGTTCACCTGGAACGGCAATTGGGCCATCAACGTCAGATCGTCGGTCGGCGCATATTCGATCAACAGCAGATGCTGCTGCTTGAACATTTTCCGCGGTGCATAGGGGAACTGCCCGAGCACGCCGCCGGCGCTCTGCTGATGAATGCCGTTGAGGTTGCCGTTGAAACCTTCGACGCTATAGCGATAGCTGAACAGCGCGTGGCTGTTTTTCAACGTATGGTCGCCGGTGACGCCGGGCGGCGCCAGCCCGTCAGGCCGATACAAATCGATCGGCATGTTCAGGCGCTGATCGTCGGCGAAGATCGGCGCGGGATCGCCCACCGGTCGCTGGATGGGCTGGGTCCATTCGCGCTCGACGATGAGCCGCGGCGGTCCGGCCATCAGGTAGTTGTAAGTCGGCATGGCCGGCAGTTGACGGACCGGCTGTTCGAGCGAACCCCATTGCGGATAGGGCGGGTCGGGCGGCGGCGCGGCCAAGAGATACGATTCCAGCGGTCGCGAATCGTCGATCGGCGCCGGCAAATCGGTCTCGAGTTGCGGCTCTTGATACGAAGCTTGCCGCAGCGGATTACCCGGCCCAGCGGCCGCTCGCAACGGGTTGCCATAACGCGGCACTTCGCGGCCGAAGCTAAGCGTGGCTTCCGCGGGCGGCTGGGCATGCGCGGCGGCGCCGGCAGCCAGCGCGCTCGCGAACGCTACGCCAATTAGCAGACCCTTCAATTTTGGATTCTGGATTTTGGATTTTCGATTGCGCCGCGGTGGCTGGGGCAGAGCCTCGGCGATGCCCCGGTGAGCGCACGAATCCGCCGGGGCGTCGCCTGGCCGCCCCTCGTCAAACTGGGGCCTGGTTAACGCGCCCTGGCTCTGCCCCAGCCACCTCAATGACGCCCCCAGCCACCGGCCATCGGCGACAATACCGGTGAGAATGCGGAGAAGTTGCTTCATGGGCGGCCTCCCCCGGGGTTCGGCCCGGCGCCCGCGCGCGGAGGCGGAAGAATCGGCTCGGGCGCCGGCGGTTCACGCCCGCCGCCCAAGGCCGCCATTTCTTCCAACGATTCGACCTGCATCAAATACGACAGCTCGGCCACCGCCGCCCATTGCAGATTCAGGGCGATAATGTAGCTGGCAATGGCCTGCGTCAGGTTCGTCTGCGCGACGATGATGCCTTCGAAGCCGATCAGCTCGGGCTGAAGTTGGTGCAGCTCGTAAACGCCGCGATAGGCTCGGGCGTAATCGGGCAAGATCTTGTCGGCGTAATACTGCACCGTGATGCGGTTGGTCGAGTATTGGTTGTAGGTGTTCGCCAGTTGCGCGGTCAGGTCCATTTCGGCCCGGCGAATCTGCTGCGTCGCCTGAATCAGGTCGCCGCGGGCGCTGATGATATTGCCCCGATTGCGGTTCCAGATCGGCAGCGGCAGGCCCACCTGCGTGTTGTAGCTGGTCGAGCGGGCGCCGGGCTGCGTGAAGTCTTTCTGGGCTGTGAAATAGAGCACCAGATCGGGAATGGGCGTGACCTCTTCGAGCCGCAAGACATAGCGTGCCCGAGTCACCATGTTGCGGCCGATGAGAATGTCGGGATGCACGCTCAACATGCGAGCCAGCGCGGCCTCGTAATTGACCACGGGCACCGGCATATCGGCCCGGCCCGCCACCGGCGCGATGGGCATTCGCGGCAGGCCCATTTCGGCGGCCATTGCTTTCCAGGCGCCGACGTAGGTGTTTTCCGCCGCCACAAGCTGCGTCTTGGCCACATCGGCCAGGCCGCGCAATTGCCCAGGCTCGAAGCCCGCCGCCTCGCCAGCGGTCTTTAAGCGCGAACGCTGAATGCGAAACACCTCTTCCGCCAACCGCACCAAAGCGCTGGTGACGATCACGTTTTCCTGGGCCACCAGCACCGCAAAATAATTTCGCTTGACGCGGGCGAAGACCTCCATCCGCGTGCGCCGCAGCGCCAGTTGCGCGTTGATCACGTCGACATTCGCCGCCGAGCGAGCCAGGTTCAGCTTGTTCGCCGTTTTGACCAGTTGGCTGACATACATGCCTTGGTAGTTGCGATTCTGCGAAGAGCCAACCGTGTCGGCCTCGTAGCCCACGACGGGGTTGGGGTGCAGTCCGGCCTGAATGGCCAAGCCCTCCATCGATGTGATGTTGGCCCGCGCCTGGATCAGCAGCGGGTTGTATTGGTCGGCCAGGTCTTGCAATTGGCGCAGCGACATCGCGGGCCGCTCGGGCGTGGGCCTGGGAATCTCGAGCGGCCACACCGGCGGCAAATCGGGAAACAGCTTGTCGATCACCCGGCTGCGCTGGCCGGGGTTTTCGGGGTCGAATTCCGGCAAGGCAATGTGCGGCGCCCGAGCCCCCGGCAAGTCGGGCGGAAGTTGCAGCCGCTGCGAGAGCGACGTGCTCTCCACATCGCGATCGAGCTCGCCGTTGGAATGAAGCCACCGAGACGGCGCCGGTTCCACCGCCGGTTGCAGTTGAGCCGTGCGCCGCGCCGTAAGCCGATGCGGCGGTGGCGCCGCCGGTTGCGGCGGAGCGTTCACGGGGGGGGCCATCGCTGGCGGCGCAGCGCTGATCGGCTGCGTGACTTCGGTTAGGTCGCGATGGTCGAACTGGATAGTCCGACACGAGGCTTGCACCAGTGCCAAGGCGCAGCAAAGCATTGCCGCCTTGCTTGGTGCAAGCCGGCCCGCGGAAAACAGCGGTGGCGCGTGGGCACGCGGCGGCGCTGAAGGGCCCTTCAGCCGCCTGGAGGTTCTGCGCATTCGTCGAGTGTTTATCGGTTACGGAACCCGTGCCGATAAAATGTTTTGTGACGACTGCGCAAAGAGCAGTGGCCGGGCGGCAAGATTCGGTGGGTTCGCGACGTTGGTCCGCCCGCGAGGAGCGTTTGCCGGGCCTTTCCAAATTGACAGGCTTTTTTCGTTGTCTTAAATGCCTCTCCACCGTAGACTTGCGCTTAGCCGGTCGGCCTGCCTCCCGGCTAAGCAGGCCGGAGGCGTACTTGGCCGGTCGTTCTCGTCTTCACGAATTCGCGCCGCCCGCCGCTTCGCTATTTCACCTAGATCCGCAAAAACGTCTTAAGGCCCCAAGGCAAACTACATTTCCCTAATCCAAGCGGCGCCCTCCGACCTCTGCTCATGAAACAGCGCATTGCCATTGTTCTGGGGCTGCTGGCCGTCGCCGCGGCGGCCACGGCGGTCTGGTGGTTTGGTGCCGAGCAGCTCGCCGCCTGGAACGAGAAACGCTCGCATAGCGAAGCAACCGTGCCGCTGAGCGAGGCGACCGATTTGCCGCTTTATATCGACGTGCTGCCCAAAGTGGTCGAACTCAGCGGCATTCGCACCGCGGATGTGAAAAAGCCGACTCGCCCGAGAGTGTTGGAGCTTCGCGGGCAATTGAATTTCGACCCGAACAGCTTGGTACACGTCCACGCGCGTTTTCCGGGGCAAGTGATCGAGCTGGGAACCGTGCCGGTCACGAATCCCAATTCGCTCACCAGCGGGCTGATGCACACCGAGCGTGCCTTGGCGTTTGGCGACCATGTCAGCAAAGGTCAAGAGCTGGCGAAGCTATGGAGCAAAGATCTGGGCGAGAAGAAAAGCGAGTTGGTGACGTCGCTCATCCGTTACCGCACCAACCGCTTAACCTCGCGGCAGTTCAAAAAGGCCGAGAAAGACGCCGCCATTGCCAATCGCGCCGTCCGCGAGATTGAGCGCCAGATGGAGCAAGACGCCACCGACATCGAGCGGGCGCGCATGACGCTGTTGAGTTGGGGGCTGCCCAAAGAGGCCATCGACCGGGTCGAAGCCGATGCCGAGCGCATTCACCGCGACGGCGGCACGCGCGACATCGCGCTGGAAAACGAATGGGCCCAAGTTTCGATTCTGGCGCCGATGAACGGCACGATCGTCGAGAAGAACGTGGTCGAAGGGGGCTTGGTCGATACCGACGACGACTTGTTCAAGATCGCCGATCTCAGCCGGCTGCGGGCTGTGCTGCACGTCTATGAAGAGGATCTGCCGTTCTTGCAAGAGATGGAGCAGCCGGTGCCGTGGACGATCCACATCACTTCTCGCCCCGAGGCCCCGCCCATTTCCGGCTGGATCGATCAGTTGAGCGACGTGATCGAGCCGACCGAGCACATGGCGCTGGCCTTCGGGACGGTCGAGAACCCCAAGCGCGACCTGTTTGCGCTGCAGTTCATCACCGCCCAAGTGGTGCTGCCCGAAGAGCCGAACTTGCTGGAGATTCCCACACGGGCGTTGGTCGAAGACGGCGTCTCGAGCAACGTGTTGGTTCAAGTCGATCCGCAGCGCAGCCGCTATGTGCTGCGGCGAGTGTTGGTGGCGCGGCGATATCACGACGTGGTTTACATCCGCAGTCCTCTGACGGACGAGCAGAAACGACAAGGGCTGGAAGAACTCCATGTCGGTGAATTAGTCGTTTCCGCCGGCGCGTTGGAATTGAGGGCAGCGCTCGAGCAAGCCCGCCGCGCAGGCGAAACGAAGCAAGAGTGATATGATCGCAAAACTCATCCAGTGGTCGGTCGGCAATCCGCTGATCGTGGTGCTGCTGGCGGCCGCCCTGGCGGTGGCGGGCGGATATGCCTTCAGCCACGTCAACGTCGAAGCTTATCCCGATCCGGCCCCCGCCATCGTGGAAGTCGTCGCTCAGTATCCCGGCCACTCGGCCGAAGAGATGGAGCGGCTGGTGACCATTCCGCTCGAGGTGGCCTTGGCCGGCATGCCGGGTCTCAAATACACGCGCAGCAAGTCGCTGTTCGGCTTGTCGTATGTGAACAATCAGTTTGAGTACGGCGTCGACTATCTGCAGGCCCGGCAGGAAGTCATCAACCGGCTGATGATTGCCGACCTGCCCGACGGCGTGACGCCGCTGATTTCGCCGCGCTCGCCGATCGGCGAAATTCTCCGCTACCAGGTGACCTGCCCCAAAGACGTGCTGGGGCGAGACATCTATTCGCCCAACGATCTGCGGTCGTTGCAAACCTGGACGCTGGAGCGCGAGTTCCGACGGATACCGGGCATCGTCGATGTGATCAGCTTCGGCGGCACCATGAAGCGGTACGAGATCCATCCCGATCCCGACCGGCTGAAAAAATACGGCATCACGCTCGAAAAACTGCAAACCGCCATCGCCGAGAGCAACGCCAACGTCAGCGGCGATTACCTAGTGCAGGGCGAAACCGCCGCCATCGTGCGCGGGCTGGGCCTGATCGGACGCGGACGCGACCCAATGCAGCGCATCTTGACGATGAACGACCCGGTCGACGCCCACGACTATCTCCGCCGCGAAGATCACCGGCGCTTGCGGCAGATTCGCCAGATCGTCCTTACCACCACCAATAACATGCCGATCCGCGTGGGCGATGTGGTCGAAGGCGGTCCGCTGAAGCCGGGCGAGGAAATTGGCCTGTTCGGCGTCGTCGTCGGCTATCATACGCGGCTGGGCAAAATGTCGCTTAGCCGCCCCTTGAAAGACGGCCGCGGCCGGGTGGTGGTCGACGACCGCGGCGAGCGCATCTGGATCGACGAAGAAGAAGCCATTCAGGGCCTCGTCTTGCTGCGCAAAGGCGCCGAATCGCTGCCGGCGCTCAAACGGGTGAAGGCCAAGATCGACGAACTCAATCAGACGCCGGGCCGATTGCCGCCGGGCGTGAAGATCGAAACCTACTACGACCGCACCGATCTGATCGAGACCACCACCGAAACCGTCCACGAAAACCTGCTGGTCGGCATCATCTTGGTGACCGTGATCTTGCTCATGTTTCTCTCGAACGTGCGCAGCGCGGTCATCATCGCCATCAACCTGCCGCTGGCGCTGGTGTTTGCGTTTTTTGTGCTGTTCGTGCGCGACAAGTCGGCCAATCTGCTGTCGATCGGGGCCGTCGATTTCGGCATCATCATCGACTCGACGGTGATCATGGTTGAAAACATCTATCGTGTGCTCAGCGGCGGCAAATACGCCGAGTTCAGCGTGCCCGAGCGAATTGTGCGGGCCTCGCACGAAGTGCAGCGGAGCCTGTTGTTTTCGACGCTGATCATGGTGTGCGCGTTGCTGCCGTTGTTCACGATGACAGGTCCCGAGGGGCAGTTGTTCCGCCCGATGGCCGAGACCTACGCCTTCGCCTTGGGCGGCGCGCTGTTGCTGTCGGCCACGATCGCCCCGGTGCTCTGCCTGCTGCTGTTCCGCAATCTGCGTCCGACGCGCGACAATTTCCTGGTGCGGTTCTTGAAGCGCGGTTATCTGCGCAACCTGCAGCGGTGTCTCGATCATCGCTGGGCCGCCATGAGCGTGTTTGCCGTGCTGATTGCCGCCACGGCGCTGTTGGTGCCGATGTTGGGACGCGAGTTCATGCCACCGCTGGAAGAAGGGCACATCTGGATCCGCGGCGTGTTTCCCGTCAGCATCTCGCTCGAACAAAACGCCGAAAAGTCGCGGTTGGCCCGCCACCTGATGCGCAAATATCCGGAAGTCGAAACCGTGGTGTGCCAACTTGGCCGGCCCGAGTCGGGCACCGACCCCACCGGTTTTTACAGCGCCGAGTTTTTCGTGCCGCTCAAACCCTTCGAGACCTGGCCCGCCGAAAAGCAGCGCACCGGCTGGCGGCGCTGGCTCGGCGCGAAACGCCCGCGGACCAAGCCGGAGCTGATCGCCGAAATGAGCCGCGAAATGCAAACCTTTCTGCCCGGCGCCAACTGGAACTTCTCGCAGGTCATCCGCGACAACGTGCTGGAAGTGCTCTCGGGCGTGCAGGGTGAGAACTCGGTCAAGATCATCGGTCCCGATCTCGACGAACTGGAACGACTGGGCAACCAAGTGGTGGCCGCGCTGGGCGAAGTGCCCGGCGTCGCCGATGTCGGGCTGTATCGCATTCAGGGCCAATGCAGCCTCGATCTGCCGATCGACCGCGATAAATGCGCGCGCTGGGGCATCAGTGTGGCCGACGTGAACAACGTCATTCAGGCGGCCATCGGCGGTAAAAAAGTGTCGGAGATGATCGAGGGCGAAAAAATCTACGACATCATCGTCCGCTGGCCCGAGCGGCTGCGTCAAGACGAAACCGATATTCTCGACATTCCGGTCGACGTCACCGGGCACCGCGTGACCGAAGGTTACGCCGGCGGCTCGCCGTTCGTCGGGGCCGCCGAGCGCGTGGCCGCCACCGGCTTTTCCAGCGCGCTGCCGTCGCTGACCGGCAGCCGCTCGATACCGCTCGATTCGAGCATCGCGCCGCGCGAGCGGATGCGCGATCTGGTCACGCCGCTGGGCGATGATCCGGACGATACGCTCGATCCGCAGGGCGAGTTCATTCGCCCCGGGGCGTCGATGATCTCGCGCGAAATGGGCAGCCGGTTGATCGCGGTCAAATTCAGCGTGCGCGATCGCGACCTGGCCAGTGCCGTGGCCGCGGCCCAGCAGCATGTCGCGCCGCTCATTCCGCAGGGATATCGCGTCGAGTGGAGCGGCGAGTTTCAGCAAATGCAAGAAGGCGAGCGCCGGCTGGCGGTCATCATTCCGTTGTCGCTGGTGCTGGTGTTCATTCTGCTCTATCTGGCGTTCAAATCGCTGCTCGATGCGGTGGTGGTGCTGTTCAACGTGGTGGCGCTCTCGCTGGGCGGCATTTGGGCGCTCTATCTCACCGGCACCAATTTCAGCATCTCGGCGGCGGTCGGCTTCACGTCGATCTTTGGCGTGGCGATTATGGACGGGCTGCTGTTGGTCTCATCGTTCAATCAGCTTCGCGGGCAGGGCTTGCCGCTGCGCGAGGCGATCTTGCAAGGGGCCGAGCGCCGACTGCGGCCCGTGATGATGACGGCCTTGACGGCCATCTTTGGCCTGTTGCCCGCCGCCATTTCGACCAAAATCGGCGCGCAGAATCAAAAGCCGCTGGCGATTGTGGTGGTGGGCAGCATGATCACCACGCTGCTGTTGACGCGCTATCTGATGCCGGTGCTGTACAGCTTTTATGGCGACCGCCAACCGCCGGAAGACAGCGGCGGCATGGCGCATTGAAAGCGAGAGATCCGCAACATCAAAACTTACGCGTCGGGCTTCCACGCGGTGATGTATCGGCCGGACTCGGGACTCGGTTCACCGCGCGACCTAAGGTGGCCGAGTTTTGGGGCGATCGTCTCGCTGGGGGTGGTTGCCATAGCCCGATGAGCAGGGCTATCTGCCCGATCAGGGCCACGGCCATGCCGAACTTCCACAGGTGTTCGGGCCGCCCCCACAGTTCGCCGGTACACAGCACGCCGCCCACCGCCAGGGCGCCGATTCCCACCGCGAAGGCCAGCCAATCGACCCCTTGGGCATGATGGGCTTCTTCCGTCGCCTCGCCCGCGACGCGGTTCTTCAGATATTCCGGCCCGAGCACGCGCGCCACGTGCCGCAATTGCTCATCGAGTTCCCATTGTTGAAAAGCATCCATCACAGACTCCTGTCGGCTGCCAGATCGCGAATCTGTAACGATTCTAGTGCCTCCGCCCATAGTTGCCCCCGCCGCTGCTTTGCCACTGCGGCAAGCGGTCTGTAGGGAACGGACTCCGTGCCCTGCCGCGGGGGCGGCGCGACGTCGTCCCGTCTTTCGAAGCACACCAGCCGAGGGCGGGATGACGTCAAAATCGCCATTCATCCCCCGTGGCAAGGAGTCCATTCCCTTCAGGCTGGACCCGTCCCCTTTAATTGACCCTCATTTACACGCCCGCCGCTCCGCTATATGCCGCTACCGTCGACTAGCCCATGGGCGATGAGGTCCAAAAGCCAGTCGGCTCCGTAAGACCATGCTGCGTCCGGACCAAAAACAACCCGCGCAAAAAAATCATCAAGGCTCTCGGCTACGGGCTCAATTCCTCCTCCGTCGGTGTCCAGAGAGAATACCTCTCGGTTCGTCGCCTGGCAGTAGACAAAGCCTGCGGGGTCCGATCCTATAATTATCGTTTCTGGAGGAATCCCCACGCCCCTCAATTGCATCTTGGCGAGTCGACCAACCCGTTCTGCATGATTTCCACATCCGAACAGTCGGATCACCTCCAGGTCCCGCTCCCATCACTGCACCATAATCAATAAGTCGAGGGGTAGGCAAGCATCCGCCGATCCCGTAAAGCCGGTGTCGATAATGAAACTCACGTCATCGAACCCCTCGATGTCGGCGGTAACCGCTTGATATGCGCCCGCGCGTTGCGTTGGAATCCCTGCCGATTCCGACGCGGGAGCGGTCGCTCTCGAAAGGTACCTGCACGATAATGTTTTGATCCGGCGGCGGCCGGCGCTTCACCCCCGAGTCTGCGGATTCGGCTGCCCCAGCGCGAAACCGCGGAACCGACATGGCCCAGATCGCAAACAGCGCGATGTGCAGAATGCGGATCATCTTCACGGCGATTGTCCTGTAACGATGCAGGAACAAAAGGAACAACGACATCCATCTTTTCTGGGCAAGGTCCTATTGCCGCGCGAGGCGTGGAGGCGAGCAAGTGCAATAAGTCCGTGCTCGCCATCCGAACGACCGCGTGCCCGTTCGTTGCGTGAGCGACCTCCGCTCAAGTCTTGGAGACGTCATAAAGTGCAGTTCTTATGACTGCGATCATCACGGCTCGAGCAGTTTGGCCAGCAAAAACTCGGTGGCGTTCTGATACTTCTCCGACTTGGAGACGCCGGGGATGAGAAGGTGGCACTGCATGCCGCAGGCGTCGGCCTTTTCTTTCATCTTCACGCCGTAAACCGGATGGTGAATGCCGTGGCCGGCGTCTTGAGACGGAAGCGTCATGTTGCCGCCGTAGGTCATGAAGAGCGGCGGGTCGCCGGCATCGACGTGATTGTAAGGCGAAAACTCGACGTACAAGGCGTGGTGCTTGTCGTAGTTGGCCAGGGCGCCTTCCATGGTCGGCTCGCCAACGGCCATGTTGATCATGCGGTGCTTGAGCACATTCGGCCCGAGCCAGCCTTCAATCACTTTTGGGTCGATGGAGGTTTGCCCGGCGCTGACCGCGGCGGCGCAAACGCGTGTCGATTGCCGTAGTACGGGATCTTTGGCATCGGGGTCGGCCAGATCGTCGTGAGTTAACAGCCACATGGAAGTGCAGGCGCCGGCGCTGCCGCCGGTAAGGGCAATCCGCTTGGTGTCGATGTTCCACTCGTCGGCTTGAGTGCGCAAGAATTGAATCGCCCGTGCGGCGTCATGCACCGGGGCGGGCAAGGGAGCTTCGCCCGTCAGACGATAGTTGATGGCGGCATACGAGATGCCTTTGTCCAAAAACGGCCGGATGCTGGCGGGGTTTTGTTTCTTATCGCCGCCGGTCCAGCCGCCGCCATGAATGTAGACCAATAGCGGCCGTGGCCCTTTGCCCTCTGCCCGCCAGAAATCGAGCACATCGGCCGGATGAAGACCATACGAAACATTCGCGAACGTCGGCTCGGTCGCGTCGGCCGCCGAGGCAACGCCGGCGGTGACGAGCATGATGATCTGCAGAATGGTTAACCGATTGAACTTCATGGGAATGGTCTTTAACATAACAGTACAGATTAGCGCCGGTGGTCCAGAGGTCCAGATAGTATAACTGCACACGGTCGACAATTCGACAAACGCTAACCCGCGACGACCTGGTTTTTCAAGACGCCGAGCTGCTCGATCTCGACCTCGGTCACGTCGCCGGGCTTCAAAAAAACAGGCGGCTTGCGCGCAAAGCCGACGCCGGGCGGTGTGCCGGTGAAAATCAAATCGCCCGGCAGCAGCGTGCAAACCTGCGATACATAGGCCACCAACTCGTCAATCGGAAAGATAAACTGCCCGGTGTTCGAGTCTTGCATGGTCTGGCCGTTCAAGCGGAATTGCACGCGCAAGTTGCCAGGCCGCGGCACTTCATCGCGCGTCACCAGGGCCGGGCCGCAGGGAGCGAACGTATCGAAGGTTTTGCCCAGCAGCCACTGCTTGCCTGGCTTGCGAAGTTGCCAATCGCGGGCCGAGACATCGTGGCCCGGGCAAAAGCCGGCGATATGCTCGTAGGCCCGCTGGCGCGCGATGCGCCGCCCGCCGCGGCCAATCACCACCACCAACTCGGCTTCGTAATCGACCTCCTGCGACTCGTGGGGCAGAGCAATCGCGTCGCCGTGGGCAATCAGGGCCGTGGGAAACTTGTTGAACAGCACCGGCTCTTCCGGCGGCTCGACGCCCCCTTCCCGCGCATGGTCGGCGTAGTTCAAGCCAATGCAAATGACTTTCTGCGGATCGGGCACCGGCGGCAGCAGCTTCCAGCCCGAAACATCGACGGAGGTTCCGCTTTGGGCCAACTCGTCTGCCCGGCGAATTCCTTCGTCGCCCAGGGCCAACAGCGCGCGCATCGAGGCCGGCAGCCCGCCGCGGGTCAGGTCGACATATTCCTTGCTTCGGGCAGCCACAACGTGGGGCCCCTCGGGCGTCAGGAAGCTCATCAGTCGCATGGTTGGTTCCTTCTCGAAATGGATAATAAAGTTACGCGAGGTCGGTTAAACGGTGATGATCGACGCCTCGACATCGGGCAGTTCGACCAGTGCGATCGAGTGCGGCGTGGCCCGATAAAGCGCGCCGGGGTTGAGCACCAGCGTTGGGCCTTGGCGAAGCTGCCGGGCCACGTGCGTGTGGCCGTGACAGACCAAATCGTACTGGCCGCCAGCGATGGTCTGACGCAGCAGCGGGACGTCATCGCCATGCAGAAAGGCGATGCGCCGGCCCGCCAGCTCGAGGCTGCCGAAGGCTTCGTGAAACGTCTGCCGGGCTGTCTCGACCGCGCGGCTGAGCTGGCGGCGGTCGTCGACATTTCCATACACGAAGTGCGTGGGCCAGCGGCCAAACAGCCCGACAATTTCGTCGCCTCCCACGTCTCCGCAGTGGATCACCTGCTCGACCTGGAGGCTTTCGAGCACCCGCACGGCGGCCTGGGTGTTGACGACATGGCCGTGACTATCGCTGACGATGCCGATGCGCATGGGGTTTTGCCATAACGGTCAGAGTTGTAATCGCCACTTGGGCGAGTATAGTTGGCGAGCATGTTTTCTGACCAGACGACGCACCGCTTGGCAATCGCCGTTTTGGCCGTCATGGCCTTGGCGCTGGCGGTCTGGACCGTGCGGGGATATCGGCGGACGCGGTTTACGCCGGCCCAGTTTCCGATCTACATGTACAACTATTTCATGACGCGGGTGATGTGGCGGGCCCGCATCCAGGGCGCGGTCCCACTGCCGCCTCAGCAGGGCGCCGTGATCGTGTGCAACCACCGCTCGCCCATCGACCCCGGCTTTGTCGCCCTGGCCTGCGATCGGCCCGTGCATTGGATGGTGGCCCGCGAATATGTGCACCATCCGCTCGTTGGCTGGGGGCTGCGCATCCTGCAAGTCATTCCCGTGGGCCGGGCGGGCATCGACACCGCCGCCACCAAGCTGGCCATGCGCTATGCTCAGCGGGGCGACCTGGTGGGCATGTTCCCCGAGGGGCGGATCAACAGCACCGAGCGGTTCATGCTACCCGGCCGCCCCGGCGCGGCGATGGTGGCCCTGAAGGCCCGCGTGCCGGTGATTCCCTGTTATATCGAGGGGTCGCCGTTCGACGGCACGGTGTTCAGCTTTTTTTTCATGCTGGCCAAGACCCGGCTGGTGATCGGGCAGCCGATCGACATTTCGGAGTATTACGAGCGCGTCGGAGACCGTCGGGTGCTGGAATGTTTGACGCGGCGGTTCATGCGCGAGATTGCCCGGCTGGCTGGTCGCGACGATTTTGAGCCCGAGCTGGCTGGCAAACGATGGAATCCACAGTAACGACCACCGATCAGTTCCTCAACGAACTTGCGGCCGCGAAGCCTCGCTGGCGGCAAACGCCCTTGCGGCGGCGGATCGAATTGGCGGCGGCCTGCGTCGAAGGCGTGTTTCGCTCGGCGCGGCAGTGGCTGACCGCATCGTGCGCGGCCAAGGGCATCGCCGTGGACAGCCCGACCGCGAGCGAAGAACTCGCCGCCGGGCCGCTAGCCGTCGCCCGCTATCTGCAACTGCTGATCGCCAGCTTGCGGCAGCTCGCTGAGACGGGCCATGTGCGACTGCTGGAACCCATTTCGCTCGACGCCCGAGGCCGGCTGCGTGTGCCGCTGTTTCCGGCGCGAGGTTTGTTCGACTCGGTGCTGTTCGCCGGCTATCGCGCCTGGGCGATTCTGCCCAGCGACGTTACCCGCGAAAACCTGGCTGAGCACGTCGCCGGCAATTTTCGCCGCTCGCTCGACAGCGAGGCGATTGCCGTCGTGCTGGGGGCCGGCAATGTGTCGTCGATTCCCGTGGTCGATGCGCTAAGCAAGCTCTTTCAGGAAAACCGCGTGGTGCTGCTCAAGCTCAACCCGGTGAATGGTTATCTGGCCCCCATCTTCGCGGCGTCGCTGGCGCCGCTGGTCGAGGCCGGTTTTCTGCGCGTGATCGAGGGCGATGCCGCAGCCGGCGGCTACGCCATCCAGCATCCGCAGGTAGATGAAGTGCATATCACCGGCTCGCTAGCGGCGCATCAGGCGATTGTGTGGGGACCGCCGGGCGACGAGAGCGACCAGCGGCGCCGGCAAGGCGAGCCGCTGCTGAACAAACCGATCACCAGCGAGCTGGGCAACGTGACGCCGTGGATTGTGACGCCCGGCGAATACAGCGAGCGGCAACTGAACTTCCAGGCCGAGAACGTGGCGGCGATGATTGTCAACAACGCCTCGTTTAATTGCATCGCGGCAAAGCTGATCGTGACGGCCCGCGATTGGCCGCAGCGGCAGCGGTTTCTAGACAAGGTCGGCGCCCTGCTGTCGCGCTTGCCGCGGCGGCTGGCCTATTACCCCGGCGCGCGGGAACGTTTCTGCCGCTTCGTGGGCCGCGAGCCCGAAGATCAACCGCCGGGCGCCTTGCCGTGGACATTGGCCTGCGGCGTTGATCCGCGGCGCCAGCCACATTGGTTCCAGGAAGAGTCGTTTGTTTGCGCCTGTGCCGAAACTTCGCTGGCCGCCGACAGCGCCGAAGATTTTTTGAATCGGGCGGTCGAGTTCGTCAACGAGCGGGTTTGGGGCACGCTGGGCGCGGGTTTGATGGTTCCGCCGCGCTTCCGTCGCCAGTCGCCCGCGATGTTTGACGACGCGCTGGCACGGCTCCGCTATGGCACGGTTGGCGTCAACGTCTGGCCGGCGCTGGCCTATGGCATGATGTGCGTGCCCTGGGGCGGCTATCCCTGCGCGACGTTGGCCGACACGCAGAGCGGCATCGGCTGGGTACACAACACCTGGTTTCTCGATCGGTTGGAAAAAAGCGTGCTCGAGGCCCCGCTGACCGTCTGGCCCAAGCCGTTTTGGTTCCCGACGCATCAGCAGGCGCACGTGCTGGCCGGGCGCGTGCTCGATTTATACCATCGACCGGCCTGGTGGAAGCTGCCGGGCCTGATCGGTCCGGCGCTGGCCGGATGATCTCAGATGCTACAAGGGATGATGGAATTGCTCTTGGCCAAAACGGCCTGTTTCGCCTATTTTCACGGCCATGAGCCGCTATCCACTTTTTGACCGCAGCCAGCTCCGGCTGGCCGAGCTTGCCACGCGCGGGCACGATTTGCGGGCCGCCGATTGCCGCACACTCGCTGCGCCGTTTGAAACCTACCAGCATCCCGAGTATCCCGAGCTGATCGAGCAGATTGCCGCTGCTCGGCGGCAGGGGCGGCCGGTCATCGCCATGATCGGCGGGCATCCGGTCAAGCTGGGCCTGTCGCGCTACCTGATCGACCTGATGGAGCGCGGCGTCATCACGCACCTGGCGGCCAACGGCGCGGTGCTGATTCACGACTTCGAATTGGCCCTGGCCGGCGGCACCAGCGAGAATGTGCCGAAATGGATCGAGCAGGGGCAATTCGGGCTGTGGCGCGAAACCAGCCGCCTGAACGATATCATTGCCCAGGCCGCCCGTCGCGGCGAGGGGCTGGGCGAAGCCATCGGCCGCGTGATCGAGCGCGAGCGCTTCGCGTATCGCCAGCTCAGCCTGGCCGCCGCTGGTTGGCGGACGGGGGTGCCGGTCACCGCGCACGTCGGCATCGGCAGCGACATCATTCATGCCCACGCCAACTGCGACGGCGCGGCGTTGGGCGCGGCCAGCTACACCGACTTTTTGATGTTCGCCCACAGCGTGCAACAGCTCGAAGGCGGCGTGTTTTTGAACATCGGCTCGGCGGTGACGGGTCCGGAGGTGTATCTCAAAGCCCTGTCGATGGCCCGCAACGTGGCCCGGCAGCAAGGTGAAGAGATTCGCCGTTTCACGACCGCGGTGTTCGACCTGGTGGAGTTGCCCGGCGATTTCCGCGAGGGCACGCCGGCCAAAGAACATCCGCAGTATTATTATCGGCCCTGGAAGACGATTTTGGTGCGCACGGTGGCCGACGGCGGGCGGAGCTATTATTTTGCCGGCGACCATCGGCAGACAATTCCCACGCTGTGGCGCGAGTTGGTTGGGCGGTTGCCCGTGAACATGCCCGCGGCGGCGTAAGGAGAAACGCCGCAGGGGGCAGGTTGCGAATCAGTCGTCGCCGGTTGGAGGTTTCCGGGCAAAAGCGTCCTCACCGCGGAAGCGATTTCTCGAGTTTCTTGAAAGCCGATGGTCTTGCCATGCTGATCGAGCGCCGGTCCGTGCGAAGACTTGCATCGGCAGGGCTGATCGCGGGGTTTCTTTTGGCAGGAGCTTCGCGGGGCGCGGAACCGGCGGCAACGAATCGGGCTCCGTCGGCGACGAGGTCCGCGGCGCGGCCGCGTGCCCGTTATACCGATGGGCGGCTGCCCGCCCGCGATCCACCGCGGCAGCCGGGCGGGCTGGAGGCCTGGGGCGACGAACGCTTCTTTCACCATTGGCATATTCAGCGGAATGCCGTATCGGGGCATTGCCGCTTGCTCGATGGCGGCGGCCAGCGGCACGCCTGGGGCACGTTCGATGAATGTCTGGCCCGGCTGGAGGCGATTCGCCGCGATCGCCGACTGCCGCCGATGCGCGGCACGGCGGTCATCGTGTTGCACGGGCTCGATGGCTCGCCCGAAACCATGCAGCCGCTGGCGGCCTACCTGGCTGCCAGCCGCACGATGCAGGTTTTGAATGTCGGCTATCCCAGCCGGCGAGGCGAACTTGCCGATCACGCGCGTGCCTTGGCCGGCGTGGTCGAGCATCTCGACGAAATCGACCAGTTGCACGTGGTCGCGTTTGGTTTGGGCAACGTGGTGGTGCGACGCTGGCTGGCGGATCGGGCGAAGGCAGATGTGGCGGAGTCGCCGCGGCCGCAATTGCAGCGGCTGGTGATGATCGCGCCGCCCAACCAGGCCAGCGGCTCGGCCAGCGACGACCTGGAGATGTTGGTGAGCGTCCTGGGCTTCACGGCGGCGCGGCTCGACGACGGTTGGGAATCGCTGGCGGCACAACTGGCCATGCCCAGTTGCGAGTTCGGCATTGTTGCCGGCGGCCGCGGCGACGACCGCGGTTTCAGCACGCGGCTGTCGGGCGACGACGACGGCACGTTGAGCGTCGCCGTGACGCGCCTGGCCGGAGAGCGCGATTTCTTGCTGCTTCCCATCGCCCATGCAAAACTGCCTGGCGATCGGCGCGTGCTCGACGCAACGCTGGAGTTTTTGAAACACGGCACATTTGCGCGAGAACGGCGCGACACCAGGCCGAAGGGCTAGCCCGGATTATTACCCAGCCCACGTAGTATCCCTCCCACGGCGGTCATACACTAACCCGAAGCGCAAGCGAGGTAAGTTCATTGACGGGCCTCGCTTGCGCTTCGGGTTGGTGTGGGCTGGTAAATAATCTGGGCTAAGCTGAGGGATCGTCAAGCCGCTGTGGCTCGCCACGCGACGTCGATTCGAGATAGGCGGCGAGCATGATTTGAGCAGCCAGCTTGTCGCGGCGAGCTTTTCGCTGCTTTTTGGTCAACCTGGCCGCGCCGAGAAACTGATCGGCTTCGGCGGTCGTAAACCGCTCGTCAAAAAACGTCACGGGCAAGCCCGTCGCCCCGGCCAACCACTGGCCGAAGTCGCGCGCTTCACGCGACTTGCCGCTCTCGCGGCCGTCCAGATGCACCGGCAGCCCCACCACCAACCCCACGATCTTTTCTTCCGCCACAAATCGTTGAAAAAACTGCGCATCGGCGGGCGGGCTTTTGCGAGCGTAAATCGCATAAGGGCTGGCCAGCGTTTGCCGCGCGTCGGTCACGGCAATGCCAATGCGGACCGTACCGTAGTCGATGCCAGCCAGGCGGCCGGCGGGAAGTTCAGCAAACAAGTGGAGCGAAACAATCAGGAATGAGACGAGGCACGACCGGTTTTGAGTTGGCTTATTGTACCTGCCGCGCGTAGGTACGAAAATGCTAGCGGGTCTGAGAGGGGCCGCGCATCGGTACGAAAACGCTGAGAAGCGGCGCAATGTCGGCTCGCCTTCTGCGGAACGGCACCGAGTCCGTTCCCTATCGACGTCGAACGCAAGAACCCCTCGTTTTGTCCGCCGAAACTACTACGGGGCCACGCGCTGCTCGTATTCGTCGCTGACCGTATCGCCGATGATTCGAGCAATGATGATTTCGGCGGGCGTACCGCTGCCCATGGCGGCGGTGAGCGCGGTCGTGGCGCTGGCATCGGCGCCGCGCACCAGGAACCGCTGGAAATAGCCCTCGATCAACACCGCGTCGTACTCGGCAGACGACAACACGATGCCGGCCACCTGCGCCGGCGTCGCTCCTTCGGCCAGCCAGGCGCCGAGCGTCCACTCGGCTGTGGCGTCGATCGGCCGGCCCAGGGCATCGCGAAACAGGCTGCTCAAGAAGCCCTGCCACGTGCCGCCGCCGCGGGCCAGCAGATATTCAGGCGAACTCACGATCTGCGCGGCAAGCTGCTCGACGGTGAAGCCGCCCAGCAGCAGCCGCGTGCTATAGTCGAGTCCGGCGGGGTCGGGCAGACGATGCAAGTATTGCTGATAAAGCTCGATCACCTCATCGGCGCGATACTCGGCGGTGCTTTCGAACGACAGCACGATCTCGGCCAGCGGCATGCCCGCATCGAGCCGCTCGGCCCATGTCACCAAGCCGACCATGTCGGGTTCTCGCCCCAGCAGATCGTGATAAAGCTCGGCGATGACGCGCTGGTGCACGGTGCCACGAGTGCCGTTCGGCAAGAGTTCCTCAAGAAGGTTGGCCTGATCGGAAATGCGGCCCAGCGGCTGGCCGGCGGAAAGCGTTACGGTAACGGAATATTGGCCTTCGTCGCCGTAGGTGTGGCTGCCAAGCACATCGTAACCGCCCGCGACCGCCACCACCGTGCCGGGCGACGAGCCGCCGTCGCCCCATTCGATGGTCGTCTGGAAGGCAGAGGCAGGCGAGCTGTTGTCATCGAATGCAAAGTGCGCCACTCGGACGGAATTGAGCGCCGCCGTCTCAAACCCGCCGATCGAAACGCTGCCGCTGGCGACGGGAAGCGAGGCGGTCGCCGCCGTCGCGCCATTCACCGTGTCAGACGCTGTGATCGTGTCGCTGCCGGCGGCGAAAAGCGTGAGGGCGAAGCTGCCAACGCCATTGACCAGCGCCCGGTCGGCGGGCAGCAATGCCGCGCCGTCGCTGGCGGTGATGTGTACCGTGCCCGTGTAGCTGGTGGCGGTGTTGCCGAACTGATCTTGGACCGTGACCGTGATATCGAACAGAACACCACTGGTGGCCGCGGCGGGCACGGCAACCCGTAGATAGTTGGCCACGAACGCCACGACCGAGACGCTATCGCTGCCCGTGATCGAGCCGGTAACGGTGTCCGTGGCGGTGATGCTGTCAGTGCCGGCCGTCTTTAGTGTGACGCTGAAGGTGCGGACGCCAGCAACCAGCGTCGTGTCGGCCGGCAGCACCGCCTGCACGTCATTGCTGGTGAAATGCACGGTGCCGCCATAGGCGGTGGCGACGTTGCCATAGGCATCCTGAGCCGTGACGGAGACGTTAATGGTGTTGCCCGCGGTGGCGTTGGCCGGGGCACTCACAACGTAGTGAGTTGCGGCGGCCGCGGCTACATTCACCGCGGCGCTCGTTCCATCGATCGAGCCGCTCAAGGTATCCGTGGCGGTGATGGCTTGATCGCCCGAGGTCTTGAGCGTGACATTGAAGATGCCCACGCCGCTGGCCAGCGTGCTGTCGGCGGGCAGCAGGGCCTGGCCATCGCCGCTGGTGAAGTGAACCGTGCCGCCATAGGCCGTGGCGGTGTTGCCGAACTGATCCTGCGCGGTGACCGTGATGCTCACCGCCGTACCGGCCGTGGCGTTGGCCGGCGCGCTCACCGTGTAGTGAGTGGCTGCCGCGGCGGACACGCTCACCGCGCCGCTGAGGCCGGTGATCGTGCCGCTCACCGCGTCGGTGGCGGTGATGGTTTGATTGCCCGAGGTCTTGAGCGTGATATTGAAGGCGCCCACGCCGGCGGTCAAGGTGCTATTCGCGGGTAGCGCCGCCTGGCCGTCGCTGCTGGTGAAATGCACGGTGCCGCCGTACGCGGTGGCGGTGTTGCCGAACTGATCCTGCGCGGTCACGGTGATGCTGATGCCAACGCCCGCAGTGGTGGAGGCGGGGGCGGTCACCGTGTAATGCGTCGCTGCCGCCGCGGCGACATTCACCGCGCCGCCCATGCCCGTGATCGAACCGTTGACGGTATCGGCGGCCGTGATCGTTTGATTGCCCGACGTTTTCAGCGTGATGTTGAACGTGTCGACGCCGCTGGTCAGCGTGCGATCGGCGGGCAGCACCGCTTGCGCGTCGCTGCTGGTGAAATGGACGGTGCCGCCGTAAGCGGTCGCGGTGTTGCCGTACTGATCCAAGGCCGTGACGGTGACGTTGAAGGCCGTCCCGGCGGTGGCATTCGCCGGCGCGCTGACGGTGTAATGCGTGGCGGCGGCCGCGGCGACGTTTACGACGCCGCTGGCGCCCGAGATCGTGCCGGTCACCGTATCGGTGGCGGTTACCGTTTGATTGCCCGAGGTCTTCAGCGTGACGCTGAACGTGCCCACGCCATTGGTGAGCGTGCTGTTGGCCGGCAGCACGGCCTGACCATCGCCGCTGGTGAAGTGGATCGTGCCGCCGTAGCCCGTGGCCATGTTGCCATATTGATCGAGAGCAGTCACGGTGATGTTGAAAGCGGCGCCCGCTGTGGAACCGGCCGGCGCGTTGACGGTGTAGTGCGTGGCGGCGGCGGGCGAGACCGCGATGGCGCCGCTGGCGCCGGTAATCGAGCCGGTGACGGTATCGGTGGCAGTGAGCGTTTGATTGCCGGCGGTCTTGAGCGTGACATTAAAGCCGCCGACGCCATTGGTCAGCGTGCTGTTGGCCGGCAGCACGGCCTGCCCGTCGCCACTGCTGAAATGCACCGTGCCGCCATAGCCCGTCGCCGTATTGCCGTATTGGTCGAAGGCGGTCACGGTGATGCTAAAGGCGGTTCCGGCCGTCGCGTTGGCTGGCGCGCTGACGGTGTAATGCGTGGCGGCGGCCGCGGCCACGCTCACCGCGCCGCTGACGCCCGTGATCGATCCCGTTACCGTATCGGTGGCTGTGACCGTTTGATTGCCCGAAGTCTTCAGCGTCACGCTGAAGATTCCGACGCCGTTGGCCAATGTGCTGTCCGCGGGCAACACAGCCTGGCCATCGCTGCTGGTGAAATGCACCGTGCCCGTGTAGGCCGTGGCCGTGTTGCCATATTGGTCTTGGGCCGTCACCGTGACATTCGATGCCGTGCCCGCAGTGGCATTGGCCGGAGCGCCGACGGTGTAATGCGTGGCGGCGGCTGCGGCAATCGTCACGTCGCCGCTGGCGCCGGTGATCGAACCCGAGATGGTATCGGTGGCCGTTACGGTCTGGTTGCCCGAGGTCTTCAACGTCACGCCGAAGGTTCCGACGCCATTGGTCAACGTGCTGTCAGCGGGCAGCACAGCCTGGCCGTCGCTGCTGGTGAAATGTACCGTGCCGCCGTAAGCGGTGGCCGTGTTGCCGTATTGGTCTTGGACGGTCACCGTAACATTGAAGGCAGTTCCCGCGGCGCCGTTGGCCGGCGCGCTGACGGTGTAATGCGTGGCACTGGCGGCGGCAACACTCACCGCACCGCTGATTCCGGTAATCGAGCCAGTGATGGTATCGGTGGCGGTAATTGTTTGATTGCCTGAAGTCTTCAGCGTGACGCCGAACGTGCCGACGCCGCTGGCAAGTGTGCCATCGGCGGGTAAGACGGCCTGGCCATCGCTGCTGGTGAAATGGACTGTTCCGCCGTACGCGGTGGCCGTGTTGCCGTATGGGTCTTGTGCCGTCACCGTCACGCTAAAAGCAGCTCCCGCGGTTGCATTGGCCGGCGCGCTGACGTTGTAATGCGCGGCGGCGGCTGCGGCAATCGTCACGTTGCCGCTGGCGCCGGTGATCGAACCCGTGACCGTGTCGGTGGCCGTAACCGTTTGATTCCCCGCGGTCTTCAGCGTCACATTAAAAGTGCCGACGCCGCTGGTAAGTGTGCCATCGGCGGCGAGCACGGCCTGGCCATCGCTGCTGGTCAGATGGACTGTGCCGCCGTAGCTGGTGGCGGTGTTGCCAAACTGATCTTGTGCGATCACGGTAATGTTAAAGCTGCTTCCCGCCGTGGCACTGCCCAGTGCGCTGACGGCGTAATGCGTCGCGGCCGCGGCGGCCACATTCACCGCGCCGCTGCTTCCTTCGACTGACCCGCTCACGGTGTCGGTGGCCGTGACGGTTTGATCGCCCGAAGTCTTCAGCGTGACATTGAACGTGCCCGTGCCGGCGGTGAGCGTGCTGTCTGCCGGCAGCGCGGCCTGGCCGTCGCTGCTGGTGAAATGCACCGTGCCGCCGTAAGCGGTGGCCGTGTTTCCGTACTGGTCGAAAGCCGTTACGGTGACGCTGAACGCGGTGCCCGCCGTCGCGTTCGCCGGCGCGCTGACCGTGAAGTGGGTGGCGGCGGCCGCGGCCACCGCCGTGTTGCCGCTGGTGCCGGTGATCGAGCCGGTGACCGTGTCGTTGGCGGTGATCGTTTGGTTGCCCGCGGTCTTCAGCGTGACGCTGAACGTGCCGACGCCATTGTTCAGCGTACTATCAGCAGGCAACACGGCCTGGCCGTCGCTGCCGGTGAAATGAACCGTGCCGGCGTAAGACGCGGCGGTGTTGCCATACTGATCTTGCGCGGTGACCGTAACATTGAACGCCGTTCCCGCCGTGGCACTGGCAGGCGCGCTAACGCCAAAATGGGTAGCCGCCGTGGCGGCGACGCTGATGGCGGAGCTAGCGCCGATGATCGAACTATCGTTCGTGTCACGCGCCGTGAGTGTCTGGTTGCCCGAGGTCTTGAGTGTGGCGCTAAACGTGCCGACACCGGCGGTAAGTGTGCTGTTGGCCGGCAAGACGGCCTGGCCGTCGCTGCTCTTAAAGCGCACCGTTCCGGCGTAGCCGGTGTCGGTGTTGCCGAACTGATCTTGGGCCGTCACCGTGAAATTGAACGTGGTTCCGGCGGTGGCATTGGCCGGCGCGCTGACCGCGAATTGCGTGGCCGCCGCCGCGGTGGCGGCGATGTCGCCGCTGGCGCCGGTGATCGTGCCGCTCACCGTATCGGTGGCGGTGATCGTGTGGTTGCCCGCAGTCTTCAGCGTGACATTGAACGTGCCGACGCCATTGACAAGCGTGCTGTCGGCGGGCAGCACCGCCCGGCCATCGCTGCTGGTCAGATGGACGGTGCCGCCGTAAGCGGTCGCGGTGTTGCCGTATTGATCCAAGACCGTGACGGTGACGCTGAAGGCCGTGCCCGCCGTGGCGCTCGCCGGCGCGCTGACGGTGTAGTGCGTGGCAGCCGCCGCGGCGACATTTACCGCGCCGCTGACGCCGGTGATCGTGCCGGTGACCGTATCGGTGGCGGTGACGGTTTGATTGCCCGAAGTTTTGAGCGTGACGCTGAATGTGCCGACGCC
>JAICLL010000045.1 GCA_025927475.1 Pirellulales bacterium
GGCGGAGTGGCCGAGCGCGCCACGCCTTGGGGCAGCCGAATCGGCGGGCGCCGCCCCCCAACAACCCGCGGCACGCCGCGCGTCGTCGCGCTGCGCTGCTCGACGCGGCAAGCCAGCCCCAGTTGCTGGCGAAGATCGTTGAGCGTGCGATTCCAATCGGCCTGGTCGATGAACGCGCCCGAACGCATCAAGCCGGTGGCTCGCAGCCACGAACCGAACAATCGGATCAGCAACAGGCACGCGCCGGCCAGGTAAGCTACCACGGAGGCGGCCATACCCATTCGCCGCCAGTCGGTCGGTTGGCCCATGGTCGGCTTTCGTTCCGCGACAGCGCGCGGCAGGGAGGACTGCCGCCCTCGACGGTCCTGCGCCAAAGTCGCCTTTCGCTCCGCGAAAGTACGCGCTTCCGAGCCGCCAAGTTTCCGCTCGGAACCGCCCGGCACAAGGCCGGGTGCTGCCACGTTCGCCGCGTCGCGGGGCAAACACGCCACGCGCCATTGCGGAAAACAAGCCGCCGCCAGCGGCAAGAATACCAAGGCCAGCAAACAAGCGTGCCACAGGGCCGAGCGGGCCAGCACGCGCCGCCCCAGCAGCCGATCGGCCGCCAAGGCGATCAGACAGACCAGCGTGGCTTTGAGCGCCACGTCGACTCCCAGCCAAACGAGTAATTCCACGTCGGCAAACGGGCCCCCGATACGGTCGATCATGGCGAACCTCCTTTAGGTGGCGATGGAGTGCGCCGCGAGCGGCGCGAGGCAAGTGTCGATTTGCGAATACGTTCGAGCCCCTCAGGCGTGATCTGCTCGTTTTCCAAGAGTCGCAGCACCAGGTCTTCGGCCGAGCCGCCGAACAACCGGCTCACCAGGCTGCGGGCCGCCGCGCGCTGCGCCTTGGTGCGCGGCACGGCGGCGCGGTAAACGTACGACTTGCCCCGCACCTGGTGCTTCACATAGCCCTTGCCCTCCAACACGCGCAGCAACGTGCGGACGGTCGAATCGTGCGGTTCGTCGGGCAGGGCGGCGCGAACCTGTTCGGCCGTCGCGGGGCCGAGATTCCAAAGGGCCTCGAGCAGTTGGGCTTCGCGCTGCGTGGGCAGGTCCGAAGTGGGGCGGGCCATGGGCGATCATCCGTTAGTTCATTAACGCACATCGGCATCGTATCGCCCCGGCAAGCGATTGGCAAGCGCTTCCGTTAAAAAAATAACGGTTGCCCAACGGGGGCGTGCTTGGGCAGCGGATGCGAGCGCCACTGGACACGCATTTCGGCGGCGATGAAAAACGAGCCGGTGATGCACACCAGGTCGTCTTCTTCGGCCAATGCCTGGACCGCGCGCCAGGCCTCCGCCGGACTTGCGCAAAGCTGCACCGGGGCGTCGGTCAGCCGCGCGGCCAAAGCCGCGAGTTCGCCGGCGTCGAGGCCCCGCGGATTGTTTTCGTAGCGGGTCAAGATCACGTGATCGAAATCGGCCAACAGCAAGCGAAGCATGCCGGCGGCGTCTTTGTCCTGGGTGGTGGCGAACACCAGGATGCGCCGGCGCGCGGTGAAATTTTCGCGCAACGTCTCGGCGAGCGCCGCCACACTGGCCACGTTGTGCGCCGCATCGAGCACTACCGTGGGGCGACGGTCGACCACTTCCACGCGGGCCGGCCACCGCACCTCAGCCAGCGCCCGCCGCACCGCCGCGTCGGGCAGCGACCAACCCTGCCGGCGCAACTCGTCCAACACCGCCAGGCAGACCGCCGCATTCGCGCCCTGATGACGGCCCAGCAAGCCAAGCTCCACACCACGCCGTTCGCGGGCGCGGTCGACTCGGCAAAAGTAATCGATGCTGCCGCCCAGACATTCGGCGTTCGCCGTCGGCGGGCGGTAGACAAAATCAAATTCCCGGCCAAGCCGGATCAGCTCCGCGCCGCGAAGACTCGAGATCGATTCGATCTCGCGAGCAGGCTCGTCGGCGGTGACGCCGCTGACCACCGGCACGCCGGACTTGATAATGCCCGCCTTCTCGCGGGCGATGGCCGCCAGCGTGTTGCCCAACTGTTTGGTGTGGTCGAAACTGATGCTGGTGATGACGGCCACACGCGGCAGACATACATTGGTCGAATCGAGGCGTCCGCCCATGCCCACTTCGACGACGGCGGCATCGACCTGCCGGCGGCGGAAATGCAACAGCGCCGCCGCGGTGGTCAGTTCAAAATAGGTGGGCAAATGATCGGGGTCTGAACCCTGCTCCATCTCGGCCACCGCCAGCCGAAGCTCGTCGACCAGCGACACGAACTCGTTTTCACCGCACAGCCGGCCATCGACGGTGAACCGTTCTTCCAGCCGTTCGAGATGGGGCGAGGTGTAAAGTCCGGTGCGATATCCGGCGGCGGAAAGGGCCGCCGCGATCATGGCCGAGGTCGAGCCTTTGCCTTTGGTGCCCGCCACGTGGATGATGGGCAAACCGGTTTGCGGGTCGCCCAGAAGCGCCAGTAGGCGGCGCATCCGCTCGAGGCGAAACGCCCCCTCGCCATAAGGCACATTCAGGGCGCGTTCATAATCGATGCGGCCCAACAAAAAAGCCAGAGAGGCCTGGTAAGCCTCAGTCAACGACTCGAGATGCATCGGGGGCGGCGCGATCCTGCAAGGTCGGGCCTTCTAGCCTGACAAGAATTCATCGCAGCCGCAACTGCCCGATCAATACATGCCGGCCAAGGCCGGGCATTCCGCGGTTCGGCCACGCAGCAGCTCGCAGATTCGCCGCAATTCGTCCAGGTCGCGTTTCATCGCCTCGGCCAAGAAAAACTCGTCGCTGCCTTCGGCCGACTGCCATTGAACATGACAATCGTTGAGATGCTCGATGACTTCCTTCATCCAAAGCAAGCGTGTGCGGCGATCCATCATGACTGCTCCGTTCCGTCGTCGGTTTGTATCGTCTCCTCCGTGGCAGGACCGACTGGAGCATCTGGCGTGCCAATCGCCGCTATCGAGATGGGTCGTAATACGTAAGAAATTTCTTAGCAACGACTTACGAACGACTCAGAAGGAAGTTCCGAGCTGACCAATTCGTGTAAATTGGTGGCGGCAATGTAAAAAACGCCAAAGCACCTGCAGCCGGCAGCCAGCGACAGTCACGACAGTCGGCAGCCCCGTCAGTCGGCTACGTAGGGCAGCAACGCCATGAAGCGGGCCCGTTTCACTGCCTTAGCCACCGCATGTTGGCTGGCCGCGGTGCAGCCGCTTTTGCGCCGCCCCATCAGCTTGCCCTGGCGGCTAATCAGCTTGGTCAAAAGCTCGAGGTCTTTGTAATCGACGTACATTGGCCTCGGCCGTACGCCATCGACAAAGATCGGGTCTTTCTTTTTAACGCGACTGGTGATTTTCGACCGCTTCTTGTTGGCAAAGCGGCCAGAACGACCGGCATCAGACTGCATACGTGACATGCGTTTTCAGATTTTCAGCGGCTATGGAAGGTAGTTGGCCCAGGGAAGCCCCGTATCATAGCGTTCTGACAGAGGTACGTCAAAAGGGTTGCCTAGCCGCTTGAATCGGCCCTAAGCGGTTTTTATAGTGGTAGTTTACATTTCCGTCGAACCCGACCCGATTTCCGTCGAACCCGACCAGGGCCGTCTGCGTAAGACGAACAAGTAGAACGGGAGGCTTTCCGCTTCTCTGGGCAGTCATAACTTCCTCTGGCATAACTTCTTCTGGGTCTTCATGATGCAATCACAGGCAGTGACCCTCGATGCTCCGCCAAGCGCGGCGCAGCAGGCAGACACCGACGTTGTCATCGAAACGCGGAACCTGTCAAAGGTTTACCGCGACTTCTGGGGGCGGCAAAAGGTGCGGGCGCTCAAAGCGCTCGATCTCGAAGTCCGCCGCGGCGAAATCTTCGGCCTGCTCGGTCCCAACGGGTCGGGCAAAACGACCACCATCAAGCTATTGCTGGGCCTCCTCTTTCCCACCAGCGGTCAGGCCCTCGTGTTTGGCAAAGAGGCCTCCGATGTCACGAAGAATGAGCGGATCGGCTATTTGCCCGAAGAATCGTATCTCTACCGGTTTTTGAACGCCGAAGAAACGCTCGATTTTTACGGCCGCCTGTTCGATATGCCAGCCGATCTGCGGCGGAAACGCACCGCGGACCTGATTCACCTGGTCAAGCTCGACTGGGCCAAGCGGCGGCAGTTGAAAGAATATTCCAAGGGCATGACGCGCCGCATCGGCCTGGCGCAGGCGCTGATCAACGACCCGGATCTGATTGTGCTCGACGAGCCGACCACCGGGCTCGATCCGATCGGCTGCCGTGAGATGAAAGATCTTATTTTGGAATTGCGCGACCGGGGCAAAACCGTGCTGATGTGCAGCCATTTGCTGGCCGACGTGCAGGACGTTTGCGACCGAATTGCCATCTTGCACCAGGGCGAATTGAAGGAACTGGGTCGGGTCGATAGCTTGCTGAAGATTCGCGACGTGACGGAGATTCGCGCGTCGGGGCTGAGTGATGCCGCCAAGGAAGAGATCAAGTCGGTCATCGCCCGGTACAGCGGGCAGTTGGTCTCGATGGACAATCCCACCAGCACTCTGGAAGAGTTGTTCTTGAGCATCGTGCAAGACAGCGAAGCGCGTCCCGGCCGCCGGGCGCGGGTCGAACCGTGATGGGGCAGCCGCGATCATGATTATTGAGAACGAATATCCTCCTTATTTTGAATGGCTCTTGGCGGCGGGCCTGAATCCCGGCGCTTTGTGGATTTGGCTGTTGACGGTCGTCTGTCTGCTCGTGATCGGGCTGCTGGCGAGCTTTATTGGGCTGACCGTCATCCATGGTCCCGCCAAGGCCGGTGATTTGATCTTCAAGGCGCTGGCGGGTGTTGTCAACGATGTGGTTCACCTTTCGCCCCGCCGCGTTTATGCGTTGGCCAGGCTGGCCGTGCAGGAGGCGGTCCGGCGGCGCGTGCTGGTCGGGTTTATGCTGTTTATTCTCATCCTGCTGTTCGCGGGGTGGTTTCTCGATCCGGGCCGCACTGATCCGGCCAAGCTATACCTGAGCTTTGTGGTCAACGCCACCAGTTATCTGGTGCTCTTTTTGGCACTGGTGCTCAGCGCGTTCAGTCTGCCGGCCGACTTGCAGAACAAGACCATCTATACCATCGTCACCAAGCCGGTCCGTCCCGCGGAAGTCGTGCTGGGCCGAACGCTCGGTTTTGCGGCCGTCGGCACCTGCCTGCTGGCAGTGATGGGGCTGATGAGTTACATCTTCGTAGTTCGGACGCTCGACCACACCCACACCCTCACCGCCGATGACCTCGCTCCTAAGGCGCCGACTGAGAACGGCACCGTGCCGCCCAATCACACCGGCACGGCCGCGCGTCATCGCCACGAGGTGAAAGCGGAGCAGATCACGCGGCTTGGTGAAGAGGGCTACGGCGTCACCGAGACCGAACAGGGGCACTATCACGAAATCACCGCGGTCAAGCGCGACGGAACGACGGAATATCGTCTGGGGCCTCCGCTGGGCCAGCTCAAGGCGCGTGTGCCGGTGCGGGGGAAGCTGCGATTCCGCGACCGCGGCGGCAAGCCCGCGGAACGAGGGATCAACGTCGGCAACGAGTGGCTCTATCACAGCTATATCGAAGGGGGCACGCCCGCGGCGGGGATCTGGCGATTCAGCGGCGTCACCCGCGACCGTTTCCCCGATGGCATTGTCTTGGAAATGGCCATCCGCGTGTTTCGTAGCTATAAGGGAACCGTCGATCGGCCCATTTTGGGGTCGATCACGCTGCGGAACCCCGATACGGGCGTCGAGCACCTGCTGGAGAATTTTCAGGCCAAGGAGTATGCCGTCGATCCGCACGAGATTCCACTGGAGCTGGACAACGAGGACCCGCAAGGTCCCAAGATCGACTTGTTTGGCGAGCTGGTTTCGGAAGACGGCGACCTGGAAGTCGAAATTCGCTGCCTCGAGCGTGCGCAGTTTTATGGCCTGGCGGGACCGTCGGTCTACTTGCTGCGCCGCGAGGGAACTCCCTGGATCAATTTCGCCAAGGGCTATATTGCCATCTGGCTGCAGATGGTCTTGGTGACCGCGTTTGGCGTGATGTGGAGCACCTTCTTGAACGGTCCGGTGGCGTTGCTGGCCACCATCGGTTCGATGGTGGGCGGATTTTTCGTCACTTTCTTGCAAAGCCTGGCGTTGAATCGCTCGTTGGGCGGCGGGACCTTCGAGTCGCTACTCCGCATCGGTCAACAAAAGAACCTCACCGAGCAACTCGAACAAAACTTCACTAGCGCCGTGGCCGTCGGGCTCGACAAAGTCACCCGCATTCCGCTGTTTGTGGTTTCGCGGGTTTTACCCAACTTGCGGGAGCTGAACGATGTGCAGTATGTGGCCGACGGATACGACATCTCCGCCGATCTGTTGGCCATCCACCTGACGACCGGCCTGGGATATTTGGTGCCGGTGCTGTTGCTGGGCTTTCTCTTCTTCAAATTGCGCGAGGTGGCGAAATGAACCGACGATCGTTCATTCGCAAGCTGATTTATTTGTCGTTGATTTTGGCGCTGCTGGTGCCGCTGTCGTATTTCAGCCAGCCGGCGACTGTGGCGGTGGGAAACCAGCCCAACGCCGGCGACAACGCGGGAGGCAAACTGGCCCGCATGCGGGCCGAATACGGCATCAGCCAGGCGAACCTAGGCGAGATCGACCCGGCGGGCGAAACCATCAAGCTGGCCACGCTCGGCCTGCGCGGCGTCGCGGCCAACCTGCTCTGGGAAAAAGCCAACACCGCCAAGATGAAAGAAGACTGGGAAGGCGTGCAGGCCACGCTCGACCAGTTGGCCAAGCTCGAACCGCATTTCATCAGCGTCTGGCGCTATCAGGCATGGAACGTTTCGTACAACATCGCGGTGGAGTTCGACGATTACCATCAGCGCTATTTCTGGATCAAGGAAGGCATTAAGTATTTGCGGAAGGGTTCGCGATACAACGAGTTGGAGCCGCGGCTGATTTACGATGTTGGGTGGTTTACGGGCCACAAGATCGGCGTCGCCGACGAGAAGCACCAATATCGCGAGCTGTTTCGCATCGATGACGATGAAGAATTTCCCGACCATCGCCAGCGACCTCAAAACCGGCGTGACAATTGGCTGGTGGGACAAGAGTATTTTGAAGAGGCCATCGCCCTGGTCGAAGACCGCGGGGCGTCGATCCACGCCATGAATCCGTTTGTGTTCTTCAGCGAGCCGGCCATGTGCCAGATCGATTATGCCATCGCCTTACAAGAAGACGGTGTGTTTGAAGAGAAAGCCCGTGTGGCCTGGACCGATGCCGACGATCGCTGGACCAAATTCGGCCTGCGCGACATGCCGACCAGCGATCATTTTATCATTCGTCTGGCGGAATACGAAGCGGTCCAGGAGCGAAAAGCCAAGACGATCGAGCAGCTCGATGCGCTATCGCCCGACCTGCGCGACAAGATGGTGGCGGAAAAACGAAACAAGCTTTCCGCGGAAGAGCAGGCCGCCCTTGACACTCCGCCCGCCTCGCGCACCGAGGAAGAACACCGGCTGGTCGCCGACGCCTCGATGAAGATCTTCGTGCGGCATGATGAGCTCGCCAATCGTGTCGATCAGGCGCACCGCGTGCAAGCCAAGGACCTTGCGGCTGAGGCAGCGCGACTGGAGTTGCTGGCCACCGTGATTCAGCGCGACCGCGACGTAGTCAATTACACCTATTGGCGGAATCGTTGCAGAATGGAAAAGAGCGAGTCGGCGCTTGAAGCGCGGCGGCTCATGCACCAGGCCAAGGCCGATTACGACGAAACGCGCATCGACCTAGCCCGCCAGGAATACGAAGAGGCGTTTACGCATTGGAAGAAAACGATCGACGAATTTCCGTATTTTGTCGACGACGCCATTGGTGGCGAGACCATCCACCAGGCCCTCGCCGGCTATGCGGACGTACTGAAACAACTTGACCAACCTTTTCCGCGCGATTTTATCTTGAAGGACGTGCTCTTTTCGGCAATGCGCCGCAATCCTCAGGCCTTGCCGATGGAATATTTGCGGGCCTCGTTTGAAGACGCGCCCGTGCCGCCCCGCCCGCCCGGCGGGCCGCCGGGACCGGGCGCCTAGATTCATTCCGGCTCGGGGGTGGGCACCGACTTGCCGTAAAATCTCGTCAGGTCGATGCCGCCGCGCTGCTCTTCTTCCAGCAGTTTCAGGCGCATCTCGACGCGCTCCAGACGCCGCGAGAGCATTGGCAGCAGCAGGCGGCTTTCGTCGGCCGGTTTGAGGCGCGGCACGTGCGGATAATTGAGGTGCCGCTCGAGCGAGGCAAACAGCAACAGCGGATCGCGGCGCCGATTGGCCAAGGCGATCTTCCCCTCCTTCTCGCCAAACAGCACCGGCTTTTCCGGCCCGGCAGGATCGAGGCCCTGCCGTTGCCGGGTTGAAACATAGTGCGCGCTGCGCACATAAATCATGTCGGCCAGATCGACCAGGCCGACTTGCCGCCGCACCGTGATGATCCATTCGCGCCAAGCGTCGTCGAAGAGCGGATCGGCGGCCACGGCGTCGAGCCCCTTGTCGTAGCCCAGCCGGTTGCGGCAGAGCGACTCGAACTGGTACAGAAAGATTCCTTGTCGCGTGGCGCCTTCGGCGCGGTACCGCGCCTCGCGCTCCAGAATCTCTAGCGCCACGCCGAAGTCGAACTTGCCGCGCTCGCGTTCGGCTTCGCCGATCACAAAACTCTGAAACGGCGTGAAATAGTGGGCCAGCTTCGCCATGGCAGGCCCAAACACGCCGCTATGGCGCAGCTCGACCCGCATAAAATCCAGCGCCATCGGCAGCTTGGTGGTCGAGAGGATTTCTTCACGCAGCGTCACGAGCAGCTCCTGAGCCGACATGTTTTGGCCCAGGCGTTCGCGCAGCACGCGAAAGAAATAGGCCTGTTCGACGTATTCTTCGCGTTCGAGCAACATGGGTGAGTGGCTGGGGACTAGTGGTGAGTGGCGAGTGGTGCGCACCCATGCCGGCGCGCGAGAACCGAGCCATATGCCGGCCACAAGGGCCGGGGCTACCGTGTGGGCGTCGACCACCTATAATCAAATCATAGCAAACGGTCGGAACGTATGTAGGCAAGCCGTTAGCCGGGGCATCGCCAAGGCTCTGCCCCCAGCTCGCAGCCCCCAGCCCCCAGCCCCCAGCCACCCACCTGTGCCCCTGCCTTACTCCACCATCGACGCCGCCATTGCCGCCTTCGCCCGAGGTCAGATCGTCATCGTGGTCGATGCCGAAGATCGCGAAAACGAGGGCGATTTCATCTGCGCGGCCGAGAAGGTCACGCCCGAGCTGGTCAACTTCATGCTTAAGCATGGACGCGGTCAGGTGTGCGCGCCGGTGTTGCCAGAGGTTTGCGAGCGGCTGAAACTGGCGCCGATGGTCGATCAGAATACGGCGCCGCTGCGCACGGCGTTTACCGTGGCAGTCGATCATCGCACCGCCCGAACGGGCATCACGGCCCAGGAAAAATCGACCACCATTCAGGCGCTGATCGACCCGCGCAGCCAGCCGGCAGATTTTGTGCGGCCCGGTCACATGTATCCCATCACGGCCAAGGAAGGCGGCGTATTGCGACGGGCGGGTCATACCGAGGCGGCCATCGACCTGGCGCGGTTGGCCGGTCTCTATCCAGCCGGTGTGCTTTGCGAGATTCTCGACGACAGCGGCGACAGGGCCGATCGCGACGGTCTGCACGAGCTGGCACGGCTGCATCAGCTTGAGATTATTACCATTGAAGATCTGATCCGCTATCGCCGCGCCCGCGAAAAGCTGGTCTTTCGCCAGGCGGAGTGCCGGCTTCCCATGCTCTATGGCCCGGCCACGCTTGTTTATTATGGTGTTCGCTATGAGCCTCAAGAACCGTTCGCCCTGGTGTTTGGCACTCCCACGGCGGTGGCGGCGCCGCTGGTGCGGTTGCATTCCTCGTGCGTCACCGGCGACCTGCTCAACTCACTGCGTTGCGATTGCGGCGACCAACTGCGGATGGCCCTGGAGATGATCCAGCAAGAGGGAACCGGCGTGTTGATCTATCTGCCGCAGGAAGGCCGCGGCATTGGCCTGGCGCAGAAGATCAAGGCGTATGGCCTGCAAGACCGCGGTCTCGACACCGTCGAAGCCAATGTGGCCCTGGGGTTCAAGGCCGACATGCGCGATTACGGCGTGGGCATTCAGATTCTCAAAGATTTGGGTCTCAACCGCGTGCGGCTGTTGACCAACAATCCGAAAAAAACCGACGCCTTCATTTACGACGGCTTCGACTTGGAGGTGGTCGGTCAGGTGCCGATTGTGGCGCCGGTGAACGAACACAACGCCCGCTATCTGGCCACGAAGCGCGAGAAGCTCGGGCATCAGCTTCCGCCTGCGGTGGCCGAGTGATGCCAGGGCGCCCCGGATACTCGGTCATAACTCAATACACGGGTGATGAACCACGAAGGAGAAACGATTGTGAACTTCAGCGATTCGCGGATTGTGGCGGAGTATCGCCGCCGCACGCCCGGCTCGGCGGAACTGGCAAAGCAGGCCGCCGCGGTCTTTCCCGGCGGCGTGACGCACGACGGCCGCATTCTCGAACCTTATCCGCTCTACGTCGATCGAGCGGCCGGCTCGCGCAAATGGGACGTCGACGGCCATGAATACGTCGATTACACCGGCGGCCACGGCGCGCTGCTGTTGGGCCACAATCATCCGCGGGTGGTCGAAGCCGTGCATCGGCAACTCGATCGCGGCACGCATTTCGGCTCCTGCCACGCGGCGGAGATCCGCTGGGGCGAATGGGTCGAACGGCTGGTGCCTTCCGCCGAGCGCGTGCGTTTCACCAGTTCGGGCACCGAAGCCACCATGATGGCCATGCGGCTGGCCCGTGCCTTTACCGGCAAGCCCAAAGTGCTGCGGTTTCTAGGGCATTTCCACGGCTGGCACGATCATGCCGCGTTTGGCGTCGGTTCACATTTCGACGGCACACCCACGCCCGGCGTGCTGGCCGAGGTGGCCGGCAACGTGGTGTTGGCGCCGCCGGGCAATCTGGCGGGCACGCGGGCTGTGCTCGATCAGCATCCCGACATTGCGGCGGCCATCATCGAGCCGACCGGGGCAAGTTGGGGCCAGGTGCCGGTGCTGAAAGATTTTTTAGTTGGCCTGCGCGAACTGACCGCCCAGCGGGGCGTGCAGTTGATCTTTGACGAAGTCATCAGCGGTTTTCGCTGCGCGCCCGGTGGCGCCCAAGAGTGTTATGACGTTCGCCCCGACTTGACCACGCTGGCCAAGATTCTGGCAGGCGGACTGCCCGGCGGCGCCGTCGTGGGCCGCAAAGACATTCTCGACGCGCTCGACATGCAGCAGTCGGCCGCCAGCGGACGCGAGAAAGTTCCGCATCAGGGCACGTTCAACGCCAACCCGCTTTCGGCCGTCGCCGGCGCCACCACGCTGGAGATTGTCGGCGGCACCGATGTCTGCCAGCGGGCCAACGACTACGCCGCCCGGCTCCGCGAAGAACTCAGCCGAGTGCTCCGCGACGACCATGTGCCTTGGGCCGTGTACGGCTCGTTCTCCGGGTTTCACATTTTCACCAACCCCCAGAAGCTCGACATCACCGCCGCCGACATCGAGGCGGGCAAGCACGATTACCGCGTGCTGAAGGCCGCGGTGCCCCGTTCGCTCGCTACCAAGTTGCGGCTGGGCATGATGATTCACGGCGTCGAGATTTTTTCGTGGCCTGGCGGTCCAACCTCAGCCGTGCACACCGACGACGACCTGCGCCAAACCGCCGACGCCTTCCGTCGGACGCTGAAGATGTTGCGCGAGGAAGGCGAAATTGCGTGACGCGGCGGTGGTTCCAGTTCCGCTTGAGTTGGCTGCTGATTGCGGTAACCTGCATCAGCGTTTGGCTCGGCGTCTGGGTTCACCGATCGCGGAGGCAGCGTGATGCCATTACGGCGCTCCGCAATGCGGATGATGGCGTTTCCATCGAATACGACTTTGAAGATGCGAGGCCAAACTCGACTTCCGGAATTCTGCCACCGCCGAGGCCCCCCGGACCAAACTGGCTGCGCGAACTCGCCGGCATCGACTTTGTCGCTGACGTGGTCAGGGTGAATACTTTCGGCTGGCAATTGTCGAACGGCTCGGCGTTCACCGACGCCGACGCGAATCTTCTCGGCGCCTTTCCGAAGCTGAAGCATCTTCGCCTGGACCAAGTCGATGTCACCGACCGCGGTCTGGATCGCGTTGCGAAGTTGCACGCGCTCGAGACGCTCTATTTACGGCATCTTCCAGTTACTGACGCTGGTATCGAACGGCTCACCGGCCTACCGGGGCTTAACTTTTGCGTACTCGATTGCCACAGCGTTACTGAAACAGGTTTGAAGCATCTATCCAAACTGCCCGCTCTGCGGTTTCTCGACTTGCGCACGACGCCGGTCACCGATGCTGGGCTATTGCGGCTCGCCGCCTCTCAATCGCTGCGAGAAATCATCGTATCCGGTGACCAATTGACGCCGGCAGGCATCGCAGCCTTTCGCCAGGCCGCGCCTGCCTGCAAATTATCGGTTCGACCTGCGTCGGTGTCGCGCAATTAGCTCGTGGATCGCAGGAACTAACTCGGTCGGAACCATCATGGCCATCGAAGGGCTGGGCCGGGACCTCGCTAACGCATTTTGATGTTGCGCCTCTCCGATATTTCGCCGCGGAGCGGCGCGCGGAGTTTAGCCGTGGGCGCCAGCCCGCGGTCAAGTCCAGGCGACATCCCCAGAGCCGCGGAGCGGCGACGGAGCACCGCGAGTTATTCCCGCCGCCACTCCGTGGCTTCCGCAATGTGTGGCTTCCGCAATGTATCGCCCGTTTTCCGCGGGCTGGCGCCCACGGCTAAACTCCGTTGCCCCTCCGGGGCAGTCAGAATCGCAACATCAAACTAACGCGTCGGGCTTCCAGGGGCGCGGGCATCGTTTATCTGCTCATGCACCTGTTTCACGATCAACTCTTCCACGTCCGGCGCCCAGATGGTGGGCAGCCCGTAATAGACCATCGCGCCGCCGCCTTCATAGCCGCCTTCGGCCAGCACCCGGCGCGAAGGAATATAGGCCATCACGTCATTGGTGTATGCGGCCACCCAGGTGCGCCCGCGGCCGAGATCGGCCTTCAGCCGCACTGCATAATCGACCACGACCTCGCCGCCTAAGGCAACCAGCCTCACCTCGCGGCCCAGCCGCCAGACCTGCACGGGGTACGGATAGGTGGGGCTAAGCGGCTTGCCGGCATCGACCTGGCTCAGAAGCTGTCGCGCACGCGCCGCTTCGTATTTATTGCCCGAGGCGGCCTGCTGCTGCAACTCCTCGCGTGTTGGCAAGGCAGCAAACGGAAGCTCGATCTCGTGGTAACTGGCGGTCAGGTTTTCTTCGATTGGATGCATCACTCCGGCGAGCACGCGGTCGACGGCCTGGGCCAACTTCTGCCCGTATTGTTGAGCAAGCGCGGGTTCTCGTCGCGGCACCGGGTTTTGGTCGCCCCCGCAGCCGGCCCAGAACAATGCCGTCAACCCCGGATGCGATTCCTCCAGGGCTGCTTGCGCGAAGCCGGGATAATCGCCCGACCATTGATAAAAATCGAGCACGGTGGCATGACAGGCATAGCCAAACACGACCGCCATCAGCCGCCGCTGGCCGTCGCGCACACTGAGCACCGGCACGTCGTGATCGACCGGCCCCGCCAAAAGCCCTCGCTCGCGCAGGCCGGGCACGTCGGCCTCTTTGTTGTTGCGGCGGTTGACCGCAAACGTGGCCTGGCCATTGCCCCACGCCAGGCTGCACGGGGCGATGTGCTCGATCGCCTCGCCCACCACGGCAACCAGCTTTTGCTCGAGCGCGGCGGCATAAGCATCGACCCGTTGGCGCTCGGCGTCGTCCAAGAAATACATCGGCAGATTGCGCCCGACCACCGGCCCACAATGGGTGTGCGAAACCGCCAGCATGATTTGCGGCCGCGACAGGCCATATTTCGTTTCGATCGCACCGCACACCGCCACGGAAAGATCGCGCGGAATGCCGACCAGGTCCATCGTCACCAGCGCGGCGCGGCGACCGGCGGGGTCTTCCAGCACGAGCGCTTTGGCCCACAGGTCGATCATCGTTCCTTCGGCGGGCCGCGTTCGCGCGGCATAACCCGACATCCACATTGGCCGCTCGGGCGTGATCTTCACTTTGGCTACTCCGGCTTTCCAGCCATCGGCGGCAGCAGTGAAGGGCGAACCAAGGATGGCCGAAAGGGCGACAGACAGAAGCAATTTCATGGTGGAGTTTCTCGGAACCCGGAGCTACCTCGCGGCAATCATCACAACGACTTCAAATACTCGATCAAATCGGCCCGCTCGGCGTCGGTCAACTCGCCGGCGCCGGTCACTTTTTCGGGATTGTGCGCACCCGTGAGCAAGTCGTCGAGGCTCTTGGCCCGCCCGTCGTGCAGCAGACGCACGCGGCCGTGCACGCCGATGAGCGAGGGTGTGTTGTACCCCTCGTAGACGTCGCGCTTGCTGCCGGTACCCACGTCGTGAATCTCACCGTCGGTAAAGTACTCTCCGCGGTGGCAATTGGCGCAGCCGGCCTTTTCGCTGGCAAACACGAGCCGCCCGCGCTCGGCTCGTTCGCGGAACGTGGCGTCGGTGGGGCGGTGCGGATTGGGCGGCGCGTCGAGCGTCGAAAAATACGCCACCAGCGCCGCCACATCATCGTCGGTCGGGCGAGGGCCTTGCATGGTTTCGCTCAAGCTCTTTCGCATCGCCGCGCCCAGGTCTTGCTGCCAACCGTGCCAGGTCCACGGCGCCGTGCGAGCCAGGTTGCGCAGCGGCAGCACGGTCTTGAAGGTGCGAATGCTGCCGTCGTTGAGCGTGTCCATCACTGTGGCGTTGGTGCCACCCTCGTAGTGGCAACTGTGGCAGCTATACCATTGATCGAGACTGCGCTGGGCGTCGTAAAAAATCGCTTCGCCGCGCCGGGCCAACGAGGGTTCCGGCGACCCGCCCAGGTCGATCGTCTGAACGACTTCCCGCTCGTGCAAATCAACCACCTGCACTGCGTTGGCCAAGTAATTGGTTACAAACACGCGGCGATCGTCGCGCGCGATGCGCAAGCCCATCGGCCTTCCACCCAACGGAATGCGGCAATAGCGGCGGTCGTCGTGCGCCAGCCGCGGATCGATATGGTCGCCTGGTCCGCCGAAATCTTGCAGCACTAGCCCTTCGGTTCGATAGACCAGCAGTTCGTGGGTGCCCGAGGCCGAGGCCACCAGCCACGCCTCGTCGCTGGTTAGGCCAATGCCGTGCGGATCGGCCACGGCCTTGCCGCGTTCGTCGAGCGTCATCGCCTGCCGCCGCGCGGGTCCATCGAACCGCACCCGGGCGATGCGGCTGCCCAGCACCCAGCCCGCCTGGATATTGCGGGGGTCGATCGGGTTCTGCCGATAGATCATCCACGGAAAATAGACGTAGTTGCCATCGGCGCTGGCGACCATGTGCCCGAGGTTGATCCCCTGTAATCGCTCCTGAAAAAGCATTTTGCGGCTGGCCGTATCGACCACCGACACGCTCTGGTCGCCGCTGGTGCCGACTGCCAACCGGCTGCCGTCGGGCGAGAGGGCCAAATACCGCGGCCAATGGCCCACCTCGATGCGATCGAGCACTTGCCGCTCTTCCAGATCGACCACTGCCACCGCGGCCGCCGCTTCGCGCGCCACATACGCCAGCCGTCCATCGGGCGAAAGCGCCACGCCTACCGGCTGAAACCCCACTTCGATGCGGCCCACCGGCGAAAGCTGGCCATCGGCCAAGTCAAACAGCTCAAGCGTACCGGAGTACGTTCCGGTGACTAGCACGCGCCGGCCATCTTTGCTGATGGCGATCGCCGAGGGATGCTTTCCGCAGGCGACTTCGCCGGCCACCGTCGCCTCAGCGACGTTCACTATCGAGAGCGTGTCAGACGTTTGATTGACGGTAATCAGCCATGCTTCATCGGGCGTGAGCGCCAGATCGACCGGCGACCGATCGCGCGGTTCGCCGGCGCGTGCGCACGCACACGCAGCCAGCACACAAATGAGCTTCGCCATCCAACGACCCAATTTCCGCATGCTGCTCTTCTCCTTGAACGAAGAGTTTGGACAGAAGGTAACCAAGTAAACGAAGTGTGGCTTCTCTTCGTTTCCTTCGTTCCCTTCTGTTCGAAACAAACGTCGGTCAACCGGCCAGCGCCGCTCGCGTGCGCTCGACCAGCTTGTTGTCGGGTTCGCCCGAGCCGGGCAAGTTAAACACGCCCGCCGCCAGATAGCGGTCACGCCAGGCCGGCGAAACATTCAAATAATCTTCCAGGACGGCCGAGCTGAATTTGTAATCGTGGGCGTCGTTGCCCTTGAGAAAGACCAGCAAGCGGGCCGCGTCGATAAACGGCTTAACGTCGCTATGCTGCCGGGCGTAAGCCAGCGTCTTGCGGGCGGCCAGCATCCGGTCGCTGGTGATGTCGGCAAAGATCTCGCTGAGCGCGCCCGTGTCGGCCGTCGCAGGCGCCGCCGGCTCCAGCGCGCGAACATCCACGTCGGCCACGCGTCCGCGGCCTTCCATCGCGCCGCGGAAGAGCGGCAAAAAGGCGGCGTTTTGCAACAGCAACAGTCGCTTTGTCTCGTCGTTCTTACTAGCCGCGAACGCATAGTGCAGAGCGTTGGTCGACGTGACGGCGTGCAGGCCCACAATGCCCGGCTGCCGCACCAGCAATTCGCCGGCGCCCAAAAACATGGCGTCCCAGATCGCCTGCGGCGCAACATGGCGGTTGAGCATTTCGACCACCTGGCTGCACGCTTCATCGACCGAGCTGCCGTGCAGCGTGGCCAACAGATCGCGGGTGGCCTGCTCGTCTTGCTGGCCTTGCTGCCAGCCGTCGCGCACCTTCTTGAGCCGTTCGAGGTTTTGTCGTCCTGGCCGGTCGGCGTCCAGATCGTTCTTTGCCGGGTTCCCGTTTTCATGGGCCAACAGGGCATACGCCAGCGAACGCAGCACCGGCTCGGCGTGTTGCCAGCCGATGGTATCGAGCGTCCGCCAGCCGTTGGCCACGAAGATCGCCTTATGTCCGATCGAGCGGAAATCGCGACATCCAAACCGGCAGAACAACTCGAAACACTCCGCCGAGGGCACCTGCCGAGCCAGCCCCGCCGCCGCGGCGTCGGCCTTGGCTTCGTCCCACGAGTTCATCGCCTCGACGAACAGGTCTTTGGCGGCCTGAGGCGTGCCGGGCACGGCGGCTTCATCGACCGGTCCCATTGTCCAGTCGCCTTCGCGCATGTCGTCGGCCTGGGCGTGTTTGAAATGATCGAGCGCCCAGAAGATCGGCAGCCAGCGATGTTCGTCAGGCGACGAGATGCTGGCCAAGCGGGCCGAGTTGACCACCAGCACCGCATGAAACTTAAAGCCGACGCTCGGCCGCGGCTGCACGTTGCGCACGCCGGCCAGCAGCAACGCGGCCAAGACCTCTTTGTAACTCGTTCCGGCGTGAATCTTCGCTGCCACGGTTTCGAGCAATTTTTCTCGCGGCGTTTCTTCGACCAGCTTGACCAGCGGCTCGATATCGCTGCTCAACCGCACCGCCCGGCCGTCGGGCTGGGCCTCGGCGGCCGACACGACGGGCAGCCGCCCGAGAAACCCCAGATCACCCAGCGTGGCCAAGGCTCCCGAAGCCAAGGTTGCTTCCAAAAATCGCCGTCGGTTGTTCATGGCACACATGGCAGGACCTCCTGAAAGAACGAAGGCGTGGTGGGACACCACATAGGATACACGAAGTCATCCGATGATTGTATCCCGTCGAGCGAAGCAGCCGGAGGCGAGAAGGATGGATGATTGCCATCATTGTCCCAGAAATCCGCTGCGCACGTAATGCTGCCCGCAGTCAGCGTCATTCGATGCATCGTCCAGCGCGAGCAGTTCTCGCAGGTTCGGAGCAAGTGAGGCTTGCACGTCGGGCGCCAGCCACTGTCTCTGATGCAGTTGCTGGGGCTTGTCACGGCGGCAGTAAAAGGCGTGAACGGCTGTTCGCGGCCGTGTGGTGCGGTTGGCCAGGCCGCCATGCCAGAGATGCGCATTGAGCACGATCACCGACCCCGCCGCGCCGGTAATGACGCGTTGCCGGGGGTGATCTGCAAGCGGGTCTGCCAACGCCTCTTGAGGCAACCGTCCCCAGCAGTGCGAGCCCGGCACGACGCGCAGCGCACCGTTGTCCTCGGTAAAATCGTCGAGCATCCAGACCGTGTTGCACACCCACGAACCGCGCTCGTCCGGCAGAGCACTCATGTCGCAATGCAACGGCTGCGGTGTGTCGCGCTGCGGATTGGCCGACCGGGCGTTTAAGCTGCTCAATTTAACGCTACCCTGCAGCACGTGCCTTACCAGCGGCAACACCCTGGGATGAAGGATGATCTCATGGAAGATCGCTCCTTTGTTGACCAGATTCGCCAGCCGCCGCGCGCCTTGTTCGATCTTGAATTCCGACCCGGCGGCTTCGCCTTCCTGCATGAACAGCTCCTGAACACGCTCCCGCAGCCGACTGAATAAAGCGGCGTCCATCACGGCGGGCAGCAGCGCGTAGCCCAAATCGTCCAACTGCCGGCATGTCTCCCTGGGAGTCATGCGGTACAGTATGACATACGAGTCGGAAGGGCACCATGCGACAGGGGCCTACGGATGGCTGTGCGCCTGTCCGGTGTAAAAGTCCCAGGTGTGTTCGCCGGGGTAAGCGCGTGCCCGATGTTGGTGTTCCCAAAAGGCGTTGGCATAATCGCCAGCGGTATACTCGCCCGCCCGAATGCGAATGCGGTGTCCGCGGCCATACCAGCCGCCGCGAAAGCCGGGGTAATCCGTCGCATAGCGGCCGCCGCGGAAATTCAGTTCATCGGGGGCGATATAGTGCGGCCCGCGAGGGCGGCCATAGGGGTTGTCGAACGGATCGGGGTCGTTGTAACGAACGGCCGGCATGCTGCCACGCCGATAGGCGTCGTAGTCGGCATAGGACCGCCCGTTGCGGGCAGTGCGAGCGTTGCGGTATCGTCGAACGGGCGCACGGTTGTCGTAGCGACGCGGATTATCGGCCCGCTCGCCTGTCGAACGATCGCGCGGATGGGGATAAAACTCGGTCCCAAAATTCCGCCCAGTTTCGTGAAAGTCGCGATCGCGCTCGTCGTAGGGAACCGGGTCGTCTTCGTCGTAATCTTGTGCGACGAGCGTGACCGCTGGTAGAAGCAAGACCGACGTAAGACCGAAAGGCAAAAGCAAGCGTTTCATGTCGCGTTCCCCCTCATCCGAGTAAACTGCTACCACTAGCGAGGAGCAGTTTTCATGCCCGATGCCTGTCTCCGTGGGGCCGGTGCGATGAATTCGACGGTGACATCGTCGATCCAGGCATCGCCGACGCCCGTCAGGGCGAGCGTCACGGTGAGGTCGCCCGCGGCGGCGGCGGCGCGGTAGAGCGTAAACTCGCGCCAGCCGCTGGTGATGCCAATTCGCTCGGCTAGCGGCTCGCGACCCAGCGACTCGATCACCAGCAGCCCATCGAGACTGCCGGTGATCGGCTCAGGGATGTTCACCCAACCATGAATCCGCACCCACTGACCCGCCTCGACGTGCAGCGGCGGCGAGGTGAGCCACAACGGCGTCGTTTCGATCATCGGCGCCGGGTTTTCGTCGTCGGTGGGTTCGACCGCCAAGTGAACGCTGGCCTCGCCGGCGTGGTGTTGATCGACCGAAAGCTCGCCGGCGCCGCGCACCGTCGGCTGGCTATGTTGAAACAACCGCCAGCCGGCCTTCCACATGCGCTCGACGCTTTCCATGTCGCCCTCGGGCAACTGATTGCGCGAATGCGGCCGGCTTTCGATCGCTCGCACAAATTGCCAATGATAAGGAAGCGTCGGAAAGGTCACTGCCAGCGGACTGGCGATCGGCGAGCCGAGCGTGCTGGTGGCCTTTTCCCAATGCGTCCGCTCGAGCAATCGCAAGGAACGGGTTGTTCGGTGCGCCGCCAGGCAAACCGCCACCCAATCGCCGCGCGTGAGGTTTTGATCGGCCGTGGCCAATTCGGAGCGGGCTTGCGAGAGCCACAGCTCGGCATCGGCCACCCGGTCGGCTTGCCTCGCCAATCGGGCGTGCGTTCCGGCGACGTGATTCAAACGCGACGCGGCGAGATCGCGTTCGAGCCGGGCAGCTTGAGGACCGATGGTGAGCAGTCGGCGCGAGAGCGCGCTCAGGGCCACTTCGTCGGTGAGCAGCACGCGAGACGAGATGCCGAATTCGTGCAGCTTGACGTGCAGACCTCCCAGTCCGCGCCGCCGCACCAGCGGCCGCAATCCGCCGGCGGTGATTTCGTAGGCGCTGGTTGCCTCGGGAATGCCCGGCACCACAAAGGCGATGTCGTTTCCGGCTGCCTGATCGGTGACGTATTGGGCGCCCGTTCCCGCCCAATAGGGTAAGAGCAATCGCGATCGCCCGGCCTGCAAGGCGGCGCCCGCGACTCCGGGGTTGCTGCCCGACTCATCCAGTCCGCTGACCGCGGTCGAGGTGGTGCTGGCGCCGACCCAGGGCTGCACGAGTTCTTGCTCGAGGTTGACAAGCTGTAAGGCGGCTGCGCGCATGCGGGTGGCGGCGTCGGGCGCGTCGAGCGGCGATTGTGAAGCAAACACCAACCCCCGCGCGCCGGCCGCCAAAGCCGCCTGCACCAGCAGCCGCAGTTGCTCTAATTCGACGGCCGGTTCGGGCGCTTGCCCGCCGGAGAGCAACCGCATTTGTTCGACCAGCTCGGGCCTGTGCTGGGTTTGAATGGTGGTCCACAGGGCCAGGCCAGGCAGCGCCAGACGCGGGCGTTCGCGCAGCCATGTTTCGTAATCGGCTAGCTCAAAGCTTCCACCCAGCGGGGTACGATGCGCCATCAAGATCTGAACGCCGGGAATGCGGCTGTATTGCGCCAGTTCTTCCATCGGGTCGCAAACCAATGGGCGACCTACTTGACGATCGGCCTGGCGGATTTGCTCGGCCCATTGCCGCATGGCGTCGAGCTCTTCGGCCGTCAGGCCCTGCCCCAGGTACCACGCCAGCACGGGTTCGAATCGCCCGTCGATCACGGTGGCCGTTTCACCTTCCGCGAGGCGCGGCGGCGCGCTGACGACCCAGATGCCCGTCTGCAACGCTTCCTTGAGCAGTGCATCGCTCGGCGGCGACGAGAGCTTCACCGCGTTGAAGCCCAAGCCCTTGAGGAACGCCAGCGATTCGCCTTGGTACTCGATCATCCGTGGAAACAAGGGAGTGCCATCGACCAGCAACACCGGACCGGAGAGCTCGATGCGGTGCCGGCCCAATACGCCTGCAGCGGGTGGTGGCCCGGACTGGCTCTCGCCGTCGATTTGCGCCGCGGTGACCAGCCCTTGCAGATCGAGATCGTCGATCCAGACGTTGGCCGAGGCCGCGCCCGGCTCGATGTCGAGCGCCAGGCGGTCGAGATACGCCTCGCGCATATCAAGCTGGGGCCCATACTGGGCGCGCAGCGGGCGGACGGCCTGAGCGACCAGCTTCGCCGTGTTGGTCAACCGCAGCGGTTGCCAGCTTCCCGGCTCGCGGTAGCTGGGGCCGGCAATGAATTGGCTCAGCGGCGTGCCGCTGCGCGGATGCAGCGCGTGCGGAAATACCACACGCGCCAACAATCGGACCGTGGGGCGGTCGGCGCGCACCCAGAGCGTCGGCACCAGTTCGGGGATAATCCGCGCGTGCGGAATGGGCAGGCTGATTCGCAGAGGACTCGCTCCCCCTGGACGAATCCGCAGATATTCGCAAGCGGCGCCGCCGTGGGCGCCTTGCGCGGTTCGCTCGTGGGTCTCGATACGAAACTGATCGCTCGGTTCCACGCGCCAAGTAGGCTCGGCGCTCTCAAAGCCGTCGCGGCGGGCCGGCTGCGCCTGAGCCGCATTCGCCGCGAAAATCAGGGTCGAAGCAACAGCGGCAATCAACAGCCTACCCCCATGGCATGGTAGGCGGTCGTTCCGGCCCTGGCGGCCGGCTCGTCCGGAGCTCCACAACCACTGCGTATGAGGCTCAGCCGGCTTCATCCGTGACCAGACAGGTTCGTTCGTCCGTGTTGACTCGCTGCCACGTCGGTGGCGGCGGCGACGCTAGTCCGCGCAAGTTCGCAATGTATCAAGGTTTGCGAAACGCCTCCAGGTCGGATTCGTTGACTTTTGGCATCACGCGGCCGTCGGTGCGGCGGCGCCACCGGCCTTGCGTAAAGCCTTGCCCGACAAGACTCTTATCGCAATTCTTACCGCCATCGCTTGATTATCGGCACAACCTCTGCTCTAGAGGCGGTTACGACCCACCCACACTGGAGACCGCCGCCGATGACCGACACCTCACGAGTAGCTAAATCGCCCACCGATGAACTTCCCCAAGATCTGCTCGACTTGGCCGGTGCTTTGAGGAGCCTGCCCTTGGAACATCGCCAAACCATCGAACCTCTGCTGTGCCGGGTGATCGATAGCACTCGCCGCCGACGCCGGATACTCCATTTGGTGCAGGACGCTCTCAGCCAACTGCGTCTCGACATGAAATACCTGCTCTTCGATCTAGAGGCCACTCGCCGCGAGCGCGACGAATTTCGCCGCCAAACGGAGCAAGACTGACCACCATCGTTGCAGCCCTTGCAGGTCTGGCGTACTATGACAGGTTGGCGGGGGATGCGGGGAGGCGCCCCAAAGGAACAAGAGATAGTCGCGGATCCGACGGGGGAAAGCCTGCGATGGCCGAGCTGACCGCTGAACAGATCGCTCAGCGCGCGTTCGACTTAAGCTTATTGGACGAACGCCAACTTCAAGACCTGTGGGGCCAATTCGGGCGGCGAAACGTTCCCACCGACGAATTCCTCCAGACGCTGCTGCGCCGCGAGCTGCTCACGAATTTCCAACTCGACCGGCTGCTCAAAGGCGAGCGAACCGGCTTTTTCTACGGCGACTATAAAGTGCTCTACATGGTCGCCGGCGGAAGTTTCGCCCGCGTCTATCGCGCAGCCCACAAGACCACCGGCGTGATCCGCGCGGTGAAAGTGTTGCGGAAGCGCTATAGCGACGATCCGGCGCAGACTGAGCATTTCTGCCGCGAAGGGCAGATGGGCATCACGCTGCGCCACCCGAACATCGTGCCCGTCTTCGAAGTTTGCTCGAAAGGCATGACCCATTTTCTGGTCATGGAGTTTGTCGAGGGGCGGAACTTGCGCGAGTTTCTCAAGATTCGGCGGAAGCTCGAACCGATTGAAGCCACGAAGCTGATGAGTGACATCACCAGCGCCATGAAGTACGCCGTCGAGCACGGCATCTCGCACCGCGACATCAAGATGACGAACATCCTGGTGTCGAGTAAAGGCCAGGCCAAGCTCGTCGATTTTGGATTGGCCGGCAGCGATGGCTCGCTGGCCGATGAAGGCGTGGCCGAGGCGCTCAACGCACGCACCATCGACTATGCCGGGCTGGAGCGCGCCACGGGGGTGCGCAAAGACGATTCGCGCAGCGACATCTATTTCTTAGGCGTCATGTATTACCACATGCTCGCCGGTCACTCGCCGCTGCACGAAACGCGCGATCGAATCCAGCGGCTTTCGAAGTCGCGGTTTGTCGACGTGGCGCCCATTCGCCAAGCCGAACCGGGCGTGCCGCGCGTGGTGGCGGCCATCGTCAACCAAGCGATGAATCTCGACCCGGAAAAACGGTATCAAACGCCCGCCCAGATGCTCGTCGACTTGAATATCGCCGCCGAGCGCCTCGCCGCCGGCGACACGGGCGACGACGAACCCAGCCCTGCCGAAGGCGATCGCTGGCAAGCCGACCGCGACCGGGTGGCCAGCGCGCTGGAGGCGGCGGCCAACCGCCGCGCATTGATGATCGTCGAATCGAACACCAAGATGCAGGACTTGTTCCGCGAGGAACTCAAGAAGGCGGGATTTCGCGTGCTGGTCACCAGCGATCCTCAACGAGCGATCGAACGGTTTCAGGATGAGAAGAAACCCGCCGACGCGGTGATCTTTAGCACCGGCCAATTGGGCGAAGCGGCCTTGGAGGCTTTCGAGCAATTCGCCGCCGGCGAAGCGACCGCTGCCCTTCCCGCCGTGCTTTTGCTCGGCGCCGAACACTGCCATTGGCAAAAGCGAGCGCTCGCCCTGCAAGGGCCGTATCGGGCCGTCGTGCAAATGCCGGTGAAGCTGAAGCCACTGCTCGGCGTGGTAGACAAGCTCTTGCCCCCGATCGCGGCTGCGTCGTAGGGCGGTTGCTCGGATCGGTTTCGGCATGTTCGAAGCGACGTCGCGCCGCCTGCTGCGGAACGTCACGGAGTCCGCTCCCTACAGAGCCCGTTACCCAATTGGGACGAGCAGAGCCACTTCGGCGAACCGCTCATCGCGTAAGTTCACGCAGCGAACTCGGGCGAGCGTGACTGCCTGCGGAAAGAAAGCATCGACATAACCGGCCGACGCGGCGGCGTGCAGGTCGCCGCTGTCGGGTAGGGCCGACTTGAGCAGCACCAATTCAACAGCACCACAAAGTTTGGCCAGGCGGGCGGCGATCGAATCGCTGGTGACTTGCCAAGAGGCGGGCAGCGGCCGCGGAGAATCGCGCCGATCGTCGTCACGCATCAGACACCAGGGATCGACGATCGAGAGCGGCGGCGGTTCCTCGGCGAGCTCGTTAAGCGTCACCGGCCAAGCTGCCTCGCTGAGCAGCGCGGCTACGAATTGGGCATTGGTCTGCATCGCTCGCACCGCCAGCCAATGCGATGCGTCTTCGTCCAGCGCATGCAGCCGTTGGAGCTCGCGCACGACATCAGCCATCCGGCCACCGCCGACAACGACGGCGCTGGACATCGTGGTTTGACCGCCAAGCCAACTCCGCAGCCGCGCGGCCAGATCGGGCAGCTCCAGCAGGCTGCCACCCAACTTAACCACGCGGATCGCTCGATCGTTCATGCGTTTTTCCCGACCTCCTGGGTGGCTGTAGCAGAGGCTTGTCGATGCCCCGGTGGTTCATAACTGGGGCATCGCTTAGGCTCTGCCCCGGCCACCGACGTTAGTGCGGTCGCTGCTGCATCTCATCGCGCACTAACTCCGCCAGTGCATGGGCGGTCGCAGCCTGCGAGACCAGCGGCCCCAGCCGCTCGGCCAGCGAGATGATGTTGGCATTGACTGCCAACTTATTCAACAGCCGCCGAGCGACAAACTCGCCTTGGCCGGACGAGACTACCGTCGCGGGCGGGCCGGGCAAGCGGCCCAGCACCGTTTGAGCCGCAATCGCGATTCTCGATAATTGCGTTCGTGCGACCGACGCGGCGGCCGTCTGCGCGTCTCGGTCGTCGAACATCGTTCGATCGGCGCAAATCTGTCGCGCAAGGCGATCGCGGGCAAATGTCCGAAGGGCGGGACGCCCATCGGCCGTGTGGCGATTGCTGGCGTTCTCAGGCAAATCGCCCAAGGTCAGATATACGTCATACATGGTGGCAAACGTCTCTTGGGCGACCGGCACTTGCCGGCCTCGCCACGGCAAGGCCGAAACAATTGCGCACACAGGGCTGCGAATCACACCTGTGTAAACCAGTTCGCCGCTGGCCAGGCGTTCTGGGTCGGTGGCGGCTGTGGCGACCGGCTGCCCGTCGGTCAGCGGAATGAGATCGCAAGTGGTCGAGCCGAGGTCGATCAGCAGCGCTGTCCCGCGGGGGATGAGCCGCCCGGCGAATCGCGCCAGGGCGTGCCAATTGGCGGCGGCAACCGCGAGCGGGGCGCGACACGCTTCTTCCGGTGCGAGCAACCGGCCATCGGTTGCATAGACCAGCACGCGCCGCTCGCCGGCCGTTTGCATGACCGCCGCGAGAATCTGCGCGACGCCCTCCGCTTTGGTCTGGAAGCAATCGGCCAGCTCGCCCGTCATGGTCACCGCCAGCGTATCGGCCCGGGGCGAATCGGCCACGAGCGAGCACAGCGCAGCGGATAGTTCCTGCGGTTTCTGCCAGAGCGGAAAGAATCGTGATGCGGCGAAGCCCTGTCCGTCGGCCGCCTTGAGGTTGGCGCCACCGATGTCGAGCGCCAGGATTTTGGTGTCAGCCATCGATCTTCCGCAGATAGTTCAGGTGCTGTTTTCCCGCTTTGAGGGCCTATCGTCAACGGCCTGGAAGGCCATCCCACAGGAATCTCCCCCTTGTTCACCGCACATTGAAACGGCACCGCGTCGGGCGGCGAGGCGCCAGTTTGCCCTAGGACCGGGGGCGGGGGCTTGGTACATTGCGGTGGGCGAGGTCGCCGTCGGAGGGCATGCATGCCCAGCATTTCTTCATGTCCCGAGTGCCATCGGGACCTCACGATCCCGGATTTAGACGCTCCGGATCGTCGCCTGCGCTGCCCGCTTTGCGAGGCCCGGTTTCCGGCGGAACGCATTTTGGCCGACAGCGTCGCGTTTCCGCCGTTGGCCTTGGTGGTGGATGAAGCGACCGACGGCGTATGGCCGCCCGAGTCGCCCGTTGCCGCCGCCTCGGACTTGATTCCACCCGGTCCAGAGGCGCACGATCCCGCTCCTGCGCCTGCGGATCTTGCTGAGCTTCCACCGGCTCACGGTGAGCCGCTGTTTCCCGCTGGGTCCTTTGGGCCGGCCAGCGAGTCGTCCGAAGAACCGGCCACTGCCCCGCCAGCGGTCGCCGATGATTCGATCGGCCCCACCGAGGAAGAGAAGGCGATCGAGAATGCCGAGATCGACGTAGCGATCGAAGAGGATGAAACATCGGTTCTCGCCCCGGACGAAAAACTGCTTTCGCGCGGTGAAGGTCCGCGCGATGAGTCGGACGTCGGTGCTCTTGGCGGCGTGGCCATCAGCACCGGCCAAGAATCCGCTTCAACCGATGCCGAGCGTCCCTCGTTCCGCGTAGCCGCGCAGCGGCGCCGCAGCGTTTCGGCCACCGGCGCGATTGTGCAGTTGCTTGGTATGGCGGCGGGCGGGGCCGTGGGACTGGCCATTGGGTATTGGATCCTGCTCTGGATCAATCCGCGGGCAGATTTCCTTGAGCTGCGCGGAAAGCTGCCCGCCTGGATGATGCCCGGCGGCCGACACTCCTCGCTCGATCGCGCCCCGGTTGAGAACTCCGAGGAAGTTGTTGCCATTTCGCACCGCTCGCTCGACGACCCGACCGACGAAACCGATGCTCCCGCGCGCCAAGAAAGCCAGTCGTCTGACGCCGTTCAGCCTGCGGATTTCATCCAAGACGACACCGCCGATGTGGCGGACAGCCCGCAATTTGACGAGCCGCCGCCGGAGGAACCGCCGCCGCCTATGTTCGGGCCACGCGGATATATGCCCCACGATTCGGCGGAACTCAAATCGGCACTCGATATGGCTACGCGGGCACTGCGCTGTGAATACTGCCAAGCAAAGCGGCCCCCGTCTCGAGCCGCGGATGGCGCGGCGTCTTCGGACGCAGCGGCCGGCGACCTTCCGCCGCGAAAGACGCCGCGCTGCGAGCATTGCCGCGGTACGGGCATCGGCAACATTACCGCACCGGTTTTCGAGCGACTCTGCCAATTAGCCGAAGCGGCCACCTTCGCACAGCTCGACGACGCCGACGACGCTGCCCGCGATGAATATCGCAATGCGGCGCAAGACCTGATGTTGCTGGTCGGCGGCGACCGCGCCCGCGGCGAAGTGATCGGCCGCCTGGCGGCCGATCGGCTCGACGACAGCCAACGCCCGTCGAACGGCGTCATTCTCTGCGGCTCGGTCGCCGGCACTCGAAATCAAGGCGAACTGTTTGCGACGCGGATCGTGCTGTCGGGCATTGCCCGTACCGTGACGGTAGTGAGTCGCGATGCGCCGCAGCCGCCGTTTGGCCCGCGCGATCACGTGCTGATATTGGGCAGCATCATCGACAGCCCGGCAAACAATCTGGCTGGCTACGAGGGTAACGAACCGCAAGTGATTTGGGGCGGAGTGCCGTTTAAGCTCAGCGGGCCGGCGAATTGAAAAGCCCACGCTTGCATTCCTCCGCGATAGCTCATACAATCACCCTTATTGAGTTTGAGACGCTGTCGCAACAAGGTGTGCCGGTGCTAGCAGTGAACGACGTTTCGGAGTTAATTCCCTTGAGTCAGCTTGGCGCGGGCTGCTGCGCCATTATCGCCGCAGTATTGGGCGGGGCCGAACAGGTTCACCGCTTACACGAAATGGGCCTGCGCCACGGCGCTCCCATCGAGATGGTGCAACCCGGCGCCCCGTGCATCCTGAAGCTGGGCAATCAGCGGCTGGGCTTCCGTGCTGATGAGTTGCTAAGTGTTTTAGTCAAACCAGGAATCGCCGTGTGAGTCGTCTGGCTGATCTGCCCATCGGAGCGCGAGCGCGGGTGTCGCACGTCGCCGGCGAGGGCGAAGTCTCGGCTCGCCTTTTGGAAATGGGACTGACGCCCGGCGTCGAAGTGCTGCTGATCGGTCGAGCGCCGTTGGGCGATCCGTTGGAACTGGAGCTGCGCGGTTATCGGCTCAGCTTGCGAAAGGCCGAAGCCGCCGGCGTCGAAGTCGAGTTGGTGTAGCCCGTAGGTCGGGCTTTCGAGCCTGACAGGAATCGCTCGCGACCATGTCCATCTCGACGACTTCTTCACCCCGCACGTTGACGGTTGCCTTGATCGGCAACCCCAACACCGGCAAATCGACGCTCTTCAACGCGCTGGCCGGCGTGCGGCAGCGCGTCGGCAACTATCCGGGCGTCACCGTCGAAAAAAAGCTCGGCCACTTGCAGCATGGTGAACAGCGGTTCGTGCTGATCGACTTGCCGGGCACGTATAGCCTAGCGCCGCGGTCGCCCGACGAAATGGTGGCAGTCGATGTCTTGCTGGGCCGGCGCGGCGACGCCCCGGCAATCGACGTGGTGCTGTGTATTGTCGACGCCAGCAATCTCGAGCGAAATCTGTATCTGGTGAGCCAGGCGCTCGAACTCGGCCTGCCGACGGTGCTGGCGCTGAATATGGTCGATGTGGCGCGGCAACGCGGCATGTCGATCGACGCGGCGTTGCTGTCGCGGCGGCTTGGCATGCCCGTGATCGAGATTCAGGCCAACCGCCGCCTCGGCTTGGAAGACCTGAAAGCGGCGCTCGAACGCGCCGCCGCGGGGCAGCCGAGTGCGGCGGCGTGCCCTTTTCCCGAACCATTCTGCCAAGAGATCGACAAACTCTCCGGGTTGTTTGAAGAATGTCGCCGAGCAACAAGCGAGCCGGCCCTGCCGCGGGCGCTGGTCGAGCGATTGTTGCTCGACACATCGGGATACCTCGAAGGCCATTTGCTCGCTGGGAACCAACAAGATGAGTCCCGTTTTAGGATGCTGAGCGACGAATTGCGCGCCGCCCGTGTGAGGTTGAACTCGGCGGGCCTGAGCGTGCCGGGCGTCGAGGCGATGGCCCGCTATCGCTGGATTGCCGAAGTGCTGGAAGGCGTCGTCACGCGGCCCACCACGCGCCCGCACACAATGAGCGACCGGCTCGACCGCGTGTTGACGCACCGCCTGTGGGGTTCGCTCTTCTTTCTGTTGATGATGGTCGTCGTGTTTCAATCGGTGTTTCGTGTGGCCGAGTGGCCCATGAGCTGGATCGAATCGGGCACGGCCGCCGTCAGCGATTGGGTGGCCGCCCGCATGGCCGACGGAGCGTTGCGCAGCCTGATCATCAAGGGGCTGATCGGCGGAGTGGGCGGCGTAGTGATCTTTCTGCCGCAGATCATGATCTTGTTTTTCTTCATCGCCATCCTGGAAGACTGCGGCTACATGGCTCGCGCGGCCTACTTGATGGACAAGCTGATGGCCCGCGTCGGGCTAAGCGGCAAGTCGTTCATCCCGCTCTTGTCGTCGTTTGCCTGCGCCATACCCGGCGTCATGGCTGCCCGCGTCATCGAAAACCGCCGCGATCGGCTGACCACCATCCTGGTGGCGCCGTTGATGAGCTGCAGCGCGCGGCTGCCGGTTTATACGCTCTTGATTGCGGCGTTCATCCCCGCCCGGTCGTATCTGGGCGGGGTGATTGGCCTGCAAGGATTGACCATGACCGCCATGTATCTGATCGGCATCGTGACGGCCGCGGCGGTGGCCTGGCTGCTGAAACGCACGTTGCTGCGCGGCCCGACGCCGCCGTTTGTGATGGAGTTGCCGACGTACAAATGGCCTTCGACGGGCACGGTGCTCTATCGCATGGTCGAGCGGGGCTGGGCGTTTGTGCGTCGGGCCGGCACGCTGGTGGTGGCGGTTTCGATCGTCGTCTGGGCCGCGCTCTATTACCCGCACAGCCCCGAAGTCGAAGCGCCGTTTCAAAACCGCAAGCTGGCGATTGAATCGCAATTGGCGGGAAGCGTCCAAGACGATGCCGAGCGCGCGGCGCTGCTGCGCGAGCGGGCAAAGCTGGAGCACGAGATTGCCGGGGCCTACAACCGGCAGAGCATTTTAGGCCGCTTCGGCCGATGGCTCGAGCCGGCGGTGCGGCCCTTGGGCTGGGACTGGCGGATTGGCTCGGCGGTATTGGCTTCGTTTCCCGCCCGAGAGGTTGTGGTGGCCACCTTGGGCATCATTTACAATCTGGGTGAAGAACTTGATCTGGAAAACGACGAAGATCAGAACCGCCTGCAAGAGGTGCTGCGGCAAGCCCGTTGGGAGGCCACCGGAGAGCCGGTGTTCAACGTTCCGGTGGCGCTGTCGATCATGGTGTTTTTCGCGCTCTGTGCGCAATGTGCTTCGACGCTGGTGATCATCAAGCGCGAAACGAACAGTTGGGGCTGGCCCCTGTTTACGTTTGGCTACATGACAGCGCTGGCTTATGTGGCCGCGCTGGTGACCTACCAGGTGGGCATGTTGCTGCCAGGAGTCTAAGCGCCGTGCGCGCCGTTGTCGCCTTTCGCTCCGCGAAAGTAGCGCTACTTTCGCGGAGCGAAAGGCGGCAATAGGCAAGGCGTCCGCAATTCGCGCACGGTCGATTGAATGCGGAGTGAGGCGCGACGATGGCTGGGGCAGAGCCTAGGCGACGCCCCGGCGTGTTGAATGTCGATGTGCGGAATGTGTAATGATCGCGGATAACTGGCAGAATCTCAGTGCGTTGGCTTTGGTTTCGCTCGCGGCATGCTATTTGGCGCGACGGGGCTGGCAATTGCTCTTTGCCGGCCGCGCCGGATCGGGCTGTTCGAGTTGCACCGGCTGCTCGGGTTCAACGGCCGCCGGGCCCGCGCTGGTTTCCCTGAATCTGCCGGCGAAGGCCGATGCCCAGGCGCCATGAGCGGCCCGCGTCACTCCACCACCTCCACCGCCCGCACCCGGCGCACCAGCGCCACCAGGCAAACCGCCATCAGCACGGCCAGCACCGCCGCCGCGCACCAGGCAAGATGCCGCTCTTCGTCGTTGCGAAAGCGATCGAAGGCCAGCCGCCCCACGATGTGCATATCGCGCCACGGGTCAATCAGCCCCCAATAAATGCTGGCTTCGCGCATCAGCTTCCGTGCCGCTCGCGGCAGGATGAACAAGCTGGCCCAGGTGATCGCGATGGGCGCCATCCGCTGTAAATAGGCTGAAAGCGTGACCAGCAGCACGCTCAGCACCGAGGCCAGCACGGCCCCGTAAAACAACACCTCGACCGCCACGCGCCACTGGCTACTCCAGTAGTCGAGTGACGAGGTAAACATGCCGTACTCGAAAAACAGCAGCCAGGCCGGCAGTGCGGTCAGCAACAAGACCAGCGCCGCCACCGAGAGCAGCTTGCCCGCGATGTAGTGTCGCCGCTCGATTCGCCGCGACAAGTAAAAGGCCAGGGCGTTTTCGCGGAAGTCTGCCCCCACCAGCAAGCTGCCGGAGAAGGCCAGCAGAAGAGTGACTACTCGGCCTTGGGCCTCCATGAACATGATATAGGCGTTGTCGCGTCCCGGCCGCGTGTGGGGGCTAAAGCCGAGGAATTCCAGCATCCGTTGACGGCCTTCGGGCGGCACGTCTTTGACCTGGGTGACCACCCAAATGATTGTCCAAAACGCCATGAAGTTGAGCAGCGCCAGGGCCAGCACCATCCAGTACGATTTGCGGCGGAAAACCTGCACGAGCGAGACGCGCACGATCGCCAGCACCGCCCGCCAGGGCGAGACGGTGGTGTGCGTCCAGCCGTGGTATCGGGCGATGTCGATCGGCATGGCTTTGGTCGGTGTGCGGCCTTTGCTTCCCAGTTATGCCCGGCGATTTTAGAGCGTTTCCGCCTGGGCGAACAGCGCCGCGCGCCGGGCGCCGCGGCTCGGCGATGTGGGTGATGCTGGTTTCTCGCCGGTCGGCGCTATTTTTTGCTTATTCCCGTCGGTCGAGCGGTTTTTCGCTTGATCTCCAGGTTACCCCAGTTTATCGTGTTTATCTAACCTGAATCGCGAGACGGCGCTCAGGGTTACTCGCCGGGCGATCCGCCCGCGCGCTCTCGGAACAGCAAAACGCACCTCTTGGAGTTTCGCCTCGATGTTTGTTCGCAATTGGCGCTGCCGCTTTGTCCCCTTGGCCACTCGCGCGCAGCGCCGCCGCCGCCGGAAACTTCAACCGAAACTCCAAAGCCTCGAGCCGCGCACCTTTCTCTCAGTAACGCCCACCGGCGTCACCTTCGCGCCGATCGAAATTTCCGCGTTTACGGGCACGGTGGCAACATTTACGGCCGACGACGCCGGGCCATTTACCGCCAACATCGATTGGGGTGATGGCACGAGCACGCCGGGAACCGTCAACTCCAACGGCGACGGCTTTGACGTGACGGGCACGCACACCTATGCGGAAGATGGCAGCGAGCCGGTGTCGGTGACCATCATCGACGCCGCCGATTCGACCACGGCCACGGCCGCCAGCACTGCTCATGTAAGCGAGAACGCGTTCGGCCTTACCGCCGGTGCCGCGATTACGGCCACGGAAGGCGTCGCGCTAGTCAATATTCCCTTGGCCACGTTCAGCGACCCCGGCAGTCCCGATGCGGCCTCCGACTTCACCGCCACCGTCGACTGGGGCGACGGCACAACCACCACGGCCAGTGTTACCGGCAGCGCGGGCAGCTTTTCGGTAACCGGCAGTCACACCTATGCCGATGAACTGAACGGCAACTACGCCGTCACGGTAACGGAGCCGGATGCAAATTTCACCTTCGGCCCCATCGGCGCTAACGTCACCGTGGAAGAAGGCGACAGCGGCACGCTCGTTTCCGCCACCATCAATGCCACCGAAGGGCAGTCGTTCAGCGGAACGGTGGCAATGTTCACCGACAACTACACAGGCCAGGTCGCCAGCGACTTCACTTCGACCATCGACTGGGGCGATGGAACGACGAGCAGCGGGACGATTACGGGCGGCGCCGGCACCTTCACCATCAGCGGCCAGCACGCCTATGCTGACGAGGGCACGTTCCCAGTGCTCGCGGCCTTCGCTGAGGACGCTCCCAGCACCCTGAGCGCGACCATCACCAGCACGGCGCAGGTGAGCGACGCCGACGTACTGACGCCGGCCGCTTCGCAGCCCACGGTGAATGCAATCGAAAACGATGCGTTCACCGGCAACGTGGCGATCTTCACCAACAGCGGCTACGCGAACAACGTGGCTTCGGACTTCACGGCCAACATCGACTGGGGCGACGGCACCGTCGATGTCGGCGTGCCCGTCAGCGGAGGCAGCGGCGCCGATTTGACCGTCGATGGTACACACACCTATGCCGAGGACGGAGATTACACGATCACCACCACGCTGGCCGACGATGCGCCGGGCACCGCCACTGCGGTCGCCACGAACACGGCCGCCGTGTCAGAATTCTCGCTGGGCCTCACTGGGGTTACCATCGCGAGCACGGAAGGACAGACGTTTAGCGGAACGGTGGCCACCGCCACCGACCCCGGCAGCACTGACCCCGCCAGCGATTACACGGCGATGATCGACTGGGGCGACGGCACAACCACCAGCGGCACGGTCACTGGTTCGGCCGGCGCCTATACAATCAGTGGCAGTCACATCTACGCCGATGAGGCAGCGCAATCGGCGCTGGTGACTTTCTTCGAGAACATTTCGCCCAGCTTCTCTATTAGCATTAACGATAGCGTGACCGTCGCCGAAGCCGATGTACTGACGCCAAGCCTTGTCACCACCGGCACCGTGGTCGAAGACAAGCAACTCGGTGGCACCGCCGCGGTCTTTCACGACACAGGTTACCCGACGAACGCCGCTTCAGACTTCACGGGCACGTTTGACTGGGGCGACGGTACCACCTTCAGCACCGGGGCCGGCAATGTCACGATCAGCGGCGACGGCACCGGCAATTTTACGCTCTCCGTCGCCGCGCACGCCTACGCTGACGAAGGCGTCTACGCTGTCGTCGCCACGCTGAGTGACGATGCTCCCGGCACGGCCAGCTCAGCGCAGACCGGAACGCTCACGGTAATCGACGCCGACGCTTTCACGCCGGCGGCCACGCCCATCACGCTCACCGCGTCGGAAGGCGCTACGCTCAGCGGCGCGGTGGCCGTGTTTGCCGATACGGGTTATCCCACGAATTCGGCCGGCGACTTCAGCGCCACGATTGACTGGGGCGACGGCAACAGCGCGACGGGCGCCGTGGCCACCACCGGCGACGGCAACTTCACCGTCAGCGGTAGCCACGTTTACGCTGACGAAGGGGCGTACACCATTACCGCCGCCATTGTTGACGACGCGCCGGGCTCGGTCACCGCCACCACCACGGCACTGGCCAATATCGCCGAAGCTGATCTGTCGCTGACCGCGGCGGTAGCGAGCTTCACGGCCACGGAGGGATTTACGGCGTCGGGCATCGTTGCCACGATTTCAGATCCAGGCAGCACCGATCCGGCCTCGGCTTATTCGGCCACCATCGACTGGGGCGATGGCGCTACCACCAGCGGCACGGTCTCCGGAGCGGCCGGCTCGTACTTGGTTAACGGCGGTCACGTCTACGCTGACGAGGGAACCTATCAAGTCACGGTGATTGCCACCGAAACCGACGCCGCGGCGACCGCCACCGCCACGCTGACCGCGAACATTACGGAGGGCGATGTCCTCGTGGGCGCCGCCACAGTGAACGCGACAGAAGGCATTGCCTTTAACGGCGCCGTGGCCACTTTCACCGACACCGGATATTCGGGCAACACGGCGGGCGATTTCTCGGCCGTCATCGACTGGGGCGATGGCACGACGACCGCCGGCACGGTTGGCGGCTCGGCGGGCGCGTTCACCGTCACTGGCCAGCACCTCTATAACTCGGAAGGTAATTATCCGCTGTCGGTCACGCTCAGCGACGACGCGCCCGGCACCGCTACGGCCACCGCCATCGGGCTAGCCACCGTTGCCGATAACGATACGCTCGTGCCAGACGCCGTGGCAACGGTGACCGCCACCGAAGGCGCCACCTTCAGCGGAGTCTTGGCCACCTTTACCGACACGACCTATCCTGACAACGTGCCTGGCGATTTCCTGGCGGTGATCGACTGGGGCGATGGCACTACGACCTCGGGCACCGTGAGCGGCACGCCCGGTTCGTTCGCCGTCTCCGGCAGCCACCTCTATACCGAGGAAGGCGTGAAAACAGCCGCCATCGTCCTGGCCGATGATGCGCCGGGGACCGCCACGGGCACGGCGACCGCCATCGTCAACATCACCGATGCGCCGCTGTCGGCAACGGGCGTGACCGTGACAGCCACGGAGGGCGCTTCGTTCAGCGGAGTCGTGGCCAGCTTTACTGACGCCGACCCCAACCAAATCTCCACCGACTACACCGCCGACATCGAATGGGGCGACGGCAGCACCACTACCGGCACCGTCATGGCCAATGGCAACGGCGGCTTCAACGTGACGGGCAGTCATACTTACGCTGAAGAAGGCACGCAGGCGATCGCCGTGACCATTGCCGATCTTGGCGGCAGCACCGCCACCGCGGCCAGCGCGGCCAACATCGCCGATGCGGCGTTGAGCTCGGCCGGGGTCGCCGTCGCTCCGACGGAAGGGATTTCGTTCACCGGGGTGGTGGCCAGCTTTACCGACGCCGATCCTAACGGCACGGCCTCCGATTACACCGCATCCATCGACTGGGGCGATGGCAGCACGACCAGCGGCAGCGTGGCGGCCAATGGCAACGGCGGCTTCAACGTGACGGGCACACACACCTATCTGGAAGAGGGGACGGACTCGATCCGTGTTAGCATCAGCGATGTCGGTGGCAGCACGGTGCTGGCGCTGAGCACGGCTCAGGTGAGCGATGCGCCGCTTAGCGCGGCGGCCGTTGATGTGACCACGCCCGAATTGACCCCGTTCAGCGGCGTGGTGGCCACGTTCACCGATGCCGATCCGAATGGCGCCGCCGCCGACTACGCCAGCACCATCGACTGGGGCGACGGCAGCACCACCGCCGGCACCGTGGCGGCCGCGGCCAGTGGCTTCAGCGTCAGTGGTTCGCACACCTACGCCGAAGACGGCACGCACGCGGTTGTCGTAACGATCGTCGATGCCGGCGGCAGCACGGCCACGATCTCGGGCACGGCCACCGTCACCGAACCGTCGATCGTCGCCTCGCCGGTGTCGATTGTCGGCCACGAGCGCACGCCGCTCGACAACATCACAGTCGCCACCTTTCTGCACGGCAACGGCGCCGAACCCGCCAGTGACTTCACGGCTGCCATCCAATGGGGCGACGGCACGTCTTCGACCGGAACCATCAGCGAGTCGGGCGGCGCCTACACCGTCGCCGGTTCACATACGTACCTCGATGAGCAAACCTATCCGATCAAGGTCCAGATCAACGACGATGCGGTAACCGCGGTGGCCGCGAGCAGCGCGAAGATTTCTGAAGAGTTGCTGCCCGACGGCTCGGTGGGCACGGCCAACGAGCGATTCATCTCGGAGCTGTATCGCGATCTGTTGCACCGGCAGGTGGACTCAACGGCGCTGCCGTTCTGGTCCAAACAGCTCGACCAAGGCCAAACGCGGTTGCAGGTGGCCGAAGCGATCATCAAAGCCGCCATGCCCAGCGAACTGGGTGAAGACCTGGTGCGGGGCATGTATCAAAAATTCTTGGGCCGGGATGCCGACGCCGGCGGATTGGCCTTTTGGACGGGCGTCGTGAATCACCAGTCGCTCGAAGACACCGAGGCGGCGTTCGTAGCCACGCCCGAGTTCTTCGCGCAGGCGGGCGGCACCAACGATGGCTACATCAATCGGCTGTTTCAAGTGGCGCTGGGCCGGGCGCCCGAAGCCAGCGGCCGCGCCCAATTCGAAGCCGATCTGGCCGCGGGCATGTCGCGTGAACAGGTCGCCCAAATCGTTTTCAGCAGCCACGAGTATCACCAAGACCAGGTGCGCGGATACTTTCAGTCGCCTGTTGACACCAACGATCGTTCGAACCCCGCGGTCTCGTATCTCGACGATCTCGATTTCCTCGATCGTCCGGCCGACCCCGCCGGCGTGGCGGCGTTCACCGCCTCGCTCGATCACGGAATGGCCGAACAGCAGATCTGGGCCGACTTCCTGTCGTCCGACGAGTTCTTTGCCAAGACGGCGTAGCCTCGTCGTGGCCTGTGCGTGAGGCCATTGGAAGCGCGACGCGTGAGCGAGGGAAAGTCGTTCTACGACCCTCGCTTATACGCGTCGGGCTTCCATGAAAAGCTGCGTAGGGTGGGCCGAGCGCAGCGAGTCCCACCGCGTGCCGCATGATCGTTGCCGCGCCGAACTGCCGCCAGAGGGCCGGGCTCGCTGCGCTTGGACCACCCTACCATCTTGGGCAAACTCGCTACGCATCGAACTTGCAACCAGGGGTTACGCTCAAGCCGCGGTGTGGCGATCTCGGTGGAGCGAGTGGACCAGCCCGCGCTTACAGCCGGCCAGCACGCTGCGCACTTTCCAGAAATACGACGATTGCATGCGCTCGATGGTCTGCGCCAGGTGGGCTGAAGCAAGTTCCAACCGGTGAACCTGCGCGTCTCGCTCGTGCAGCAGCCGCCGCGTTTGGGCCAGGGCCTCTTTCCACTCGGCGCCGTCGCGCTGGGCCTGCGTCACCGCCTGTTCGCGCTCGGTGAGCTGAACGCGCGCCGCGGCAAGCTGGCCGTCGCTGGCGCTCAACGCATGCTCCAGCCGCTGGCGCTCTTCGAGTTCCTCAGTTCGCCGCTGTTTGCCCTCGCGCCAAAAGGCTCCCAGAAAGAAAGCCGCCAATTCGCGCACCGCCGCATCGCCGTCGTCGAGCAGCGCTTCATATTGCTCTGCCGTAAAACCGTGCAGCAGCGTTAACATGCTCTTGCTCCAAACATCGGATCGGCCCGCCGCCGACCGCAATACCGGCAGCCCCAGCACATTCAAAACGCCGCTGCGCCCAAAGGCGGGCGCCACATCGGCATACTCCGGCGACGCCAGCCGATCGAAAATCGCCTTGAGCACGGTTCGTTGACGCTCTGATCGTGTGCCCGCGTTGCAGTACGAATTGGGCATCTCGGTCAGCAGCGACAGCATTTCGGGCACATGGCAGATTCCCTCGCGGAAGGCGACCACGAAATTGAGGAACCAATCAGAGTGCCACTGCAAGTCGGGCAGAAAACCGCCGGCAGCATCGTACGAGGACCGTTTGATAATCGCCGTGTGGCCAGGAATGCTGGTATGGCCGACCAATCGTTCGATCTCTGCGGGCGAAAAGTATCGCGGCTCTTCACACCAGCCAGTGACGCCGGGACGAATGACGCCCGTTACCCCATCGACGATCGAAAAGTACGAGCTGCACAGCCCGGCCTGCGGATGCCTGGCAAGAACGCCCATAGATTTTTCCACAAAGCCCGGCAGCACATAATCGTCCGACGCGCAAACAAACACGTAGTTGGCCGAGGCCCGTGCCAGTCCGATCTGCACGCTCTCGTTCGGACCGCGGTTCTGTTCGTTGTGAATGACTATCAACGCGGCATCGTTGCGGGCAAGCTCGTCCAAGATGGCCGGCGTCTCATCCGGCGAGTTGTCATTGACTACGATCACTTCGGCCGGGCGGACCGATTGGCTCAACAGCGCCGTTAAAGCCCGCGGCAGATACTGCGCGTGCTTATAGGTGGGCATGATGACAGAAAGGTCAGCGGTGGCCGGCATAGTTTAGTTCCCGATTAAGACTCGACTGGCGTGATGTTGCGATCGGTTCTCAACGTCGAAAATGGCCATGGCGCCTAAGCCCGTAGGGTGGGCCGAGCGCAGCGAGTCCCACCTTTTTGCCGCATGTACGTTGCCGCTGCGAGTTGCCGCCCCAACGAACGCCACCGTCCGGGCTTGCCCCGGCGGAGCGATGATTGACCGCTAGAAGGCAACGTCGCCCCGTTTCTACCTCCGCTTTTCGCGTTGCGTCCGCCGCCTCCGGCGGCGGACGCAAC
>JAICLL010000159.1 GCA_025927475.1 Pirellulales bacterium
CGTCCGCCGCCGAAGGCGGCGGACGCCACGCGGAAACGGGACCAAAAGGGAGGGTGCGGTTTGCGTTTCTAGCGTTCAATCAGCGCTCCACCGGGGCAAGCCCGGATGGTGGCGGAGTGGAACAAATCTGACACACAACGCTTGGTTGCTTACGCCCCCAAAACGGCCATTTTTGCGCACGCCAGGCAGGGACCGCGCTGCTGGGCGCCGCGGCGGCCTTGCGTTTGAAATCCGAGCAGTTCGAGTAGGCAGCCATTGGGACCACGGCGCGAACAGCGCCGTCGTCGATGACCAGCTTCGGCATGCGACCGACGCCCCGTCGATCGGCCTCATTCTTTGCCAGGACCGCAACCTGCCGTTGCAGACCATCGGCGTTGGCGCCGCGCGCGGCGCCATTGGCAACACCCCGTCGAACAACAAGCGCGACAAAGGCGCAGCGCGCTGCGCCAATGACGCCGTTCTGCGGCCGTGAAGGTGCGCGCGGCGACCATCCGGCTCAGCCTGCGTCGATGCCCCAGCGCCCCGGCGATACGCGGGTCGCGTACGGTGTGGCCAAACGCGCGGCGCGGGCCGCCGACGCCCGCCGATGAGCTTAAACCCGCCAAATGCGCCGCGCGCTGCGCAAATGCCACCACACCTCCCCTAGTGGCGGAATCGCAAGCCATTGTTACTGAAGGTGTTGCATCGCCGTCGGAAATCGGCGCCGGCGTTTTTATAGGGCGCCCTCCGGGCATCCCGCCACGCAGGCTCCAAGCTTCAGGCCAGCGACGGATGATGCTTACTGATCCAAGCCCTGGCATCCACCGCGAATTGCTTGACCGTGTTAAGCAAACCTTCGGCGTCGCTCCACCCGCCCAGCGAGCAAGAACCGCTCGCCGACGCTCAATCGTGAAATTCGCCGCCTGCCCAATGGTGTTCGTGGTCGCCTGTCGCTGCCAGTTCATAAGGAACACTAATCGCACCTAAACGTCGCTAATTGGAGAGGGGCTGATCGCTTTTCCGGTTCGTGTGGATCAGAGTCGCTTAGCGTTCCTCTCCTCTGGTCTTCGGGTGGCCGACGGCGCCGCGGAGAACAGGGCAATAGAGCAGCGCGTCGCTTTTGTTGGGCCACGGCACGCCCTGAGGACGCGTCGGATCGTAAAAATGCGTGTGAGCGTCAATCACACCAGCATTCGCGTCATCGGGAAACAAGGGCGTTGGCAGTCCCAGGGCGCCGATCCCAGCGGCCGCGGACTGTACAAATGCCCGCCGCGTGAGGCATGAAGCAGCGCCCGAAGCCCGCCGGACGATGGTCTTCGTGTGCTTCATGCTGCTGGATGGCATCGTTGCTTGGTCGAGCTTCTTGCCGGCGCGGAAAGCCATGGGCTGCCGCAGGTTATTGTGGGAGTAATTCCGCGGGTTTGCAAGCGCGGGGCCACCGCAGCTTACGGCCGGACGCATTGCGGGGGGCGCAGGCTCAGTGCAACAGCAAATAGATGACGGTTGCCAAACCGCCTAACAACCCCAGAGCCCAAAACCAAAGCGGCCGCGCTGCGAGAGGCGAGTTCGAACCCGTGACATAATCACCGCAGTACGGGCATTGCACGGCGTCTTCATAAACCTCGTGTCCGCAAGCAGGACACGCAGTGAGTTCCGGGGCGTCGTCGTCGCCGTCATCTGGCTCGGGATCCTCCCAGTTGTCCCATTCGTCGGTCATCGAGCTATGATCTTTTTCTAAGAGCCGTAGAGCAGCGCTGCCAAATGGACGACCCGCGTGATTCTTTGCTCCGAGAGGATTTTTTCGAGGCTTCCGTAGGTTATCGAGATGGTGGTCAATTCTTTCAACCAGGCGGCGCGGCTTCTTCCGCCAGCAGTCCGCGGCTTCCGCGCGGCGCCAGGCCCCGAATCACCGAAAGGCGGCAGTGGCCATCTCGCTGTTGAGATCCTCCCAGACGCGCAACAACGCCTCCCGCCGCTGAGGTTCGGCGTCAGCGAGGTTACGTGCCTCGCCTCTGTCACGGGCAACATTGTACAACTCCCACGGGCCGCTCGCCTGGCCGCCGCCGTGACGCAAAAGCTTCCAGTCGCCCACGCGAACGGCCGTGTTGCCGCCCTGCCTCCAAAAGAGCGTTTCGTGCGGCCGCCCCGGCGATTCTCCCGATAGATGCGGCAAGAGGTTCACGCCGTCGAGCGTCCGCTCCGTGTTTGGCACGGCGCCGCTCACCGCCGCGGCCGTGGCAAACATATCGGTCGACGAGACGGGCATGTCGTACTCCGCCCCGGCGGGCAACCGGCCGGGCCAGCGGGCCAGAAACGGCACGCGAATGCCGCCCTCGTAGACGCTCCCTTTTTCGCCGCGCAGCGGCTTGTTGCTGCTGGTCAGCTCACGCGTCGGCCCGCCGTTGTCGCTCAGAAACCACACCAGCGTGTCGTTCTCGAGGCCCGCGCACCGGAGCTTGCCGAGCACCCTGCCCACGCCGTCGTCGAGATTGCTGAGCATTGCCGCGAAGATCCGCCGGTGGATGTCGTCAATTGAGGCGAACTTCGCTAGATAGGCGTTGCCGCCTTGCAGCGGGCTATGAACGGCGTTGTAGGCGACGTAGAGAAAGAACGGTTGATCGCGATATCGGTCGATGAAGTTGACCGCTTCGCGCGTGAAGGCGTCGGTCAGATAGGTCGCCTCGGCCTGCGGCTGGCCATCGCGCACGATCGGGTTGTTGGCGTCGTACGCCGGCTCGTCATGGCCCATGTGCGTGGAATAAATCACGTCGCCCAGTACGCGGCGTCCCTGGCCCCCACCCGGCAAGACGCGGCGGCGGAGCATCGTGGTTACGCCCGGCCACGGCTGCGGCACGTAATAGTGGCCTTCGTGCAGAAAGCCAAAGAACGAGTCGAAACCGCGTCGCAAGGGATGGTATCGAGCCGTGCCGCCCAGGTGCCATTTGCCGATCGCGCCGGTCACATAGCCGGCGTCGCGCAGCACGTCGGCCAGCGTCGTCTCGCTTGTCGACAGTCCGAACGCAGGGTCTTCGTTCTTGGCGCCGATCGGATTGAATTCGTGCCCAAAACGAGTGCCATACCGACCTGTCAGCAGGCCGGCCCGTGAAGGGCTGCAGTTGGGCGCGGTGACATAGCCGGCGGTGAAGCGTACGCCCTCGGCGGCGATCGAGTCGATGTGCGGAGTGGGAATCTCGCGGTTGCCCTGGCAGCCCAGTTCACCGTAGCCGAGGTCATCGGCCAAGATCACAACGATGTTCGGCCGCCGCGGCGCATCGACCGCGAAGGCGCAGCGTTCCGGGGCGATCGAGGCAGCGACAAGCCACGCCGCGAAGATGCGAACCGGAATCGGCCAGAGTGCCATGAATTCTTCCCCTCTTTTGGTTTTTGTCAGTCTACTTGGCCGCGCGTTGTCGTGGGCTGGACCGCTTCGATGGCGGCGCGAATCTGCTCGATCTCCGCCGCATTACATGGTAGGGAAGGACGGCGCGGATGGCCGCCCTCGTAGCCGATCAGGTCCAGCGCGGCCTTGACGCCTGCGGCGCCTCGCGAAAGAATCTGCCAATCGACTTCGACCAGCCGCGTTTGTAATGCCTGGGCCTCGTGCAGCTTTCCGGCCATCGCCAACCGCATGACGTCGCGGCATTCTCGGGGAAACACATTCCCCAGCATCATCGCGGCGCCATTTGCTCCCAGCGCCGCTCCGCTCGACGTTCCGCTCGACGTTCCGCTCGATCGCGCCGTAATCGACGGAATCGTCTTCGGCAAAAGGCGTGGGACTGGGGGCAACGATGATCGGGTCTTCGCTGGGAATTGGCATCGCGATCCTCAGAGGTGGCGGCATCGAGTAAGAGTTACACCATCTGCGACTCAAAATATGTACGAACTCACCGACGATCGCAAACCAACGAACTCCTTGGCGGTCGTGCCCAGCGACAGGCCGGAAACGCAGTCCAGCGCGTAGAGGGCCTCGGCGCGGAGTTCTTCATCGTCGCCGCGCAACAAGGCCACGACCTGCTCGGCGCCGAAGACGTAGCCGCGCTCGCCCCACTCGCGAATTGCCTCAATGCGATCACGGCGCCGTGTGTCGGCGGCTAAGATTCTGGCCAGCGGTTCTTCGGCCAGATACTCGGCCACGTGCGGCGGCGGCGGATGATGCTCGCCCACACCTTGCTGCTCGACCCACGCCCGCCACTGAGCGAAAAGCTCGTCGATCGGGCAGCCGAAATGCTGCTCGAAGGTTTCGCCTGGCCTTGTTTGCAGCTCGGGATCGTGGAAGAGCCGCTGAAAAGCGGCGCGTCGCTCGGGCGTCGCGCCCTGCCCGCAAAGAAACTCCATTAGCGATCGCGACTGCGTCTGAAATTGACGGAGCCAAACGTAATTTCGCAGGTTTTTGCAACGGACACTTTTGAGCCACAGACGAGCCGGCGTGTTGGCGAACCATTCGACCGCCGAGATCGTGCGTCCTGCCGCGATGCCGGCCATTGCTCGCCGATTCAGGCTTGCGCGTTCATGCTCTGACGATTCATACGCGATCATGCCCGCCAGCCCGTCGATGAGCCAGGCGCGCCGCACAGGAACGCCGGCCTGCTCGATCAGATGGCGCGCGATGAGCCAGCGAAGCGTGAAATAGGGGTCGCTCTCTTGCAGTCGCGCGTCGCGCTCGCCGACGAACAACCTGCCGGCGGATGCCGAAAGGCAGATGCCTCGACGGGCCGCCCGATCTTCGAGCCGGAATCCCAGTTCCTGCAGATGGCGCATGACGCCGTCGCCATCGGCGAAGAGAAACACCCGCAGTTTTGGTGAGGGCGAAACGAGCCGCCCGGTCACCTCCGCCAGCCGCTGCCGCGTCGCTTCGAGTTGCGGCTCAAACTCCTCGGCCAACGACGCGCCTGCTGCCGACCAGACAAGCACCTCGCCCACGTGACGAACGTGTCCCGGCGAGCCCGCCGCCCGCTCGGCCATGGCGATTTCGGCTGGCAGGCTCGATGGCAAAACCACCACCCATTTCCGCAACAGCCGCACCGCGATGAATACCAATGCCGGCAAACCTATGGCCACCGCAAGAAAGGTTGGCAGGAAACCAAAGCGATCGCGGCAAAATACGCCGACGATCGCGGCGACCAGCACGTCGATCAGGATCAGCATTCTCCAAGTTTGCCGCGATTGCACGCGCTGCTCACGGGCGGCCTCATCGGCAGTGAGCGTCTCGAGCCGCGCTTGGTAACGACAGGTCGGACATTCGCTGCCGGCGTCGTCTTTTCCCTCCGGCGCGAAACGTCCGCCGCACCTCGCGCACACGCGCAGCCGGCTTCGCATCCACGGATTCAGGAATACGGCAAGCCAAATCGAGAGGCCCAACACGGGCAAGGTCGGGTTAGGCTTGGGATTCGCATCCAGCAGCCGCGTAACTTTCTGCAAGGTTGCCGCGTCATAAAGATCGACTGTGCCGCCGTTGGCGACAACAAAATGCGCGCCGCGAAGACCTGTCGCAAGTTGTGCGAAGGTGTGATTACTATCGATTGGCTCAAGCGTCGTCGCATCGACGACTCCGAGACCATAATCTTTTGGAACGGCGATCGCTTTCCCGCCGGACAGGTAGCTAATCGCGTTCCTTGCAAAATGCCCGGCAGGTTGGACCGGCGTATGCCGCGGCGCACGGGTCGCTAAGTCCCAGATCGTTACTTGACGCCTTCCGCCGCGCGGTCCAACCGTTTCCTGCAAAACCGCCAGCGCCTTGCCATCGGGGCTAAATGTTAGGCACACGGCAGCTAAGTCACTTGCAAAAGCCTCCTCGCGCCGCTCAAGCGTCGCTGTATCGTAAAAATGAATTCCGTCGCTTTCACCGACGGCGAGCGTCCGGCCATCGGGCGAAAAAGCCACCGCACCGGCTTTGGCAATAGGCCGCCTGCGCCCGGCGCTTTCCAGAAAATGCAAGATCACAGCGCCGACGCTCTCGACGACTAACGTGTTTTGAGTTGGTGAGAAAAAAACCTGGGTTCGCAAGTCCGCCGGTGCAACGCGCTTTCGCTCACGGCTGGCGATGTCCCAAATCTCAATCTCATCATGGACGGCCGCCTCCCCATCGGCTGACAAACCGAATGACGGCAGCGCGGCCAACTTCCCGTCGGCAGACAAGGCGAGCGACCCGCCCAACCCGCCGCCGGTCGTGATCGTCGTCTGATGGGTGCCACGAGCAAGATCCCAAACCCATAGCGTTCCGTCGCCCGTCATCGCCGCCGCCGTCGAACCGTCGGCCGACATCGCGATTTCTGTGACCTGATCGGCCAAGCCGCGAGCGCGCTGCCGGTAGCGCCACAGCGGGACGACGAAGGCCAGCACCAGCCCGATCAAGGTGATCCAAAGCAGCAACCCGGCGAGCGTAAAGCGGCGGCTGGCCATGAGGTGATGATCCGTTCGGTAAGCACACACAAGAGTTCATCGCCCAGAGGCATTAGTCTACGCCGGACGGCGGCGGGATTGCAAAAGATCTCGGCGTTGGAGGATTGGGACCACGGATCGCGCCGATGGGCGCGGATAAGAACAAGTCATCCGCGCCCATTCGTGCTATCCGTGGTTCATTAGGCGCTGCGTTTCCGTGCATTGCAACCGGCGGCCGGCCACAAGGGCCGGGACTACCGCCCGGCACCAACCTCGAACCGTCCAATCCCCAATCCCCAACCCCCAACCCCTATTCCCTGTCCCCTGTTCCCTGTCCCCTCTCCCCTGTACCCTATCCTCATGATCTACCTCGACAACAATGCCACCACGCCGCTGCTGCCAGAAGCGGCCGAAGCCATGGCCGAGTGTGCGCGCCGCTCGTTCGGCAACCCGGCCAGCCAACATGCCGCCGGAAGACGCGCGCGGCAGGCCCTGGAAGACGCCCGAGAGGGCATCGCCGACTTGCTGGGCGTCAATCTCACGGGCACACCCGCCGATCAATTGATCTTCACCAGCGGCGGCACCGAGGCCAACAACCTGGCCATGTTTGGACTCGCCGGCGAACGGCCCGCGCACCTGATCATTTCTGAAATCGAGCATCCTTCGATCATCGAACCGGCGGAATCGCTCGCGCGGCGCGGCTGGCAGGTCGATCGGGCAGGCGTATCCGCCGACGGTCAGGTGATCGTTGACCAGGTTGCCAATCTCCTACGGCCCGAAACGCGGCTGGTCGCGGTGATGCTGGGCAATAACGAAACCGGCGTGCTGCAACCGGTCGAGCCGATCGCCCGGCTGTGTCAGCAGCGCGGCTTGCCGGTGCTCACCGACGCCGTGCAAGTGGCCGGCAAGCTGCCGGTCGATTTCCGCGCGCTCGGCGTCACCGCCATGAGCATTGCCGCTCACAAGTTTCACGGACCGATCGGCATCGGGGCGCTAGTGCTGCGGGCCGGCGTGAGCGTCGAGCCACGGCTGTTGGGCGGGCATCAACAGGCCGGGCTGCGACCGGGCACCGAAGCCGTGCCCCTGATCGTCGGCATGTACGCCGCCCTGGCGGCCTCGCGGCGCGAACAAGACGCGCGACGGCGGCGGCTGGAATCGTTGCGCGAGCAATTCGAACGCACGCTCTTGGCCGAGTGCCTCGGCGTGGTGGTCAACGGCGGCGCCGCCCCCCGACTGCCGCAGACCTCGAACCTCGCTTTTCCGGGCGTTGACGGCCAGGCGCTGGTCATGGCGCTCGATTTGGCTGGCGTCGCTTGCTCGACCGGTTCGGCTTGCGCCAGCGGTTCGAGCCAACCTTCGACTACCTTGCTGGCGATGGGCCTGGACAAGTCATTGGCCCGGGGTTCGTTGCGGTGCAGTTTTGGCGTTCAAACCACTGCGGAGGAAGCCGCGGAGGCCGCCCGGCAGATTGTGCGGATCTATCAGGAGTTAGCCTCCAGAGCGACGACATAAAAGCCCGCGCGACGCACTGTCGTCACTCCATGGCTGTATGAGAACATCGCCTCTCAGTCATTCAGCGGCTGAGTGCTGCGAAGATAGGCAAACAGGTCGCGCACATCCTGCTCGCTGAGCTTGGCGAGCACGCCTTCGGGCATCAGCGACTTGCGCTGCGGAAGCAACTCTTCGATTTGCTCGTGGGCCAGCGTCACGTTTTGCCCGTCCGCGCCGCGGAGCACCACCACTTGGTTATCACGATCGACCAGAAAGCCGCTGACAATCCGCCCGTCATCAGTCACCGCCTGGTAGGTTTCAAAACCCTCGCGGACTTCGGCACTGGGGTTGACAATATTCACCAGCATGTTGGGCACATCGTCACGCTTATAACTGGTCAGATCGGGACCAATTTGTCCGCCCTGGCCGAACAGCGTGTGGCACTTGGCGCAGTTGGCCGTAAACAGCTTTTTGCCGCTGTAAGGGCTGCCCGACGAGGCGCCGATGGTCTCCGTTAGTCGGGCGATCTGCTGCTGCATTTCGGCGGTGGTGGCGCCGTCGATGTTTCCCCAATGCTTGGCGATCAACGCGGCCACGCGCGGATCGCGATGCACGGTCAGTTTGCGGACCACGTCGAGCGGAATACTCTGGGGATCGATCCGGCCCGCTTCGACCGCTTCCAACAGCGCCAAGGTCGAGGCCTGGCGGCTGGCCAGCAAGCTCTGGGCGACGCCGCGCACTTCGTCGGTGAATTGGCCATACTTCTCCAGTACCACGCCGGGGATGCTCGGATCGTTGTAACTTTCGAGCGCCGCCAGCGCCGCGGTGCGCAGCCCGTCGTCGGCAGTTCGCCGCACCAGGTCGACCAGCACCGGCACGCATTTGGCCTGACGCACTTCGCCGAAAAGTTGAACGTATTGCAGCCGCTGATTGCCGTCGGCTTTGTCGTCGGCAATCACCGAGAGCGCTTGCTCGACCGCTTCGGGCTTTCCCTGCCGCAAGGCCAGCGTGAGTGATTGCCCGCTGACTTTGCTCATGGCTTCCACCAATTCATCGGGCAGCCCCGCCAGCGGTCTGCCTTGATAGGCTTCTTCAAAGCCCCGCATGAGCAGTTGGCGATGCTCGTTGTCGGGCGCAAGGTTGAGCAATTTGGCGCAGGTGACCAGGTCTTTGCGGCTGCCGGCGGCGGCATAGCGCCGCATCAGCCGATGCAGCAAATGCTTGGTCACGATCGGCCGCTGCCAAAACTCCGGCTCGCCGGCCAACTCCAACACGGCCTCTCGATCGGCATCGGCTTTTGCTTCGATCGCCCACCACAGCAACAGCGGCAGATGGATGTCGTCCAGGTCTTCCTCGTGGGCCAATAGCCGGCTGACGATGGGCAGACCCTGCTCGGCCGGCAACCGCCGGGCGGTCGAGGCCAATTGGCTGCGCACTGCCACATACGCTTCTGACTGAGCAAGCGAAGCAAGTCGCGCGGCCGTCTCCGACGATGCTTTTCCCGGATCGCCCAACAGCCGCACGGCCCAGCCGCGGACCAGCGGATTGACATGCGCCAGCGCTTGCGTGGCCAGCGAGTCGTCGAACCCGCCGCAGAGGTTGATGGCCCAAAGAGCTTCCAAAGCACGTTGATCGGTCTGCGAGCGCAGCATGTCTTGCAGAGCCGGCAGCACCGAGCGGTCTTTGCGGTCGCCCAGAATGCGCAGCGCCGTGCGCCGGAACCACTTGTTGTGGTGCGAGAGCGTTTGCACCAGTTCCGCCGAACTGAGCTGGCCTAAATTGAATCGCGACGATTGCTTGCTTTCATCGCTTCCCGCAATGGCGCTATGGCCGCGCGAGCGGATGCGATAGATACGCCCGCTGCCAGTGTCGATCTTGCCCTCGTGGTGCCGCAGATGCGCAATCTGTGCTTCGTACATGTCGCACACATAAATGGCCCCGTCTGGCCCGGCGGTGATGTTCACCGGGCGGAACCAATCGTCGCTGCTGGTGATGGCGTGCCCGCTGTCAGTGGTGGCGAACGAAGAGCCGTCGGGCCGCAGCTCGCTCATCACCACGTGGCTTTGCAACGGAGCGACGCCAAACAGCTTGCCTTCATACCGCTCGGGCAGGGCGCCGCCTTCGTAGATGATGAAGGCGTGCGTGAACCGCGGCACGGCGGCGTGCTTCATGGCCGGAAAATAGCCGAACGCGAACGGGTTCGACAGCGGTCCGTGCTTGCTAAAACCCTTCAGATAATAGCCGCCCTGCACATAGTGAAAGCCGCGCGTGTCGCCGCCGTTGTAGCCCGAATACACGCGGCCCGCCGAATCGATTTCCAGGCCGAAGGCATTGCCGCCCCCTTCGGCGAAGATTTCGTAGCGGCGCGTTTCCGGATGATAGCGCCAGATGAGCTGCCCCATCGAATGCACCGGCTTTTTGTCCAGCCCCGGTCGCACAATGTCGCCGCTGACGGTGCTGCCCTGGCAAGCATACAGCCAGCCATCGGGACCCCACCGCAGGTTGTTCGCGCACGAGTGCGTGTCTTCCAGGCCAAAGCCTTGCAAATGAACTTCGGGATCGCCGTCGGGCACGTCGTCGCCGTCGCGGTCGGGATAGAACAGCAGATACGGCGGATTGAGCACCCACACACCGCCGCGGCCCCGGGCAAAGCTGGTGACGATGTTCAGCCCGTCGAGAAACGTTTTGTGGCGGTCGAACGAGCCGTCGCCATTGGTGTCTTCGTGAATGGTAATTTGGTCGAGCCCGCGAAAGTGATTAGGCGGCGGGGGCGGAACTTTGTCGTAGGTGGCCCGCAGAAATTTGTCTTCGCTCAGAATTTTCAGCCCGGCGGGGAAGGGATATTGCAGGTATTCGACCACCCACATTCGCCCGCGTTCGTCGAAGTCGATAAACAGCGGCTGGCGGATGTTCGGCTCGGCCAGCACCTGTTCGACCACCAGATCGTCGGGCGTAGTGAGTGCGGCCAGCGCTTCGGCCGGCGGCTTGGCCGTTTGCTCGGTGCCCGTGGCGCCAAACGCCAGCGATGATGCCAGCAGAACCGCCGCCAACCATGGGCCGCACAGCGAGTATTTCATGGCAACTTTCTTGATAAGAAAGACTTCGGTGAGACAAAGGGGGCGGGGCATTGTCGCCTTTCGCTCCGCGAAAGAAGCGTTCGTTTCGCTGAGCGAAAGACGACGCTCCTGGCTGGAGTCAGAGCCTGGGCGATGCCCCGGGGGGCAGGCTTTAGACTAGCCACCGAGCGCAGCCCTGTCGAGCTTTCGCAAGGCAGTGGCGACACTGCGCGACCGGTGCTTGTGTTTCGCGTCGAATGGCTGGCCAGTGTTGTTTCGCTCCGCCACCATCCTGGGCTTCCCGATGGAGCGCTGACTGACTGGCTAGATGAGCACAGATTTCATTCTCTTTTTGCTCCCTTTGCGAGTCGCGTCCGCCGCCGCAAGCGGCGGACGCGACCCCCAAAGGGAAAAGGGCGGCGCGAGCGCGCGAATCTAGCTGATCAGTCAGCGCTCGAGGGGGACAAGCCCTCGTCGGGGCGGAGCATAAGCAGCGCAAACGGTTTTGCTTACTGAATCACGTTACTGGGCGGCTCACGCGCCTGCTCGCTAGCTACAGTAAACTGCGTCGGTTAAAATGTTTTGCGCCGCGATCGATCGGCTGCATCGTTGCCTCGATTCGCGAGCGTTCCATCAGGCGCCTCGAGGAATGTTGACTGCATCGAACCAAGTTGGCCCAGCAGGAACGACCGCAACCCATGCCGATAGTCAATGAAACGCGGCAGGCAGCTTTTCGAGCAGAGCTCATTGAGCGGCAAATATGCACGAGAATCCGTATCAATCACCGGTAGAGTTGGGTGCGGGCGGCAAGCGGCGCCGACTGCGGCCGCCGTGGCTGCTGATTGGCACTGCGCTTGGAATCATTGCGCTTGTCCTGTTGATACCAGCCGTTTCTGACTCGACGGGGGGAATTCAGACCATGCTCATCATCGTGTGTCCGCTGATGGGGCTTGGGCTCGGCCTGTTGATTGATTTATCGGCCTCATGATCCGACGGTTTCAGGGAGCCTCCCAAGTGTTTCGCTTGGTTTATAGCCCAAAGGACGCCAAGAGGTTCGACAAGCTCCTAGGCCGAGCGCTGGTCGTGGCATGGATCGCCGCGATCATCGCGCTGGAGATTCGCACTTGGCTTGGCCGACCATGACGCGGCGGTTTCAGTTCAGCTTGAGGGCGTTGCTGCTGGCCATGCTCGTCGTGGCGGCGTTCTTTGGGGGCATGGCCCTGCAGCGCCGATTGGATCGACCGCAAGCATCTGTCGAGAGGGTTTATCCACTTATCGGACCGTCCACACGGATCACCCTGCCAGACGGAACGGAGGCTCTCCAGCAAAGACCGATCACACTTGATGAGTATAAGGCAATCCAGTCGGCGGCCGATAAACATTAGGCCCATGCCCCGCCCGCAGTTCAGCCTGAAGATGCTGTTGTGGCTGGTGGCCGTCCGCGGGAAGTCGCATCACTACCTACTTGCGCTCTTGCTTGCCAGGACGCCCGTCGCTGGTGCATAATAGGGCGTTGATGCGTTTACCCGCCTGACGGCTACTCAAAATACCTTCCCCCGACGGCCGTCAACCAACTGAAGGACTTGCCCCGCATGGTGGACCACAAGATGGTGCATCAGAATTTCGTGGCGTCGAACCGCCGTCGTTTGCTCCCGCGGCTCCTGGCCGTTCTTACCATTTGCTGCTTCGCCGGCGTGGCACAAGCCGCCACATTTCAAGTCTCCCCGGCCAACGTCAAGCTGACGGGCAATTTCGCCCGAGCGCAATTGGTCATCACGGCTCTCACCGATGGCACTGCCGACGAGCGCTCGCCCGACCTGACGCACCAGGCGACGTATGCATCGAACAATCCACAAGTCGTCACGGTGAGCAACACCGGCTTTCTGCTGGCGGTGGGCAACGGCCAGGCGGCCATCAACGTCACCGCGGGCGGCGAGACGTTGGCCGTGCCGATCGAGGTGAGCGGCGTGGCCGAAAAGCCGCAGATCGGCTTTAGCTCGCAAGTGCTGGCGGTGCTCAGCAAAGCGGGTTGCAACGCCGGCGCGTGCCACGCCAGCCAATATGGCAAAGGCGGGTTTAAGCTGTCGGTGTTCAGCTTCGCTCCGGGCGACGACCACGCCGCCATCACGCGCGACCGCCAGGGCCGCCGCGTCGATCCGCTCAACGCCGACCGCAGCCTGTTTCTGCTCAAGCCGACGCTGGCCGTGCCGCATGGCGGCGGAAAGCGCCTGGCCGCCGATTCGGTCGATTATCAATTGCTAAAAGCGTGGCTGGTGGGCGGCGCGCCCGGTCCCAAGCCCGACGAGCCGCAAGTGAGGTCGATCCGCGTCTGGCCGCCGCGCCGCGTAGGTCAGCCGGGCATGACGCAGCAACTGCAAGTCATCGCCAACTACGCCGACGGCAGCACACGCGACATCACCGGCTGGAGCCGCTTCGACAGCCTGGACGATAGCGTGGTGAAAGTCACGCCCGAAGGCTTTTTCACCACGGTCGGCAAAGGCCAGTCGTGCGTGATGGCCCGCTTCGCCGGACAGGCCGATGTTGCCACCGTGGTCGCCCCCTATGCCGAGCAAGTCGATCTGGCGGGTTGGACCGAAAACAATTTCATCGACGGCCTGGCTGCCAAGAAATTCCGCGAGCTGGGCATCCCGCCCTCGCCGCTGTGCGACGACGCCACGTTTGTCCGCCGCGCGTTTTTGGATGCCATCGGCACGCTGCCCACGCCCGAAGAAGCCGCGGCGTTTCTCGACTCGACCGATGCCGACAAGCGCCGCAAGCTGATCGACCGGTTGCTGGGCCTGACGGGCGATCCCGCGCAAGACCTTTACAACAACCAATACGCGGCCTATTGGTCGCTGAAGTGGGCCGACCTGCTGCGGTCGAGCTCGGCGGCCATCGGCGAGCAAGGCATGTGGGCGCTGTACAATTGGATCAGCCAGTCACTGCGCGAGAATCGGCCTTTCGATCAGTTTGTGCGTGAGCTGATCATCGCGCGTGGCTCGCTCTACAGCAACGGCCCGGCCAACTTTTACCGCGTGGCCAACAACCCGCAAGACCGGGCCGAGATGACCAGCCAGCTTTTTCTGGGAGTGCGGCTAGGCTGTGCCAAGTGCCACCATCATCCGTTCGAGAAATACAGCCAGGAAGATTATTACAGTTTCGCGGCGTTTTTTGCCCGCGTGGGCGTAAAGGGCAGCCAAGAGTTCGGGCTGTTCGGCCAGGAGCAGGTGGTGCTCGTTACCAGCGGCGGCGAAGTGGGGCATCCGCGCACCGGGCAAGTGATGAAACCCACGCCGCTCGAAGGTCAGCCGATCGCCGACGTGGCCGACCGCCGTCAGCCGCTGGCCCAGTGGCTGACCAGCCCCGACAACGCGTTTTTCAGCCGCAACGTAGTCAATCGCTATGTGGCCTATCTGCTAGGTCGCGGGCTGGTCGAGCCGATCGACGATTTGCGAGCGACCAATCCGCCCAGCAACGCCGAGCTGCTCGACGCCCTGGCCGCCGAGTTTGTGAAAAGCTGCTTCAACCTCAAGCAGTTGATTCGCACGATCATGACCTCGCGGCTCTACCAGCTCGACGCGCAGCCGACGCCCGGCAACGCCGCCGACACGCGATTTTACAGCCACTATCGCGTGAAGCGGTTGGGGGCTGAGGCGTTGCTCGACGCCATCGACTCGGCAACCGGCACGCACACCAAGTTCAAAAACATGCCGCTGGGCGCACGGGCAATCGAGCTGCCCGACGGAGATTATCCCGATTACTTTCTGAAGACGTTTGGCAAGCCGCGTCGGGCGAGCGTGTGCGAATGCGAACGATCTTCCGAAGCGAACCTGGCCCAGGCCCTGCATACGCTCAACGGCGATCTGCTGGCCAACAAAATTGCCGATGCCGGCGGACGGCTGGCCAAGTTATTGGCGCAAAACAAACCGTTCGAGCAGAACGTCGCCGAGCTGTGGTTGGCCACCTGGTCGCGCCGGCCCACCGAGCAAGAGCTGGCGACGCTGCGGTCATTTCACGATCAGAGTCCGAACCCAAAAATGTTTTACGAAGATTTGCTCTGGACGTTGGTCAACTCGAAACAGTTTTTGTACGTCAGGTGAGCGGATGAGTGCGGAATGTCGAATGCAAGGTGCGGAATATCGCCGCGGCATTTTCGGTTTACGCCGTAGGGTGGGACGAGCTTGCGAGTCCCACCTTCCCCGGTGGCGCAACGCCGTGCGGATCCATGCGCCCGATGGTGGGACTCGCTCCGCTCGGCCCACCCTACAAACGCGCGGCATTTTCGGTTTACGCCGTAGGGTGGGACGAGCTTGCGAGTGCCACCTTCTCGGGCGGCGCAACGCCGTACGGGTCCATGCGATCTATGGTGGGACTCGCTCCGCTCGGCCCACCCTACGGGCCTTCGGCCCGGCGGAACGGCACGGAGTCCGTTCC
>JAICLL010000249.1 GCA_025927475.1 Pirellulales bacterium
GGAAGAGTTGGCCGGCATCCTGGCGATCGATGTGCTCAGCTTCGCGGTGCTCTCGAACCATTTACATGTCATGCTGCGCATTCGGCCCGATATCGCCGCTGCCTGGAGCGACGAGGAGGTAGCCCTTCGGTGGTGGCGTCTGCACCCCGGCCGCCGCAACGAAGACGGCACGCCCGCCGAACCCGAGCCGCATGAGCTCGCCATGCTGCTCGCCGATGCCGACGCGCTGGCGACGCGGCGAAAACGGTTGTCCAGCCTCTCGTGGTTCATGGCTGCGTTGTGTGAGTCGATCGCGCGCCGCGCGAACAGGGAGGACCGTGTGACGGGCCGTTTTTGGAAGGGACGATTTAAATCACAAGCGGTTCTCGATGAGTCGGCCGCACTGGCGTGCAGCGTGTACATCGACCTGAATCCGATCCGCGCGGGTGTGGCGCAGACGCCCGAGACCTCGGAGTTTACGGGGGCTTTTGAGCGCATCGCAGCGCGGCGGCAGCGGTGCGAGTCGGTCGTCGATGCGAGTTTGGCGACGCTCGAGGGACCATCCTGCGCCACAATGGGCGCCGTCGCGGAACCGTCTCGCGCGGCCGATGACTGGCTCAGCCCGATTCCCGCGTCCGGTCTGTTGCCGCGCGGCGCCGTGGCGGAGCGCTCTCCGTCGCCCTACCGCGCATCTCAGCAAGGCTTCTTGCCGCTCGATCTGGACGGGTATTTGGAGTTGCTCGACTGGACGGGGCGGCAGATTCGCAGCGACAAGCGGGGCGCGGTCCCCGCCGGCTTGTAACCAATCCTGGACCGCCTGCGCATCAACGCCGACGCTTGGGTTGACACCGTGACGCACCTCGGGCGTCGTTTTCACCGTGCCATCGGAAGTGTGCCCAGTTTGGCGGCACGGGCCGCCGGCTCCGGCAAGCGCTGGTTGCACGGCGTCTCGGCCAGCCGATTGGCTTTCTCTTAGCCGCCGCTCACTTCACGCGATCGCCCAGCGCGTCTCACGATGATCGCCTTGCGCATCAGGCGCGAGATTCGGGCGATCTGGTGGTCGGACCGGCTCGCGCGGTGCCCCTAACGGCGCCTTCTGACTGATTGCACTTGCTCCCGACCACGCCTCGCGCGACAATAAGACCTCACCCGGAAAGGATGGATGTCTTTGTTCCTCCTTGCTGAAAGGATGGATGTCTTTGTTCCTCTTTGTTCCTCCTTTGTTCCTCTTTCCGGGTATGCTCGTGGCACGATCAACTTGTGATCGGCTGGTTTGGACTGTTATAGAACTGATGGGTCTTGAGTAAGAGCAACTGGACGTCGTCCCAGGCCGCGCCGCCCGCCAGCAGGTTGAAGAAGCTGTCGTTGATTTGCGGCTGGCTGTCGTAGGGCCCTTGCAGGTAGAGGTTCTGCCAGCCGTTGCCGGTGATGACGGCTAGGTCGGTCGAAACGGTAACGGCGGGCGCGCCCGGAACGGGCAACGGATTGCTGGTTATGCCGCCGGTCGCCGGATAAAAGCTGTCGAGCACCAAGTGCGCGGCCTCGGGTGTGGAGAGCAGATCGCGCACGATGCCATCGCGGTTGCCGGCGCCCCGGACGGTCAACTCGTGTTGCCAAAACGCCGCGCCGCTGCCGTCGGCGGCCCGCCCCAAGATGTCTTCGTAGAGCGCACCGATCCAGCCTTGAGCCGTATTGCCCGACTGGATGTAGAATTCGTCGGAGCCGAAGAGGGCCGCCACGATCGCTTTCTCATCGCCGCTGCCGGTGCCCGCTCCCGGCGTGCCAGGGCTGCCCATCTTGCTCGTCCAGAAATGCAAGCCGGGGGCGTCGGGCACTCGACCGAGAACGACTTCGTAAAGCGTCGTGATGTAGTGAATGGCATATTCTGGCGAGTTCATGAACGCCGAGATCGCCTGCGAACGTCCGGCGGCGCTGTCGTGCTGTTGAACGTAGGCGACCCAGAATGAATCGCCGGCCGCGTCGGGTTCGCGGCCCAGCAGCTCGCGATAGACGTTCTGAACAAAGACTTGCGGCGTACCGTCGCCGGGCACGCCCGCCAAGAAGCCGACGCCCGTCGAGACCGGCGCCGGAGTGATTAAAGTATTCACGGAATTGGACGCCGTCGTCGTGCCGGCAAACGTCAGATCGGCCGTGTTCTCGATTCCGCCCGCATCCCCGCCTTGGAGCGGCAAGGCCGTGCCGGTAATCGTCAGCGTCTCGGCGCCGTAGGCCGGCACGGCACCGAGGTGGTCGGTAACCATCTGGCCGCCGGTCCCCGGGTTGTCGCTGATCGTCACGGCGCCTGCCGGGTCGGTGGCCCGCAAGTTGGTCAAGACAAACTGGTCGTGGACGAGATCGGAGACAACCGCGCCGGTGGCCGCCGCGCCGCCCGAATTCGTGACGGTGATGGTGAAGACCACCGTCCCACCCACGTGAGCATGCTCGGTGGCGGCTTTGGTGATCGACAAGAGGGGCGTCGTGGTGCTGATGGTCGTAGTCACGGCGTTGGACGTCAGGTTCGTCGTCCCGGCAACCGCCAGGCTCGCCGTGTTGATCAGCGCCAAATTCGTCGTGCCGTTGGGCAACGGCGCGGCGGTGGCGGTGATCGTCAGGAACGCTTCGCCGTTTTGGCCCAAAGTGCCCAGATGATCGGTTACGGTGTTGCCGCTGATCGTCACCGTGTCGCCCGACGCGTTGGTGGGACTGTTCACTCCGGGGGGATTCGGGTAGGCCGAGACGACCGTCAAACCGGCGGGCACAACATCTGTCACCACCCCTCCGGCGACCGCGTCGCGCGCGGAATTGGTGGCAGTAATGACATAGGTTACCGTGCCCCCAACATTAATTGTCGATGGTGTGCCGGTTTTGGTGATCGTCAGCGTCGGCGCCGAGATCGAAGTGCTCGCCGACGCGGTCGTGGGCGTACCGATGTTCGTGGTAGTCGTCGTGACACTGGCGGAATTGGTGATGGTCGTCGCGCCGGCCGCGTTGGTGATCGAAAGTAGCGTACGATCTTCGAGATGTTCGAGGCCGAACTTCACGGTGCCGGATTTTGAACACCGGCCCGGCCGAGGCTGGCGGGTTTTGCGGCCGGGTTTTCGAGCTTGCGCCGATCGAGGCAGGTTGTGGAGCCATGTATGCATGATGGCACTTCTAAAAAAACGGGGTGAACTCGGTCCACATGTTCCGATTCGTGCCCCTGCGAGACCCATTTTCTGTTAAAATGGGTCAATCGCGTAGACGATAGCGGACTTCTGCTGCTTGGGCAAGCTGGGTGGTTTAGGATTTGTGCTAGTGCCGTGCAGGGAGACAAACAAACAAAGAAATAAACAAAGACACCCATCCGTTGACGAACAAAGATGCCCAGAACCACACGATTAGCCTCGGCGAAATGCCGTTTGACGTCTTGAAACGCGGTCTGGGAAGAATGCGCCTGTTTCCGGCGGCTTCGTTCAGCGGAGGTTGTCATGCCCGCCTTTGCTCGCCGCCAGATGGTCGATGAGTCGGTCGTCGGGTCGATCACTGCACGGCCCGTTGCGTGCGACGCCAGCCGCACGCGCGCGGGCCGCTCGGTGACGGGTCGGGCTTTCGTGAATGCTGTCGACCCGCCGGGCTTTCGTGAACCCTCGCCTGACGCGTCGGGCTTGGTCGGGTACCGCTAGGTCACCAACTGCGGCTCGGGCTGATGACGCAAGGCGACGGCCGGTTCGATCGGCGCTGGAGAGGCCGGCGTCAGGGCCTCGGTAAGTTGAATCTCGCGGCCCGGCGCCTGCTGCCCCAGGTAGCGCTTGACAAACTCGACCGTCTCGTCGATCTCGTCGGCCTGCAACACCAGCAGCTCGCCCGGCTGCGCGGTGCGCAGCGCGGTCTCGACCGCCTGCACGGCGCCCTGGATTTCGACAATCTCTCGGGCACGCGCGGCGCTGGAGAGTCCCTGACGAAACAAGGCGATGATTTCGCCCTCGGCGCGGCCGCGGCGGTAATGGTCTTCGTAGAGGATGACGCGATCGAACGTCTTGCCGAGCAATGCGCCCTGTTCGATCATGTCGCAGTCGCGCCGGTCGCCCGCCGCCGAATAGACCACCGACCGCCGCGCGTGCGGAAACTGCTCGACGGCTTCCAGCAGGCTCTTCAACGCCGAGGCGTTGTGGCCGTAATCGACAATGACCGTCGCGCCGCCGATTTCGAGCAAGTTGAACCGTCCGGGCACATGGCGGAAGCTGGCGGCGAAGGACTCTAGTCCGCCGGCGATCACATCGAACGCAATGCCCAAGGCCCAGCCGGCCGCCGTGGCGGCCAGCACGTTTTCGACCTGGAACGCCACGCGCCCGCCATGCGTGAGCGGCACGCGATCGAGCGTAGTGATGATGGTTTCACCGGGGCCTTCGGCGGCGATCAGCGCGCCGGCGCGCACCAACACCGCGCGACCGCCCTGGGCGCGATGCGACCGGACGACCGCATCGGCCTCGTCACGGGCGAAGTAGATGATTTTGCCGGGGCAGCGTTCGGCCATCGCGGCCACCAAGGGATCGTCGGCCTTGAGCACGGCATAGCCGCTCGGCGCGACGGCTTCGACCACGCACCGCTTGACCTTCGCCAATTGCTCGAGCGTATCGACGCCGCCCACGCCCAGATGGTCGCCCTCGGCGATGTTGGTGACGACGCCCACGTCGCACAGGTCGAAGCCCAGCCCTTCGCGCAAGATGCCCCCGCGGGCACATTCGAAAACGGCGGCTTCGACCAGCGGATTGAACAACACAGCCCGCGCGCTTTTCGGCCCGCTGCAGTCGCCCCCGTCGATACGGCGATTGCCCACGAAAATGCCATCGGTGCAAGTCATGCCCAACAAGTTGCCCTGCGACTCGAACAGATGGGCAATCAGGCGGGTGGTGGTTGTTTTGCCATTGGTGCCCGTCACCGCGGCGATGGGGATGCGGCCGGTCTCGCCCAGCGCGAACATGGTGCCGACGATGGCCTCGCCCACCGGACGGGGCTGGCCCGACGACGGCTCGACGTGCATCCGCAAACCCGGTCCCGCGTTGACCTCGACAATCGCTCCGTCTTGTCCTTCCAGCGGCAGCGTGACGTCGACGGCCAGCACATCGACGCCGGCCACGTCGAGGCCGACCACGCGAGCCGCCTCGACCGCCCGATCGGCCACCTCGGGGTGTACCAGGTCGGTGACATCGGCGGCGGTGCCGCCGGTGCTCAGGTTTCCATTGCGCCGAATGAGCACGCGGGCTCCTTCCGGCGGCACGGCGGTGGGCGAAAGCCCTTGCTCGGCCAGCACGCTCATGGCCACCGCATCGAGGCGAATTTTACTGAGCGGCGTGGCGTGATCGTTGCCGCGGCGCGGATCGGCATTCACCCGATCGACCAACTCCGCGACGGTGTGCACACTGTCGCCAATCACCTGCGCCGGTTCGCGCCGCGCGGCAGCCACCATGCGATTGCCCACGATCAGCAGCCGGTAGTCGGCGCCGGGAATATAGCGTTCGACGATGACCGAGTAGCCCCCTTCGGCCGCGGTGTGATAAGCGGCCTTCACCTGTTCTTCGGTCGTCAGGTAGGTCGCGACGTTCTTGCCCTGATTGCCAAACCGCGGCTTGACGACCACCGGCACGCCCAACTCCAGCGCAGCGGTCCACGCATCGTCCGCGCTGGTCACGGGACGACCTTCGGGCACGGGAACGCCCGCCGTGCGCAGCAGGGCCCGCGTCAGGTCTTTGTCTTGAGCGATCTCTTCCGCGACGGCGCTGGTGCGGTCGGTTTCGGCGGCCCAGATGCGGCGTTGCCGCTTGCCATAGCCAAGCTGCACCAGGTTGCCGGCGTTCAATCGCCGGAACGGAATGCCACGGGCTTTAGCGGCGTCGACGATCGCCCGGGTGCTGGGACCCAAGCGCGCGTCTTGATTCAGCTCGGCCAAGCGCGCGATTTCGGCGGCCACGTCGAAAGGGCGATCATGAATGGCGGCCAGGCACAGCTCGCGTGCCGTGAGCAAGGCGGCCTTGGCAAACGATTCTTCTTCAAATTCGACGACGACTTTGTAGACGCCTTCGGTGGCGGTCTCGCGTGCCCGGCCATAGCCGACCGTCGAACCGGCCAGCGATTGCAACTCGAGCGTGACGTGCTCCAGAATGTGCGCCGGATAGGTGCCGCGCCGCAGCCGCTCGAAAAAACCGCCGCGCTCGCCGATGCTGCAACGATGTTCGATCATCGTCGGCAGCCAGCTCATCAGCCGCTCGTTGAAGCCGGGCAGCTCGTCGGAGGGCGAATCTTTCAGTTCGCCCAGGTCGACCCAGGCTTCCAGCACGGGAAAGTTTGCCCAGATATTTGGACCGCGCAAGGTGAGAATTTTCTGTATTTCCATGCCTCTTCCAGTCAGGGTTTGCCCGGCTTTCCTTTGTGCTTCGATGATCCCAGTGCTTTCCTGAGACGTGACGCGATGTGAACGGCAACGCCGTTTCTTGTGTACGCGGCCAGCGTGACCGTAGTTTGATCTTAAGCGCGAAATGGTCGGCGTGCCACTATTCTAGCAACTCTGCTCTAGCAACTCTGCTTCACACAACTGATGCCAATCATCGTCGACGCTTTGCCATCGGCATGATCGTTCCGTTCCGGATGACCGTGCGCACCGGTGGAACCGGTCGAGCGGATGAAACAAGGTACACCGGGGCCGGCAGCCTCGGCGGTCGATCCAACAACCCAGATCGGGCGATCCATCGCCACCGGCGGAACACGCGACCCCTCTTGGGTCGGTCGCCGTTTGTTCCCAGATTGGAAGCCAGACGCCGGGCCGGCTCCCGCGGCCCGGCAAGGCACCTATCATACATAAGATGCCGCAAATGACAAAATCGTTACCCGGCGCGGAGAGAAATTGACCCGGATTATTCATCAGCCCACGTATGTATGCCTCCCGCGCCGGTCATACACCAACTCGAGGCGCAAGCGAGGTAAGTCCATTGATGAGCCTCGCTTGCGCTTCGGGTTAGGCGTGAGTCGCAGGTGTTGTGGCTTAGTCTCAAACGGTGCGGTTTTAACAGCAAAGGAGGTGAATCAAAACCTAATCCTACCCAGGCGGGTCCAAGCCCGTCGGGAAGTCTTCGCTCGA
>JAICLL010000041.1 GCA_025927475.1 Pirellulales bacterium
AACCGCACCGTTTGAGACTAAGCCACAACACCTGCGACTCACGCCTAACCCGAAGCGTCAGCGAGGAACTGGGGAGATTCTGCCTCGCTGACGCTTCGGGTTAGTATCACTTTGCACGGCAGCACCGCACTATTAGGACACCACCGCAATGCGTATCCCGCCGCGGCGGATGCCGTGGCACCCACGTGATTTCGACCAGCAAGATCGAGTTCCACCATCCACACGAGCGCGATACGACAAGGGTTGATTGGCCCCAAGGTGGGACTCGCAGCGCTCGGCCCACCCTACAGCTACAAAGCGATGCCATGAATAATACACGACACTGCCGCAATGCCCGGCGCGGCTTGGCGCCGCTCGAACTGGTGCTCTGCCTGCCGGTGTTGCTGTTCGTGCTGGCGTTGATGGTAGATACGGGCAGCAAATCAAGCTGGAAGCTGCGCGGGGTGGTGGCCGCGCGCGACGCGGCCTGGCGCAGCCGTTGGGGGCGCGGCGGCAATCTGCCCAATCCCGCTAGCTGGCCGCAGCCCGCCGCATTGAACGCCGGCGCTGCCGGGCCGAACCGCCGCCTGGCGAAGGAAGATCTCGATCATCCGGTCGTGCGCGGGCCGCAGTTCGGCAGCCTCTTGGTCGACCGCGAGCGGCTCGATCCGACGCGTGGCGGCTGGGTGGGCCGGTCGCAGCGTGTCTGGACACCGCCCCTGCTGCCCAAGCTCGGCGCCGCGGCGATGGATCAAGAACATCCGCTCCTCGATGGCAAATGGCAATACTCACAGATGGGAATTCCCTCGACCTATTGGCGGCGGATTCCTTATCTCTATACGCTGCCGCAAGCGCCGGCCGGTCTGAAAGCCGCCTTCCAATTGGCGGTGACGGCCATCCAAACGGCGCCGTTTCGTTCCGATTTGGACGTGCTCGACCGCGACGAAGAGATTCGCGCCTGGTATGGCGCCTATCACAACTTTCATCCGCAGGTCGGCCGGTTCTGCGAATCCGATCGAGACCGCGTGGCGGAGAACCAGCAGTCCGCTTTGATCCGCCGCATCCAGGGCGATCGGATACCCCGCCCGCGCCGCGGTCTGCCGGGTATGATGACGCGGTTCTTCATCAGCATGTACAGCCAGCAGCGCAACCAGCTTTTGGCGCAAATTACTAAGATTGAGGCGGGCGAGGCAACCGGCGCCATCGCCGCGCTGCAGGCTCAAGCCGGCCAACTGCAAGCCAAGATCGACTTGTTGAACGGGTATTTGCGAATGTTGCCCAACTGATAAGGCGGGACGGATTTGAACGGAAGGCAACGAAGAAAACGAAGGCTCAAAAGAATGGATACTTATGTGGCACAGCCGCCCCCGGCTGTGGCCCCGGTCTAGTCGCCGTAGGCGGCGAATCACAGCCGGGGCGGCTGTGCTACAGGATCTCGGCAACACTACTTTAAGGCACTACCCATCTCTTCCTTTGTTTTCTTCATTGCCCTTTCAAATGAATCGCCTGCGAAATACCGAATCGCTCAGTGCCGTCAGCGAGGCCGCCTCGCGCGGGGTTGCGAGCAGCTTCGGGCACTTGGCAAGACGGCTGGCCGATTGGACGACTAAGGGGCTGTTTTCGGCTTTGGTATTGGTCGCGGGGCTGGGCTTCGGCAGACAGGTCATTCAGCAATGGCGAGGCAACCCGCCGGCGGCACCCGGCCGGGCTGCGCCCGATCGCCACGCAGGCCGGCAGCCGGTGCAGTTGGTCATGGGCGATATGCCGTACCGATTTGGCCGCCAAACGGTGCTCGGCGATCGGGCCGACGCCGCGCGAGCGCTGCGTGCCGCGTGCCGCGAGTGTATTGCCTCGGCGTCGCCCTGGTCGCCAACGCCTAATGCCGACGAGCAGCGGCTTTTGGCTCGGCTCGCTCATGGAACGGAATTCAGGCCCTTCTCCTCATCGCGCGAACCGAAACGGAATGAAGCCAGTCCCACGACGGAGACAGAATTGCCCGCGGGCGCACAACTTTATGAGTCCGCCTTTGGGGCGCCGCTGATGGTGGGAACCCGGCGCGTGGACACCGCAGCGGACCAGCGGGGTCGCGCTGTCGAGCCTCAACCGCGCGTGGTACTATGGGGGGTGGCGGCGCCGCGGGACGAGGGCGTGTGGACACTGTTTCTGCTGCAAGCCGATCATCCGCCGGCGGACGACGCGCCACCGCTGCCGCCCGGCTGCCATCGTCTGATGTCGATGGCGCGCGGCGGCGAACAAATCTGCGCGTTTCAAGGCGATGGCGAGTGTCGGCAATATCAGCGATTTTATACTCAGTGGCAGGCCGAACACTGGCCGCGGGCCACGTTGCGATGGCGGCAGTCGGGCGGCGGCTGGCAAGCGTCGTTGGTTCGCTCGCACGGCGGCAGTGGTGGCCGTTCGTGGGCGGGCCAGGCTGAAGGGGATCATGAGCCAGGCTCATGTCTGATTCAGCTTACCCCCGGACGTTTCGGCGGCTCGACAGGGTTGGTTTTTGTGACTCCTTAAGATGAGGTTTTGATGAAGGGAATGCCCGGCCTGGTGGCGGCGCTGGTTCTGGGCCTGCTGGCCGCGGGGCTCAACTGGTTTTATCTCGATCGCAAATCGCGCGAGTTCGAGAAGGTAAGTTTTGTGTCGATCGCGGCCGACGCGCAAATTCATCCGGGCGAGACCTTCGTCGCGGCGCACTTCGCCGAGATGCCGGTGCCCGAAGTCGCCGCGCGCCGTCTAGAAGCCATCGCGGTGCTCTGGAAAGACCTGGATACGGTGATCGGCATGAACGCCGTGCGGGAGTTCCGGGGCGAACAATTGTTGCTGCGCACCGACCTGGAAACTCCGCCGGCAGAGTTGGAGTTGGCAGAGAACGAGCGGGCCTTGTGGATTCCGGTCGATTCGCGGAATTTCATCGCCTCGCTGGTGGTTCCGGGCGACGAGGTGGATTTTCTGTTGCCTCGCAGGGCGCGGGGGGCGGCCGCTGGCTCGGGCGATGCGGCGCCGACGATCGCGGCCGCCACGCCTTCAGCCGGCCGTACCGAAATCATCGGTCCGTTCAAGCTGCTTTCGATCGGCAATCGCCTGGGCAAGACCAATGTGCTCAACGCCGCCCGGCTGCCGCAGTTGCAAGAGAACATTATCACCGTGCGTGTGAAGATGAACGGCAAATCGCTGGACGAAGACGCCGAGCGGCTGCTCGAAGCGATGCAAGCGACCAACTATCGCGAGGTTGGCGTGTTGCTGAGACCGCGAAAAAAATCTGGGTAGCCCCTGAAGGCAACGCCCTCCGTGGCGTTCGTGAAGGGCGGCTCGATGCCGAATCGCGGCTTGGCGATTAATAACGGTTGGACTATGATTACTAATGAACACTTACACCTGAGGCCCGCGATGGTCATTCATCTCGATGCTGAACTGGAAGCCGCATTAACTGAGCAGGCGGCTCGGAACGGGCAGACCGCCGAAACATTGGCGATCCACGCGTTGCGCGAGCGGTTTATCACCATCGCCTCTCTGCAGCCCCAGGATGAGTGGGAGCGCGGGCTGCTGGCGGCGGCGAGGGACTGCGGCGTTTCTCTATCCGATGCGGCCTTAAGCCGCGAGAACCTATACGATTAGTGGCCTACCTAGTTGATACTTCACTCTTGGCCCGCTTGGCCAACAGCCGCGATGCCAAGCACGCTCTCACGGTGCGGGCGGTTTTGCGATTGCACCGCGGCCGCGAGGTGCTGGACGTCACACCGCAAGTTTTAATCGAGTTTCGCAGCGTCGCCACTCGGCCCGTCTCGGCAAACGGCCTTGGCCTCTCCGCGGCTGACACCGAAGCTCACGTATCGCAGTTCGAGAAGAGGTTTCCTTTGCTCGCCGATGCGTCCGGCATCTATGCGGCATGGAAAGCGTTGGTCGAGGCCGTGGGAGTTATCGGCAAGCAGGTTCACGATGCTCGGCTGGTGGCGGTCTGCCATGTCCATAAGGTGACGCACCTCCTCACCTTCGATGTTTCACACTTCCGCCGGATGAGCGCATTCGGTCCAGGGCTGATTGTCGTCGATCCGGCCACTGTATAACAGCCGAGCGATGCGCCGCGCCGCTGCCGCCACCCTTGGATATAATGCCTCGACGAGACAAAGTTTCGCTCGCGCATGAAAATCTGGTTTAACAAAGTCGATGAAAGCCGGCGGACGCTGGTGGAGGTGACCGGCGAAGAGGCCTCGATCGGCCGCGACTCGGCGAACCAGGTGGTGCTTTCCAGCCCGTTGGTCTCGCGGCGCCATGCCGTGGTGCGGGCCGAGGGCGGCCAGTTGCAGTTGCGCAACGTCGGCCTGAACAGTTGCGTGGTGGGCGACCGCGAAGTTGCCGGGGGTGAAACGGTCGCCTTCGCGCCCGGCGTCAAGGTGCGCATCTGGCCCTTCACCCTCACATTCGAGGCGGAGACCGCGCCGGTCATCGATCGCCGCGAACTCGAGTCGCACCTGCGCTCGATTATGGCCGACCTCGAGCTGCGAATTCACAAAAAACTGCTCGAACGCCTCGATCTTTTCGAAATCGAACGCAATCGCGCCGGCGATCCCGCCACCATCGTCCTGCTCGAAAACCATATCGAAGACGTGTGCCGCGAGCTGAATGTGTTCGGGCAGGAAAACCAACCCCTATTGGAAGAAATCAGCGGGCTGGTGCTGATGGACCTGCTCATCAATCAACTGGTGATGGAAACGCGGCACGACGAGTTCGACCTGGCCGTGCTGACCTCAAACGAATTCGATGTGCCGGCGACGCTGGTGCCCGAACGCGAGGTCGAGCTGCACGGCTTGCTGCACTTCGCCCGCGAGCGGCTAGCCCTGTCGGAAGCGCACGACGTGAGCGGGCGCATCCGGGCGGTCGAAGAACGGTTTGCCGAGATCTTTCCGCTGTTGCGGCCGCACCTGCACGAGCAGTTGCGCAAATATGTGGTGTTGCGGACACTGAAAAAAGACCTGAAAGACACGGTGTTTGGCTTTGGCCCCCTGCAAGACCTGCTGCGGGCGCCTACGATCACCGAAATCATGGTGGTCGACAGCGACCAGATCTACGTCGAGCGCGACGGCGTGATCGAGCATTCCGGGCGGCGATTCATTTCCGATCAGGTGACCGAGTCGATCATCGAGCGGATCGTGGCCCAGGTGGGCCGCCGCATCGACAAGAGCCAGCCGCTGGTCGACGCCCGGTTGCCCGACGGATCGCGCGTCAACGCCATCATTCCGCCGCTCGCGGTAAGCGGGCCCTGCCTGACCATTCGCAAGTTTCCGGCCCAGCGGTTCACGATGGACGACCTGGTCGACAACGGCACCATGACCAGCGCGGCGGCCACGTTCTTGCGGGCCTGCGTGGTCGACCATCGCAGCATGCTCGTCAGCGGCGGCACCGGCACCGGCAAGACGACGTTGCTCAACGTGCTCAGCGGCTTCATTCCCTACAAAGAGCGCATCGTCACCATCGAAGACACTTCAGAGCTGCGGCTGCATCAGGAGCACGTAGTCACGCTCGAATCGAAGCTGCCCAATGCCGAAGGCGCCGGGGCGTACACCATTCGCGATCTGGTGCGCAACGCTTTGCGGATGCGGCCCGACCGCATCATCGTGGGCGAATGCCGCGGGGCCGAAGCGCTCGACATGATCCAGGCCATGAACACCGGCCATGCGGGCTCGATGACCACCGTTCACGCCAACAGCTCGAAAGAGGTCATCGAACGGCTGGAAGTGTTGATGCTGATGGCCGCCGAACTGCCGATGATTTCGATCCATCGCCAGATCGCCTCGGCCATTGACGTCGTCGTGCAGATCACGCGGCTGCCCACCGGCCAGCGGCGCGTGACGCAGATTTCGGAACTCACCGACGTGCATCCGGAGACCAAAGAGGTGATCGTGACCGACATTTTCAACGACCGCCACGGTCTGGGCCTGCAGCCGACCGGCTATTTGCCGACGTTTATCGAATCGCTGATTGACAAGCGTTTGCTCGAATCGAGGTTTCTATACGGTGAGCAGCCGGGGGCGGCCGCGAGCGGGGCGCCAATCAGCAGCGTCTTCTCGGCCGCGAGCTCGCCGACGTTCAAGATTCCGGCCCCGCCGCCACCGCGATTGACAGTGGCCGCGACCGGGTCTGGGATCCCGCGCCGAACGGATGATTCGTCCGACCAGTGGTATTGCCTGATCTCGGGGAACGAGCTTGGCCCGTTGGATCCGCGCGAGGTGCGGCGCATGGTCCGTAGCGGCACCATCAAGTCCGACGACCTGGTGCGATGCGGCGCGAGCGGGCCGTGGTTGCCCAGCGGCGAGGCGCTCTCGGCGTCCGGAGAGTAGTTTGCGGTGAATCGTGACATGGAAACCATTGATTTTCTGCCAACGAGTGTGTTAATCGGCGCGGCGGTCGTCTGGGGAGCGTACGCGGGACGCGGCTACTATGCGCGGGCGCTCGACCATCTCGAGCGCGACTTCGGAGATAAGCTGCGCACGCTGCGGCGGCCGGTGGCGGGACTGCGGCGTTGGCTGAACGGCTGGTCGCTGGGCACCGCGTCGGTGTGCGCGGTCCTGGCCGCCGGGGGCCGCCCGGTTTTCGCCGTGCTGGCCGGCATGTTGCTGGTGGCGTTTCCCTGGTATCTGCTGCGCCGGCTGGCCGAAGCACGAAAACGAAAGATTGAAGATCAATTGGCCGACGCGATGGTGGCTCTCAGCGGCGCGATCAAGGCCGGCCTCTCCTTGGCCCAGTCGCTGCAGATTCTGGCCGACCAGTGCCCGCGGCCCATTTCCGAAGAGTTCCGCCAGATCGTCGGCGAATATGACCTTGGCAAACCGCTGGTGCAAACCTTGACCGAGGCCAAGGCCCGCCTGCGCAGCGAGAACTTCTCGCTGTTCGCCGCGGCGATGTTGGCCAGCCACGATAGCGGCGGGCGTCTGAATGAAACCGTCGATCGGATCGCCCATTCGGTGCTCGAGTTGCAGCGGCTTGAGCGGAAGCTGCTCAGCGAGACGGCCCAGGCGCGCAAGTCGGCGGTCTATATGGCGCTGATGCCGTTGTTTGTGCTGACCGCCTATTATTTCATCGATCCCGACAATACGCTGCGGTTGTTCGATACGCTGCCGGGCCAATTGATGCTGTCGATCGCCGTGTTGTTGAACCTGGTCTCGTATTTGTGGGCCAGGGCGATTCTGACGCCGGATATATGAGCCTGTGGCGCAGAAAGGACATTTCCCGGTTTTGCATTTTGACTTTCTGGACATGACCTCGCTCCCTGTACTCCTGGCCACGCTTGGTCCCGGCCTGGGCATCGTCGCCTCGCTGCTGGCGGGCGGCGGCGTGGCGGTGGCTGCGCGATGGGTGCTTGCGGCCTTGGCCAGCGACGATCTGCAACAAGGCCACGAGTGGCGCTATGACATCAGCCGCATGAACGAGTTGCGGCGGCTCGACGCTGTCTATCGCTTGTTGCAACCGCTGATTGAGTTGCTGGCGCGGTTCAATCGGGCGGCCTTTCGCGAACAACTGCCCGAGATCCAGCGGCACATTTTCGCCGCTGGCCTGCCGCGGTTTTGGCTGGCCGAAGAATACCTGGCCCGCGCCGAGACGATTGCGCTTATCTTGACCCCGCTCTATCTGTATGTCTCAGTCGCCTGGTTCGGTCCCGACGCGGCGGTCTTGACGCTCGCGGCGACCGTTTTAACCGTCTATGGGTTGCGGCGGCGGCTGGCGGCGCGGGCCCGTCACCGGTTGGTGCTCATCAAGCGGCGGCTCCCTTATCTGCTCGACTTGTTAACGCTGCTCATTGAAGCGGGCGCCACGTTTCTGCCGGCCCTTGAGCAAGCGGTGCATGAACTGAAGGGCCATCCGGTGGCAGACGAATTCGGGCGGATGTTGGCCGACATGAGTCTGGGCAAAACGCGCGGCGAGGCCTTGGAAGCATTGCGCGCCCGGCTCAGCGACGACGACGTGACGAGCGTCGTCGGTTCGATCATCCAGGGCGAAGAGCTCGGCACACCGCTGGCTCGCGTCTTTCGCACCCAAGCGGACGTGCTCAGAATCAAACGAACGCAACGGGCCGAGGCCCTGGCGGGCGAGGCCGGAGTCAAAATGCTTCTGCCCGGCATTCTCGTCATGGCCTCCACGGCGTTGATCATTCTGGGACCGTTTGTGATGAATTACCTGTTTTCGGGCTTCTCTCTGTAGAACGAGGCATCATGTCGACCGTCGCTTGCCCAGGATGCGCGTCGCAATTGTCGGTGGCGCCGGAATTGACCGGGCACGTGCTCGCCTGCCCGCAATGCCAGACGCAGTTTCAGGTTGCCCCGCCGACGGCAGATCCTGCGCAAACGCCCTCGGCCGCGCCGCCGGCCCCGGCGAGTCCAACCGTTGCTCAACCTCGCTGGCGCGGCGATCCGAATGTGTTGGCCGCCGGCTTGCGGCTGAGCGACCCCGCCCCGGCTGCGCCCGCCCCAGCCGTTCCACGATTTCGACCTGCCGATCCCGCCACCGCGGCCATCCCGCTGGCGCAAGATGGCAGATTGCCCGAGCTGCAGCTTGCCGAGGCCAGGCAGCAGGCGAAGCAGGCGGCGGCGGAAAAACCGGCGCGTCCTCTGACACTGACGCTGATCTTGGGGGCGAGCCTTTCGCTTTCGGTCTGCTTGTCGCTGATCGACTTCTCGCCGCCCGTGAGCGATGCCGAATCGCAGCGCGAGGCACGGATGGCGATTGCCCGCTTTTACCGAGAATCGCAACCGCCGTTGGAACCGTATCAACTGCTGTTGCGCGACGCCCAGCGGGCGCACTCGCGCGGCGATCATCTTGCTGAGCGGGCGCGCTATCGCGACGTATTGCGGATGCTGCGGGCCGAGCACCGCCCGACCAGCCTGACCGAGAGCCGCCAGGGCGACCACGACTTAGAGGCTGCCATTGCGCGCGTGTTGCGCGAGGAGTAGCCGAGAGTTCCCTTCCGCGGGCCACCGCCTTGGCTGCCAAGCCCCTCCCTCCGACCGACCGCCACCTGGGGGGTGATCGGCAGCGCGCTGCCGATCCACCGCCTTCTCGCTCTTTCGACCGCGCAACGTGCGGGCATTTTCCCTCGCCCTCGGGGAGGACGCCAGATGGCTGGCCGCCATCAGTTAAGAGACCCACCTGCGCTTGCCGAAAAGAAGCCGCCGCTTCAAAGGCATCGCTGGATAAATCGCACGCGCACAGCGGTTTACGGCGATTGCCTAACGCATCAACGCCCGCTTACGCAAGCGCCTTGTGCCCCGGCAGCGGGCGATTGGTCCAACGGCTTTGCCCCGTCTTTCTCGCTCCGCTTTTCCCTGACCAAAAAAACGTCCCTCTACTTATTTCTACGCACGCCAAGTCGTTTGGTTCGCCGGTTGATGCGCACGGGATTGCCACGGAGGGCGCTGCCTATCAGACGTCGGCGCGGTAAGATCGCTGCGCTGACCACTGCCGCGACTACACCGCGAGTTCCCGCCCAGTTTTATGCGGGGCGGTGCCCGCTCGCTTCACGGCCACCGGCGGAGTTGCGCCCGTCAATCCATCAGGAAACAGTACGGCGATGATCGCCTCAATGCGTTGGTCAGGAGCCGGGGCGAGCGACTGACCAACGGCGCCTGGCAGCAGGAGCACATCGCCCGTAGCTGGCAGCCGGCGTGTCGACGGGCCCAACACCTCCCACATGACATCATGCGCGTCGTCGGGCCCGGAGGCTTCCGGCAGGCCGAATAAATGCCCCATCTCGTGCATCACCACCGTCAGCAAATCGACACCCGGCAATGCGACGTAGTCGACGCCTGGGTACGCATCGCCCTCGGTCTCGTAACTCACGGTGATCGCGTCCAGTGGTCGGGCCGCTGCGGCTGATGACAAACTTGCCCGGCTGCGGGCTCCCCTCGTAGGTGTCGTTGACGGCGGCCACCGCCACCGTGGGCGCGCTGTCTTCGATGATGGTCAGCGTCGCGCTTCTCGGCTCGCCGTAGGTGAGCTGCGGTTCGCCTGCGATCGAATTGATGGTGGCCGTCACTCACTCGCTGGTCTGGCTGTCGTCGTTGTCGCCATCGTCGATCGGCACGATCGAAAAGCTGGCGGAGCTTTGGCCCACGGGTATGGTGACCGTCGAGGCGGGATCGACAAAGTCGACGCCTTTCTGCGCCGTTCCCGTGAGTGCGAAGCCCACAGTCGCCGCCGAGGTGGTGGCGCCGGTTCGCGTGACCGTGAAGACGGCTCCTTGAGGGTCTTGCTCGCTGGTGTCGGGCTGACTGACCGCGATGCTAACCACGGGAGGCTCTTCGCCGATGGTCACCGTGTCGCTCGACGGCTGGCCCACCTGGTAGTTGGAGCTCGGCCCGAGCGTGGCGATCACCGATTCGCCGGCGCCCGTGTCGTCGCCATCGCCGTCGTCCAGCGGCGTGACGTCGATGGGAGCGGTGGGGCTGCCCGCCGGAATGGTCACCGTGCCGCTCAGCGGCTGGTAGTCGGCGCCGCTGACCGCCGTTCCGCTCAGGCTGTAGTTCACCACCAGCGGCTGGTCGTACGGCGCCTGGCGAGTCACGGTGAATTCGCCGGGCAAGCTGGCGCCTTCATACGTGCTGGGCGTGGTGGCGGCGATCGTGACCGTAGTGTAACCCTCTTCCTGAATCGACACGTTGGCCGAGGATGGCGTGCCCACGTAATAAGCGAAATAACCAGACCCCGGTTGCACGGTTTCGGTGACCGTTTCCGGATCGCCCGTACCGGGCGGGCCGTCGTCGAGCGCGTGGACCGTGACGACGGCGGATCGCGCGCCCGGCCAGATCAACACGCCGGCGGGCAGCGCCTGGTAGTTGGTGCCGGCCACCGCGGTGCCGCTGCTGGCAAGGGTCACATACAGTTGGTCGTCGAGCGGCCCGGTGCGGCTGACGGTGAACTGGCCGTCCGCGCCCGCTTCGACCGCGTTGGGCGCGGTGGCCGCGATCGTCACGGTCGGCAACGGCTCTTCGCGGATGGTCATCTCGGCCGATTGCGGCGTGCCGAGCGCATAGCCGCCCACCTGCCGCTGGAGGGCCACATCGAGCGTTTCCGACGCCTGGTTGTCGTCGGTGTCGCTGTCGTCTTCCGGCGTCACATAGATATTCGCGGTGCGCGAGCCGGCGGGAATCGTCACGCTGCCCGAGAGCCCGGCGTAGTCGGTACCCGAAATCGCCGTTCCGCTGGTGGTATAGCTGACGGTCAGGCTGTTCGTCGTGGGCCCGGACCGCGTGACGGTGAAACTGCCTGGCGACGTGTCGGTCTCGTAGATGTCGCCGTTGGACTGGAGGGAGACGGTCGGCACGATGCTGAGTATGACGGCAGTCTTTGCATATTGAATTTCCCAGGCGAGGCTGCTGGGCAGCGCGGGCAGGTCCGGGTCGTTCCGGAAATCTCCGACGTAGACTCCTGACGGTTGATCGAGCGCCGCCGGCAAATTCGTGAACTGCCCGACGACGTTTGCCGCGGTGAGCACGGTGTAGCTCTGCCCGGCTACAAAATCGGGCGAGCCGATCGCCGGCACAATCATCGAGCCGCCGAGCGAGGCGGTATCGGATATCGAGAGTAAATCGTTGTCGCCCGGCCCTGCGATCTCCGCGATATACTTACCACCGCCAGTTGCATCAAAAGACCCATTGACCGTCAACGTACCGATCGTTTTTAGGCCGCCGTCTACTCCTGGGCGAATCGTTCCCCCAGTTTCTTGAAGCTCGCCATCAATCGTCCCGTTTCCTGAAAGCAGACCGCCAGCTCTCACATCAATTACGTTACCATACACGGTCCCGTTATCGAGCTGCAGATGTCCATTCGCTCCTTGTATGTCGATGTCCTGCCTATTACTCGGCTGACCCGCGTACCAGATGCCGCCGTTGATGATTTTTACGAGTCCGTGCGGGCCAGCTATGGTGCTAAGGGCCTGGGTGGAAAGAAGACCGCCAGATATGTTAATCGTTGCGTCTCCGCCGCCGCCGACAGTGAGACGGCCGTTGACAATTAGCGTTGCCCCCGCCCCGTTAAGATTGACGGTCCCGGACGATTGGGCGTTGAAGCCAATCAACATCGGACCAACCTCGACCTGGCCATCGGGCACGATCGTCATGATCCGTCCCCGTTGGAGCCAATCGCCGAGGCCAGATAGTTCACTCCGGGTGGTATCTGCAGGCTGAAGTCCGGGTTCACCGTGATGAACTGGTTTTCCGTCGCGACATTATGAGCACGGCTTGACCAGATGCCGGCAACGGTCGCCGTTCCCTCCGATTCAACTCCGGATCCGACAATGAAACCAGCCGTCCGGGCAACACTCCCCGCGTCGATGTCGAACTCACCGGTTCCGCGATTGCCGACACCCACGCTTGTGGCTTTGCCAGAGTCGAGCGCGGCCGCGCCCCCGTACAAATGCGTTAAGCCGTAGCCATTTACCACCCCCGGAATGCCACCAATCTGTACAACACCATCCGACGCGACGCGCGACCCGCTCGCGACAAGAAGCTGTGATAATTCGTCATCGCTTTCATTCGGGAACTCGCGCTCGCCAATGCGAATATTTGCGCCACCAAAGATCGAATTGCCGTCGACATTGACTACGCCATTTGCAATATCAATATCACGCGTTGTCTGAAAGTCAGCGCCGGCATTCACGGTCATGGTTCCAGGCTTACTGTAGGGTGCATCAGCGGATCCCACCGAAACCGTCGTGCTGCGAACCGTCGCGCCGCTCACAAGCAAATACGCCTGGCTGTTGCCGCCAACAATGATCCCGTCCACATCGAGCAGGCCCGTGCGCGCATAGCCATCGGTGATAACGGCCGTCGGTTCAGCGTCCACTTTATCATCCGAACCCGCCTGAACGCGAAATGCATATTCGCTTGATCCGGGGTCGGGGCCGACATCGAGTCGATTGCCTGCCAAGAAGAATTGGGCGGTTCCCGATCCATGCACGTCAACGCTGCCGGCGGCGTAACGATTGTTCGCATCTCCAGAAATGCTCACGTCGGTATTTCCTGACGCGTCTGGACCCGTATCGAAGTAAGTCTCGTCGCTACTGTCGGTCGGCTCGGTCGGCGCGCCGCCACCGCTCAATTGCCAGTTGCTGGTATCGGCCCACTCGTCGTCCGCACCGGCGCCCACCCAGAAGTAATCAATGTCAAAAACGAGTCGCCGCTCAAGCCTTTCAAATGACAGTGTTCGGCGCGCCTCCAAGCGGCGATCCTTGAAAGGGTAAGGACGCATGGTCTTCGAGTTTCGTGTCTTCACGACTTCCTCCTTTAATTCGTGGAACTGTCATCACCGCGCGTCGGATGGCACGCCGAGAGCGTGGGTGATTTCCTGAAGGTCGAGGATCAGGGCGGTACCGTCGTTGCATGAGACGGCCATTCGCCGCTCATCAGTGGAGACAGAAAAGCCACTCGGCCATAGCGATTGCGGCGGTAGGACGCCTAAACTTTCGCCAGCGACAAGGTCGTAAAACGCTATGCTGCCTTGGCGCGGCTGTGAGGAGTCGATCTCGGCAGAGAGGAGAATTTGCCCTCCGCGGACAAGTGCAACTGCGCGCGATTGACTCCCGCGGATCCGAATGAACCTCGGCTCGCCTGTGGCGGTATTAATTACGGTGACTGAGCGCCGGTGCTCGTCGTCGGCGTCGGCGACCGCCAGCAACGCGTCGTCGCTCGAGAAGCTAAGCGGCGCCGCGGAACCGTGATATCGCGCCCAGGTTGCCGTGGTTTGATCCCCTGACAGGTTCCAGACAACCAGGCCCTGCGTCTTGACTCCCCTCACGCTCGCCGCGAGCAGTTTCCCGCTGTTCGAAAACTGTACGGCGTAGATCGCCGCGAGCTGCGCCGCTTGCGGATCGTCGCGTTGCGCATCGTCCACGTCCGTCTCATCCGGCACCGGCAAGCGCGCGCGCACTTCGCCTGTCGCGGCATGAACGATGGTTACCGTCCGTTTGCCGCCAAGAGCCAACCAGTTTGAGTCAGAAGAAAACCCGAGGCTCGTGATCAGCTCCTCGCTTCGGGTCTGCACTTGGGTCCACGGCTCTATGGTATGAATTGTCGGGACTCCGAGAGCGACGAACGCGATCGTGGCGCCATTCGGCGAGATCGCGACGTGCGCAGCGGACATCTTCGGGATCTTGCGCAACTGGCGGCCCGTATCCGTGTCCCAGAGCCGAACGGCGCGGTCCGCTGCGCAAGTCGCTGCGATCTTGCCATCGGCCGAAAGCGCGATCGACTCAATTGGCTTGTCGTGGCCCGGCTCAGCCTCGTCCCAGCCCGGGGCGCGCCAACGCGAAACGCGTGTTCCGCCGCTCGCCCGCGCGAACTCCCTGCCGTCCGCGGCAAACTGAAACCGCGCGAGGTCTCCCGCGATATCGAGCGGCCCCGCGGCTTTCTTGCCCGCCAGGTTCCACACAAACACCTCGCCGTGTGCCTCGAGCGCCACTTCTCGGTCCGCGCTTAGGAATCGGAGATCGGTCACCGTTTTGAACGGCAGCTTATATTCGGCCAGGACGGACTGGTCTGGCAGGGAGAAAAGCTTGAGGGACGCTCGTTGGCGGTTGTCGACTAAGCGGGTTTTTCCAAAAGCCGCGGCGAACTTGGTGGCCCGGGCGTTGATTGCGATGCCCGACATAAGCTCAGCACCATCAACTGCGTCTAATTCGCGCTGCAGCCCGCCGGTGGCACCGTCCCTCAGTTCGAGGCGCGTAGGCGTCGTGGTGATTTTAACGTCATCTTTGGTGAGCATGACGTCCCGCGTCTGTGAAATCGCTATTTTCGATCGCGGCGGCAGGGGCGGCCCCACGGGCTCGCCCTTCAGATCAAAAATTTCTATTTGGCCCGCCTCAACGGCAATGAGCCGGCGACCATCGGACGAGAACACGAGCGACGGCGCCCTGGCAGGAGAACGGCGGCGCGTGGTGATACTCGCCACCGAATTGCCCGCCCTCAACTCGCGAATGTCGATGCGCCCGCGGCCCCACCAGGCGATTGCCACCAGGTTTCCGTCCGGAGCGATGGCGATATTAACGTCACGCCTGAATGCACGATCGTCGATGGGCGCACGCGGCTCATGGGGCGCTGGCCTATCAACTTCTAGTTCGCGCGTTTCGCATCCTGAACTCCTGTCCCAGAACTGCAGTTTACCATCGGAAGTTATCGATGCGATCTGTCGCCCGTCCGGAGTGTATGTACAGGCTCGGATGGGCGACTCCATCGAATTCGAGAAGCGCGTCGAGCCCAACCGCGCAATCGCTCCTTCGGGCAGTGGGTCTCCGTAGAGATCGACGCGCGGCGAGGCGGCTTCTTCCTCGGCCCAAATTGCCAGCGGCGCCAAGAACGCGGCGGCCGCGGCCGCCAGGCAGCGAATACAGCGCAGTGAAAAAACCACACGCCAAGCCATGCCCTCGCCTCCCGATACGGAGATTGCGAAGATTTCGAAGGACACACATCAAAGCGCTGAGCCATCGTGCCCCTTGGCGCCGCGGCATCTTGGCGGCGGATGGCTCGAATGAGCCGCTCAGAGCGGAAGCCGTCCCAGGACGATTCAGCGCCTTTTTCCCGGGCGGCGCCGCTGCATCGCTCGCGTACCTTACACCCGATCAGGCACGATTGCAAACAAATTCCCTCGCATTTCGGAAAATATTCCCATGCCCGGCTGCACGGTTTCGGTGACCGATTCCGGATCGCCCGTACCGGGCGGACCGTCGTCGAGCGCGTGGACCGTGACGACGGCGGACCCCGCGCCCGGCCAGATCAACGGAGTCCGTTCCCTACAGGCCTCGAAAGTACGCGCCTACCGGCGAGCCTCGATCTTCACCACCTCGACGTCGTGCTCAATCTTCACCTGGTCTCCCGGGGCCAGGTCGCGCGGGCTGGCGAATTCGCCGTTGAGCGTCACCGTACACTCCGCCGCCAAGGGAAACTTCCGCTCTCCGCCAGCGGCCGAAAGGGTTATCTCCCGTTCATCGAGGTTCAACTGCCTAAGCGTCCCGGAAAGCGAAACGAGCCGGTAAGCGTCGACCGAAACCGCCTCGCGCCGCTCGCCCCGATCGAAGTAACGCGCCACAATCCGATCGCCCGGCTTCAGCATCTCGAACGTCACCGGCCGACCCGCGAAATCACGATCGTGATTCAATCGCGGCTTGAGATCGGGCGACACCTGGAAGATGCGGATCTCCGAGCTTTTGCCGTCGGGGGTGACGTCGATTTCGAAGCGGGAGCGTTTGGCGTCCACCGACCGAAACAGCCCCTCGAGCACTTCGGGCCGCGTCACGTCGATGGCTTCCGCCGTCAATTGGCGTGACGAATCGTCGGCAAGCGTCACGTGGGCCTGATCGCCCGGCGCGAGCTCACGCAGCAGCAAAAACTGCTCGCCGTTCAGCGTGATGGTGCAATCTTGCGGAACCGAAATCTCCAGGGGCCGGCGGTCTTGCGGCACAACCAGCACCAACGTCCGATCGTCGAGCAGTAACTCGCGAATTTGCCCGTCGCGGGTGTCGGCGGCCGCCGGCTGCGGGGCGATGGCGGGCCTGCGCGTTCCCATGGGCAGCAACGCCAACACCAGGCTCACCACGGCGCTGGCCGCGAAAACGCCGATGGCCAGCCGCCGCTTGCGTCGCGCCTCGGCCGCCGCGGCTTCCGCTTCGGCATCGGCGGCGGCCGTGTTCGACGCCACCGGCCGCTCTTTCAGGTCTTCGAGCACTTCGGCGGCCGTGCGATATCGCCGCGCGGGGTCTTTCACCGTCAAGCGCTCGATCACCGCGGCAATCGGGTCGGGCACGCCGTCGAGCACCTTTTGGATTTCGGGCAGCCGCCGGTCGCCTGCCGCGTGCCACATCATCCAGGCCACGGCTTTGTCGCGGCCAAAGCTGTTCAACCCCGGAAACAGCGATTCAAAATGCGCTCCGCAAAGCAGCTCATAGCAGGTGAAGCCGAGCGAGTAGAGATCGCTGGCCGGGCTCACTGGCCCGAACTGGTCAGAGATGACTTCGGGCGCCATGTACTTGGGCGTTCCTTTGAGCAGGCTGCCTTCGCCGCTGTTCGCCCGCCGGGCCAACCCAAAGTCACCCAGCTTGAGCCGGCGGTTCATGCCGATCATCAGGTTGCTCGGCTTAACGTCGCCGTGCAACACGCCGCGCGAATGCAGAAAGTCGAGGGCGTGCAGGCACTGCGACAGAGCAACCTTCAAGGTTTCGATGTCGATGGCCCGGCCTTGCAGCTCGCCCGACAGGCTGCCGTGCATGAGTTCTAAGATCATCCAACCGCGCTCGCGGGCGATGTCGTAGATGGTCATGATAAACGGGTGTGGCAGATTCGCCAGAATTTGCGCCTCGTGCCAGTAACGGTCGAGCTGCCGAGGATCTTGCAGATATTGAGCGTGAATCTGCTTGATGGCCACCTCGCGTCTCAGCTCCACGTCGAGCGCGCGGTAGACCGTGGCGAATTCGCCCGCCCCGAGAGTGGCTGAAATTTGGTAGCGCTGGTCGAGTTGCATGTGCGTGCCGTTCAGTATCTAACAACGCGCGTGGCCCGGCAAGCCGGGCGATTTGACGCGCTTTTCGGAACACGGAGGCGAACACATGATCGAAATGTACTAGTGATCTGTCCGTCATTGATTGACGGATCGAAGAGGAGGCGCCACGGCATCCGTCGCGGCGCGCTCGGCGTCGTCAGTCTCTCAATCGCGTCCGCCGCCGCGAATGGCGACGCGCGTCGGCGCCATGGAAAACCAGCGCGGTCAACCGGTCGTCGCTCGTTTGGCGGCCTCGGCCAAGGCTCGCTGCACCAGCACGCCAACCAGGTGCACGCGATACTCCGCGGGGCCGCGCATGTCGCTGATGGGCCGGGCAATCTTGCGGGCCAATTCACCGGCTTCGACAAACGTTTCGGCCGTGGCCGGCTTGCCCACCAGCCAACTGGCCGCTTCGGTCGCCGCCAGCGGCGTGGGCGCCACGGCCGCCAGAGCCAGCCGGGCAGCCTCGATGCGTTCGCCCGACGCCGACAGCCGCAGCCAGGCGCCGACGCCCACCACGGCAATGTCCATCTCGTTGCGCGGAATGAAGCGCAGGTAACGCGAGCCGCTGTGCGCCACTGGCGGCGGAAACTCCAGCGAGACCAAGAACTCGCCGCGGGCAAGCTGGTTCTTGCCCGGCCCCGTGCAGAACTGCGCCACCGGCACACTGCGGCGTCCCGCCGGTCCGGCGATCTGGCAAACAGCCTCCAGGGCGATCAACGAGGGAATCGAGTCGGCCGCCGGCGACGAGTTGCACAGATTGCCGCCGATACTGGCGCGGCTTTGAATCTGCCAGCCGCCGATGATCCGCGCCGAATCGGCCAAGGCCGGGTAAGCCGCCGCCACCGCCGGGTTGCCATAAATTTGGTAGCAAGGCACGCCCGCTCCCAGACGCAGGCCCGTTTCCGCTCTGAACGATAACTCCATGAGTTCTGGGATTTTCTTGATATCGACCACCAGCTCGGCCTCGCGCAGGCCTTCGCGCAACTGCACCAGAATGTCGGTGCCGCCGGCCAGCACCTTGGCCTTTGGCCCACGATCCGCAAGCAGTCCGACGGCTTCTTCGACGCTGGCCGCCGCGGCGTAATCAAAGTCTTTCAAGGATGGATCTCGCAGAGCAGAAAAACGGGGTCGTCCAAGAGGCAATTTGATGCGGTACGGCTGGCTCTGTCAACGGTTGTCACCGCGTGTCACCAGTGCCGGAAGATCTCAAGAGCAGACGCGCCAACCAGCCGCGGGGCAAGTCGGGCACGAGCAACCGCTGGGGTTGGCCCGATGCACGCATGATCGCCTCGGCAGCCAGATAGCCGCTGCGGACGGCGCCTTCCATGGTGCTGGGCCAGCCCGTGCGCGTCCAATCTCCCGCCAATGCCAGGTTGGCAATCGCCGTCTGCTGCGGCGGGCGTAGTCGGTCGATGCCGGGACGCACCGAGAAGACCGCCGCTTGCTCGCTCACCATGCGAGCGTGCAGCAGCCGGGCGCCGCGGGCCGCCGGCCAGATTTCGGCCAGCTCGCTGACGATTTGCTCGATCACGTCTTGCCGCGGGCGCCCCGCCAGGTTGCGCGAGGCACTAATGACCACTTGGTAATAATGCCCGGCGGGCGATGCTTCGTCACCCGCGCGGCGGCCGCGATTAAACAGCCATTGGCTCAAGCGGCCCACCAGCACCGCGTGCGGCAGTGGCGTGATCTCGCGATCGAACCAAAGGTGTACGCCGGTGATGGGGGCCGACTCGATCTGTTCGGTCGTCGCCAGTTCGGACAACCGCGCCGCCAGCGCTTGATCGAAGATCTCACGCACGCGCCGCCACGGCACGGCGACAATCGCGGCATCGACGCTGACACGTGTCTCATCGGCCAACACCACAGCCGAAACGCGCGAACCGTCGCCTTCCACCCGCCGCGCCGCGGCGGCCAAATGCACCGTTACGCCGCTGGCGGCCAGCCAGGTTTGCAACGTCCCCCCGTAGAGTTCGCTCAGCGGCGTCTGTGGAATGTCGATCTGGTAGGCATGGCGCGAGGCCATGAATCCATCGACAAACACCTTGCGGGCGTGCGCGAGCGACGCGCGGTCGAGCTCTTCGCCGAGCGCGCTGACTAAAACGACCGACCAGAACCGCTCCATGGCGACATCCGATTGTTTCTGGCTGCGAAGCCAGTCGCCCACCGTCGGCGCATCCTCCGCGTCGTCGATCGCCAAACGCGCCAGTCGCCACAGCGCCCGGGCGATGCTCAGCCGGTCGCGGCGCGGAAGATAGCCCAACCGCAACAATGAGGGACCGAGGTGCAGCGGGGCCGGCAGCCAAGGGCTGGCGGCGAAGCGATAACACCCGCCCTCAGGTCCGAAAAAGTGCAGCAGAGAGCCGCGGCGAAAGTCCGCGGCCAGGCCGGTGCGGCGGCAGAAATCGACCAAGTTGGTGCAGCAGGCCATGCCGACGTGCTGGCAGTGATCGACCCACTGGCCGCTTACGGGGTCGTGAAAACTGCCTGCCCGGCCTCCCAGTTGCCGGCGGGCTTCGAACAGCTCGATTTGCCAGCCGCGTCCGCTGAGTCCGACCGCCGCCGCCAGGCCCGCCAGCCCACCGCCGACGATGGCCACCTTCATCGCGGCATGGCTCCCATCGGCGGCGGCGTGGAGTGAGCCGGACTGGCAAACAGCCACCGCCCGGCCAGCCGCAACTTCCGCCACGCGGTCAGCCGAATGCGACGGCGAAAGACGTCGCCATCGGCACGCTTGATTTCTTCGAGCAGGCCGCGATAGATGCTCGTCATCGCTCCGAACACCAGCCGGCCATCGGGGGCCAGCCACGGTTCGAGCCTGGCCGCCTCGCGATAAAAACCTTCGGCCCGCTCGATCTGAAAACGCATCAAATGGCGAAACCGGTCGTCCACCACTCCGCGCCGCAGGTCGTCGGCGGTGTAGCTAAAACGGCACAGCTCGTCTTGCGGCAAATAGACGCGGCCGGCCAAGGCGTCTTCTTTCAGATCGCGAAGAATGTTCGTGAGCTGAAAGGCGATGCCGCATTGAACCGCCGGCTCGATCGCCGCCGGATCGCGAAATCCCCAGATGTGAATGCAGCACAGCCCGACTGTCGCCGCCACCTTATAGCAGTAGTCGCGCAGCTCGTCGAAGGTTTGATACTCGCTCCGTTCCAGGTCCATTTCGACACCGTCGATCAGCTCGTGCAATCGGGCAACCGGCAGGTCGTAGCGCTCGATGGTGTCGAGCAAGGCGGGAAAGATCGGCGCGTCGAAATCGCCCATCAGCCCGCGCTCGAGCGACCGCCGCCAGCGGGTCAAGGCCTCGCGCCGCTGCTCGATCGGCCCGGGGTTGTCGCCGAGATCATCGGTCAGGCGCGAGAAAGCGTAGAGGGCGCACATCGCCCGGCGCTTGGGGCGCGGCAATACCAAAAACGCATAATAAAAATTGCTGGCGGTGCGGCGCGTCACCTGCCCGCAGCGTGCATAGCTGGTCGCAAGCGCGGTGGTCATGTCAAGCACTCCCGCGCCGGCACGAGGCGTTTGCGATGTCCCAGCCGCCGAGCCAACCAACCGGCCAAGAGCCGAAATTGCTCGCCGCGCGTCACCTTCGGACGCCGCGACCAAACATCAAAATCGGCCTCTCGGATCTTTTGCAGAATCTTCAGTCCGCCCTGGGCAATCAGCCAGACGTCGCCGCTTAAGGCGCGGGGCAGCGCGTCGGCCAGCGGCAGCCCCTCGCGCAACCATTGCTCGGCGCGATCGACCTCGAAGGCCAACAGTTGGCGGAACTCCGGCGTGGCCCGACCGGCGGCAAAATCGTCTTCGCCATATCCAAAACGGCGGCAGTCGGCCAGCGGCAAATAGATTCTGCCGCGCTGCCAATCGCCGGCCACATCTTGCCAGAAATTGGCCAACTGCAGGCCGGTGCAGATGGCGTCGCTCAGCCGCCCACGCCGCTCGTCGTGAGCGCGGCCCAAATAGAGCACAATGCGCCCCACCGGGTTGGCCGATCGCCGGCAATAATCGAGCAGCTCGTCGAACGTTTCATAGCGATCGACGCGCTGGTCTTGCCGGAACGCGCTCAGCAAGTCGGCCAGCGGCTCACGGGGAATCTCGAACTGGCGAATCGTTTCGCCCAGCGCCACGAACACCGGGTGGCTGGCCCGCCCGGCATAGCAGTCGTCGAGCTGTTGCTGCCACCAATCGAGCAGCGCCAGGCTGGCGCGGCGATCGCCGGTTTCGTCGGCCAGATCGTCGGACCAGCGGCAATAGGCGTAGACGTGATAAAAATGCGGGCGCAGCGCGCGGGGCAACAGCCAGCTTGCCACGGCGAAGTTTTCGTAATGCCCGCGGGCCAGTCGGCGGCAATAGTCGCGTGCGGTGGCCGGAGCAAGGCGCGTCGGCGCTGCTTGGGGACCAAAAGCGGCCAGGTCAGCGGCAAACGCGGCACGGGTCATGGAGCGTCAACTATCCGGCGAGGAAGAAGTAGATTATGATGATCTGCGGCGAAGCTGACAAACCCTGCAATGCCCATGAAAATTCTCTTGGCCAGCCCGCGCGGCTTTTGTGCGGGCGTCAATATGGCGATCGAAAGCCTGGAGCTGGCGCTGCGCCTGTATGGCACGCCCATCTATGTCTATCACGAGATCGTGCATAACCGCTATGTGGTCGAAACGTTCCGCACCAAGGGAGTCGTGTTTGTCGATGAACTGAGCGACGTGCCGCCGGGGGCGGTGCTGTTGTATTCGGCTCACGGGGTGTCGCCCCAAATCCGCCAGCTCGCCCGCGACCGCCAACTGCAAACGATCGACGCCACCTGCCCGCTGGTCACCAAGGTGCACCTCGAGGCCATCCGCTACGCCAAAGAAGGTTATACCATTATCCTCATCGGGCACGAAGGTCACGACGAAGTGATTGGCACGATGGGCGAGGCGCCGCAGTCGATGATGCTGGTCGAGAGCCCCGAGGATGTCGATCGGCTGGAGTTTGCCGACGACGCAAAGTTGGCCTATCTCACCCAGACAACGCTCTCGGTGGACGATGCCAACCGGATCATCGCCCGGCTGCGCGAGCGATTTCCGCGGATCGCCAATCCGCCGAAAGAAGACATTTGCTATGCCACGCAGAACCGGCAGGAAGCGGTTCGCGTCTTATCGCGCGAGGCCGACGTGGTGCTGGTGCTGGGCAGTCAGAACAGCTCGAACAGCCAGCGGCTGGCCGAGCTGTCGCTGGAGAACAACGTGCCGGCGTATTTGATTGACGGCGCGGCCGACATCGACGTGGGCTGGTTTCGCGGCGACGAGCGGGTGTTGGTCACGGCGGGGGCCAGTGCGCCAGAACTGGTCGTGGAAGACTGCGTCGAGTTTCTGCGCAAGCGGTTTGGGGCTGAAGTCGAGTCGCGCAGCGTGCGGCCCGAGGAAGTTTTTTTTCCGCTTCCCCGCGAATTGCGGCAACTCGCCGCCACCGCGCAAGCCAGCCAACAGTAATCGCACTCTCCGCCGTGTCTTGGTTAAGGCCCGAACGGATGCCGTGGCAACCCTGCCTAGCCAGATTATTCGTCAGCCACTCAGTGTCAGTGCCACGGCGGGGCCGCACTTACCCGAAGCGCAAGCGAGGCAAGGTCGTTGCTGCTCCTTGCTTGCGCTTTTTGATGTTGCGCGCTCGACCCCATTGAGACAAGCTCCATGGGTTCGAAAGCCCACCATCAAAACTGGCGCTTCGGGTGTTTGTCCCATCGCCAGCCGCCAACTCGACACTGCCCGGTCCTGGTCGTGATTGGACCGGCGACGGCGCCCGTCTACAATGTGACGGAAGATTCTCAGATTTCCTCAACGCAAGTGACGCGCCGACAAAATGAAACTCCGTTTTAATCAGCACCGCCTCGTCTCGGCCGTTACCGCTGTGGCTCTGACTTTTTTCCTAGCGCCGCCCGCGCTGGCAGAGACCAGCGCCCAACGCCGGCCCAATATCTTGTGGCTCACGAGCGAAGACCACGGGCCGCAATTGGGGTGCTACGGCGATAAACTGGCCACTACGCCGCAGGCCGACGCCTTGGCCGCGCGGGGCATGATCTACTTGCACTGCTGGTCGAATGCGCCCGTGTGCGCGCCGGCCCGCACGACGCTGATCAGCGGTTTGTATGCCAACAGCACCGGCAGCGAGCATATGCGCAGCATGGTGGCCTATCCGCGCGGCATGAAGATGCTGCCGCAGTTGCTGCGCGAGGCCGGATACTATTGCACGAACAACGCCAAGGAAGACTACAATCTCGCCAAGCCGGGCCGCGTGTGGGACGAGTCGTCGGCCGAGGCGCATTGGGCGCACCGCGCGGCCGACCAGCCGTTTTTCGCGGTGTTCAACAGCCAGAAAAGCCACGAGAGCCAACTGCGCGTCCGCCCGCACCGGCAGGTACACGTCCCCGCGCAGGTGCGCCTGCCGGCCTATCATCCCGACGCGCCCGAGGTGCGGCAAGATTGGGCACAGTATTACGACTGCGTCACCGCCGCCGACGCCGACGCCGGCGCACGTTTGAAAGAGCTGGCCGAGGCCGGGCTGGCCGAGAGCACCATCGTGTTCTACTTCGCCGACCATGGGCCGGGCATGCCTGGCAACAAGCGCTGGCCGCGCGCGTCGGGCTTGCACGTGCCGCTGATTGTCTACATACCCGAAGCCTGGCGGCAGTTGCGCCCGCCGGAATATCAACCGGGCGGCCAGAGTCAGCGGTTGGTGAGCTTCGTCGATTTCGCCCCCACGGTGCTCAGCCTGGCCGGCTTTCGGCCGCCCGAGTGGATGCAAGGACACGCCTTTTTGGGCAAATACCAGGCGGCCGAGCAGCCGTGTCTGTTTGGTTTCCGCGGGCGCATGGACGAGCGCTACGACCTGGTGCGCTGCGCCACCGACGGGCGGTTTGTTTACATTCGCAACTTCCGGCCCGACAAAATCTACGGGCAGCGCATCGACTATCTTTGGCAAACGCCGACGACGCGCGTCTGGCAGCGCTGGTTTCGCGAGGGCAAGCTCAACGAAGCCCAAGCGGCGTTCTGGAAGACCAAGCCGGTCGAAGAGCTCTACGATCTGACGACCGATCGCGATGAGGTACATAACCTGGCGGCTTTGCCGGAATACGCCGAAACGCGCGCGGGGCTCCGCGCCGCCCTGCGAGAGCACTTGGAGCAGATCCGCGATGTCGGGTTTTTGCCCGAAGGCGAAATGCACCGCCGCAGTCTCGGCACGACGCCCTACGACATGGGCCACGACCCGAGGAAATATCCGTTTGAGCGCGTTTACCAGATGGCAGAACTGGCTTCGTCGCTGGACAATTCGAGCGATGCGGCGGAGCGATCGCTGCGGACCGCGTTGGACGATGCCGACAGCGCGGTGCGTTATTGGGCGGTGCTGGGGCATCTGATGCGCGGCGCCAAAGCGGTGGCCGCCGATCACAAACAGCTCGCAGCGCTGCTGAGCGATCCATCGCCCGACGTGCAAATTGCCGCCGCCGAAGCGCTGGGCCGTTACGGGGACAAGTCCGATCTGCAGCTTGTCTTGCCGCTGCTTGCTGAGCGGGCAGACGGCAGCAAGAACGACGTCGTCACGGTGATGGCGGCTCTCAATGTCGGCGAAGCACTCGGCCCCAAGGCCGCCACCTGGCGCGACGCCGTGCTCGCCATGCCGGCTAAAATCGAAGCCCCCAACGGGCGATTTGCGCCTTATGTGTTGAGATTGCGCGAGCATCTCGCGAGGTCGGGAGAGTAATGGTGTTTGTGGAAGGCGCGGAGCGGCGGAGGGTGCGAGGCTTCAGCTCCGTCGCCGCTCCGCAGCTTCGCATGATGGGGCGCCAATGCACCGCGGGGGCAACGCCCACGGCTGAACTCCGCGCGCCGCTGGGCGGCGGAATTTGGAAGCCCATGGCGTCGCATCGCTAAGCGAGGGCGAGAATCGGCTTTCCCTCGCTAACGCGTCGGGCTACCATGCGCCACGCCGTCGTTTGTACGGAGCGTGTTGGTGAAAAATCCTAGCTCGCCCCCAATCCCCAGCCACCAGCCACCAGCCACCAAACCCGCAGCCCCCAACCACCAGCCCCTCTCCGTGTACCCCAAGCTCGCCCAGTTCAAAACCGTCGCGGCGCTGCGAGCGCGGCTCAGCGCGCTGGCGCTCGATCTGCCGCTGGACGAGCGCATGCGCACCGCCGCCGAAGGCTCGCCGTTGGCCGAGCCGTTCGCCATCGGCGGCGTGCGGGTGGGCAATCGCTGGTGCATTCAGCCGATGGAAGGCTGGGACGCCAACCGCGACGGCTCGCCCTCGGCCCATACGCTGCGCCGTTGGCGGAATTTTGGTCTCAGCGGCGCCAAGCTGATTTGGGGCGGCGAAGCGGCCGCCATCGACCCGGCCGGCCGCGCCAACCCGCGGCAAACGTTGGCCACGCCCGACAACCGGGCCGGGCTGGTTGCGCTGCTCGATGAACTGCGCGGCGCGCATCGAGAATGCTTTGGCACGACCGACGATTTGCTCGTCGGCTTGCAGCTTACGCACTCGGGACGGTTCTGCCGGCCCAACGACCAGCGGCTTGAACCGTGCATCGCCTACCATCATCCGCTGCTGGATGAAAAGTTCGGCCTCGACGCGGGCGATGATTCGGTCGTTATCCGCGACGACGAAATAGAGCGGCTGATCGAGCGCTATCTCGTGGCTGCGGGCGTGGCCCGCGAGGCGGGTTTTCAGTTCGTCGATGTCAAAGCCTGCCACGGTTATTTGTTGCACGAGTTTTTAAGCGCCCGTCGTCGACCGGGCCGGTTCGGCGGAGATTTCGAGGGCCGCACCCGCCTGCTGCGCACAATCATCGAGCGAATCCGCGACCAGTATTCCGATCTGCTCGTCGCGGTGCGTTTGAGCGTGTTCGACACCGTGCCGTACGTCACCAGTCGCGACGTGGGCCAGCCGATGCGGTACGACGAGCTGTTGCCGTATGACTGCGGCTTTGGCGTCGATGCGAACGATCCCATGTCGATCGACCTGGCCGAGCCGCTGCGGTTGCTGGGCGAGTTGAAACGGCTGGGCGTGGCGACGGTGAATCTTTCGTGCGGTAGCCCTTATTATTCGCCGCATCTTCAACGGCCGGCGATCTTTCCCCCCAGCGACGGCTACTTGCCGCCCGAAGATCCGCTGGTGGGTGTCGCGCGGCAGATCGACGTGACGCGGCAATGCAAAGAGGCCCAGGGCGATTTGCCAATCGTTGGCACCGGTTATTCGTATTTGCAGGACTTTTTGCCGCACGTGGCGCAAGCAGTGGTGCGCCGCGGCTGGGCCGATTTTGTCGGGCTGGGGCGAATGGTCTTGTCGTACCCCGAGCTGCCCGCCGATGTGCTGGCTTCAGGCCGGCTGACTCGCAAACGCATTTGTCGCACGTTCAGCGATTGCACCACCGCCCCGCGTCACGGGCTGGTCTCAGGCTGCTATCCGCTCGATGCCTATTATAAGAATTTGCCCGAAGCGAGGCAGCTTGATGCAATCAAGCAACGGCGGCCCAGTAATCCATCGCGATGACTGTCGCGAATGTCAACGCCGATCGGAGCGGCGAATGTCGAGCTATTGCGCGGCAGGCGGTGAGGGGGCGGCTGATTGAGAGGCGGCGCCGGCCACTTCGAGCTTGGGCGGATTGCTGAGCAGTTTACTCACCAACTTGCCGTCGGCGACGTCCCAGAGTCGAATTTCGCCGCTCCAGTCGCCCGCCGCCACACGCGCGCCGTCGTGCGTGAAGGTGGCCTCCATCGCCAGATCGGCAAAGGCGTCGAAGGCGCGGACCTGGCCGCCGTTGGCGTCCCAAACTTTGGCCGTCTTGTCGCGGCCGGCCGAAACCATGCGGCCGTCGTGCGTGAAATCGACCGACAGAGCGCCGCCGCCGTGCGCGCCCCAATTCTTCACTTGCGTGCCGTTTTGCATCTCCCACAATCGCAGCGTCCCGTCTTCGCTCGCGCTGACGAGCACGTTCGAGTCATCGCGCCAACTGACATCGGTGATGCCGCCGGTGTGCCCGGCCAGGTTTTGATACTCTCGTCCGGTGTCGGCTTCCCAGACAAACAGCCCGCCGTTGCGGTCGCCGGTGGCCAGCAGCACGCCGTCGGGACTGAACTCGACGGCGGTGATCCAGTCGGTGTGTTTTTTGAGTTCGTAGACCAGTGCGCCGTCGGCGGCCGAGTAGACGCGCACGACGCGGCGTGGGCCACCCAGGGCGATCAGCGAATGATTGTTATTGATGTCGGCGGCCAAGACGCAGTCGAGCTCATCGCCGACGGTAAACACCCGCTCGCCGGTTTTCACGTCGTACACCGCCGCCAAGCCTTGCTTGCCGCCGCGTCCGCCGCCGGCCAGCAGCAACGCCCCGGTGCGGCTGAACTTCAGCACCTGCGGCACACCCTCGGGGAACGGCAGAATGCCCACGAGCGCCGCCGTGTCGGAGTGGTAAAGCACAATCTGCTTTTGCCCGGCGACGGCCAACAGCGGCGCCCACGGGCTGCTGGCGATGGCCGTCACGGCGCCGGCCCGCGAAGTGGCGGCGACGGGTTGCAAACTAAGCTTGCCTGCCTCGGGCATGGCGGCCGGGCCGGTCGGCTTGCCCGAGCCGGCGGTTACTGCCAGGTCGATGGTCGGCTTCTTTTTGATCTTGGCGGTGGCGCCGGCGTTTTCCAGCGCTCCGCCGGCGATCCATTGTTTGATGAGCGCCAGCTTGGCATCGGCCAGCTTGGGCTGCTGCGGCGGCATTTCGGGGCTTTCGGTATGCGAGACCAAGGCCCACAGCCGCGAGCTATCGGGATCGCCCGGCTCGATCACTTCGCCGCTGGCGCCGCCCCGCATGGCCGCGGCATAGTTGTCGAGCGACAGATCGCTCTTGGCGGTGTCCTGGCTGTGGCAGGTGAAGCAGTGCTCGCGGAAGATCGGCTGAATGTGGTCAGCATAGGTGATCTTGGGGTCGTCTGCGCGCGACATGGCCGCCGACATCAGGACGCAGAGCGTGATGAGAATCGCTCGCATAAGGAGTGGTTGGTGGTTAGTGGTTGAATACAAACTCGCGTGAATTCAGCACGGCCCAGAAGACGTCTTCCAGGGCCTTTTGTGGTTCTTTTTCTTCGGCGACCGCGGCTTTCAGCTTGGCCAGTTCCTCGGGCGACGGCTTGCGCGACAGGCAGCGTATGTAAATCGACTCGATCGCCTGATCGGACGTCTTGCCGGCGGCCAACTGCCGCCCGATCAAGCCGCCGCCGCGAATTTTGCCTTCGACCGTGTCGCCGTTGATCATGTGCAACGACTGCGAGAGCGTGGGGTCGGTCTTTACCTCGCACGAGCAAACCGTGGCTCGCGTCGAGCGGCCAAAGGTGTTCAAGAAATAGGTGCTGGTGCCGCCGTCGGCGATTTGCACCGCGCGGGCGCCCGCCGGCAGGCCCTGAAACTTGTCCTTGGTTTCGGTGACTTCGCTGATGCAATCCAAAAGGCTCTCTGCCCGGATGCGCCGCACGCGCGAGTGCGCGAAGTTCAGTTCATCGGCTTCGTTGCTGGCGTTGCGTTCGGTCGAGCGCTGATAGGTCTTCGAGTTGCAAATGTCGCGGACAAGTTGCTTGAAGTCGTAGTTGTACGACGTGAGCTTGTCGCCCAGCGTTTTGAACAGTTCGGGGTTGCTGGCGGGGTTGCTGATGCGAATGTCGTCGACCGGCTGCACGATGCCGATGCCAAAAAAATGCTCCCAGACGCGGTTGGCTACGCTGGTGGCGAAGTAGGGGTTCTCGGGCGAAGCCAGCCATTGGGCCAAGAGTGCCCGGCGGTCTTTGCCGGCCATCTCGGGCTGCGGACCTCCCAAGTATTTAGGCGACATCACGCTACCACCAACCGGGTGCTTCACCTCGCCGCCACCCGAATTGAAGACCACCGTCTCGCGATAGTCTTCGCCCTGCTTACGGCCGATCTGCGAGAAAAAGGCGGCGAAACTGTAGTAGTCGTTCATCGTCCAGCGGTCGAACGGATGATTGTGACACTGAGCGCATTGGGTGCGAATGCCCATGAACACCTGGGCCACGTTTTCGGCAGTCTTGAGCGTGTCGGTCTCGATTTGGTAGTAGTTGGTCGGCGGGTTTTTGAAAGTGCCGCCCGTGGCGCCCAGCAACTCTTGCACCAGCTTATCAAGCGGCACATTGTTTTGAATCTGCGCCGTCAACCAACTTGAGTAAAGAAACGCCGATTTGTTGCTCACTTGCGGCGTCGAGCGAATCGTCAGCAGTTCGGCCCATTTCATGGCCCAGATTTCCGAAAACTCCTTTCGACCGAGCAGCCGGTCGACGAGCTTTGCCCGTTTGTTGGCATCGCCGTCGGCCAAGAACTCGGCGTATTCCTGCTCGCTGGGCAGCAGGCCGGTGATGTCGAGCGTCACCCGCCGCAAAAACACTTCATCGGAGCAGACGGCGCTGGGCAGCAGCCGCAACTTGCGCAGCTTGGCGCCGACCAGCTCGTCGATGTAGTTGGCCGGCTGCTCGGTGGGCGGGGTGTACTGCAAGTCCTTGGGCAGCACCAGCACCTGGCTACCCACGGTATGCGTCTCGAAGCGGGCCATCACGAAGGCCTCGCCGCGGTTGGCGGCGGTCACCAGTCCGTCGGGCGAGATGGCCGCCGAGTTGTCGTTGTTGGTCAGAAACACGGCCAGACTGGTCACGTCGCGATCGGTGCCGTCGGAGTATTTGGCGCGGGCCACCATTTGCTGGGTGGCGCCTTCGCCTTCGAGCACCACCTGCTTCGGATAAAGCTCGACGGCCAGCACCTTGGGCACTTCGCCCGCGTCGTAGGCAGCGCCGGCTTCAAGCCAACGCAACAGCGTCTGGTAGTATTCGCTCTCGCGCTCGAACCGCTTGCCGCCGGTATGGGGCACCGTGCCATCGGTTTTCTCCAGCAGCAAGCTTTCGGCCGGCAGAGCCAGGTTGATGCGGCGGTAACCCAGCTCGTGCGTGATGCGAAAATGATCGCCCGCCGGATCGAAACCAAACAGCGACAGCCGGAAGCCGTCTTTGCCCCGGGCGGCCCCGTGGCAACTGCCGGTGTTGCAGCCGGCCCGCATGAAGACCGGCATTACATCGAGCTGGAAGCTGATCGGCCGATCGGCCGTGGCCTGTTTGACCGTGACCGGCACGGGGATGGTTTGGCCGTTGAATGTCACTTCGAGCGTCGTTTGTCCGTCGGCCAGCGGTGTTAGCGTGGCCGCATCGAGTTTGGCCATGGCGGGATTCGCCAATTTGGCCTGTGCCCGGCTGGTGACGTCGATGGTAACGCCATCGTCGCGCGTCGCCATGACCACGAACCGCTGGCGATCGCGGTTGGTCGAGAGCTCGACATCGGGCGGAAAGACTTCGACCTTGGCGATGGCGGCGTCGGCATAGACTTGCACCGTGCCCGCCGTCGGCATCAGCAGCATGGCCACCAAGACGTATCGGATGTATTGCATTGCGTTCACGACGATCTCCTGGCAAGCCTCAGGGACAACTCTCTTCATTGGATCCGTTACGCTGTAGGGTGGGCCGAGCGGAGCGAGTTCCATCGTTTGGCGTATCGTTGCATGTCGGGTCGCGCTGGCCGAAAAGGTGGGACTCGCAAGCTCGTCCCACCCTACGGCGGATACTTGGAAACGACTTTTTCCGGTCGAGGGCGGCGAGCTCCACTAGGTGTAGGTGTGCCGATCGCGTTGCAACACACTTTCGGTGGAACCCGCCGCTCTCGACCTCGCTGTCCTTTCTCCCCTGCTCCAAACCTTCCCGCATCATCTCCCGCCGGGGCATCGCCTAGGCTCTGCCCCAGCCACCGCGGCGAAGTTCGGACGACGTCCGCGGCGAGGTGCGGACGACGTCGCGCCGCCCGCGGCGGAACGGCAGGGAGTCCGTTCCCTACAGAGCCTTTCGCGTCACTCCGCACTCCCCACACTCCACTCACTACTCCCCACTCCACTCACTTCCCCGCTTTCAGCGTCTTCTCGCGGTCCAGCCGCAACTGCTCCAGCCGCGTCAGCCGCTTTTCGGGCGGTTTCTCGGGCGCGGCGGCCACCGCGGGCATCGGCATCGGCGCCGGCTCGTTCGCCTTGGGCGGCAGCGGCACGTCGATGCGCAACTCGCCGGTTCCCAGCCCGTGAACGATTGGCTCACCGCCCGCCATCACCGTCGCGCGGCACAACAACGTCTTGTGCCTGCCTGCGGGCGACTTGGCCGTGGTCTTCACATGAAAGACCAGTTCGCTCATGTCCTTGGTCAGTTTGGCCGGCTGCGTGGCCACTTCGAACGGCAATCCCAACAACTCGACCGCCGCTTCGCCCTCGAACGGTTTGTTGTGCGTAACCTTGATCACCACATCGGTTTCCTGGCCTTGCTCGCAGGCGGCGCCATTGAAGGCGAAGCTCACGAACGGCTCGGCCACCTCGAGCTTGGCCAACTGCGACGACACCAACACCGGACCATTGCCCACGGTCGCCTCGCCGAGCACGGCGATTTTCCATGCCTTGACCTCCGCGCCGCCATTGGCCGTGAGCGGCAGGATGGCCTCGTTTTGCCCTTCGGCAATGCGAACATCGCCCGCTGAACCCACGCCCGGCGGATTGTAGAGCATGCGAATGGCGATGGGCGCCGTAAAACCTTCTTTGCGAGTGGCAACGACTTTCAAACCCATCGAGCCGTCGCGCACCAGCGGCACCTTTGGCTCGACCACCTCGATTTTGAAGGGCGCCTCGGCGGTAATCGCCGTGGCCATGCGGTCGGCGGTGTGGCCCCACACCAAAATGTTGTTCTGCCCGCGGGCCAGCCCGGTGGTCTGTTCCAGATGCCCCTCGACCTTCAGATTGGCATCGGTCGGCCGCCCCAGGACATCGACCAGCGAACCCGCCAGCGTGGCCCCCGGCGCGGCGGTGAGCAGCACGGGCACATAGGTCTGGTTGGCTGCCATCGGCACCGTTTCACACGCCACACCAGGCGGCAGGTCTTTTAAATCAAGCTGCAGCTCGCCGCCAAAATCGCGCCGCGCCGCGCTGACCAGAAATGCCGTGCGATTGCCTTGCGGAACGCTCACGGTCACATCCACATATTGCTGCCGCTCGGGCAGGCCCATCGTCAGCCCCGGCTTTACCGGCTGCACTTCCACTCGATAGGCGTAGTCAGCACGTCCCTTGCCGAGATGATCGCGCACGCTGATCAGGTAATTGCCGTCGTCCGGCACGCCGAAGCGCAGATAGCTGTCGGGGCCGCCGCTGTCGTCGTTGCCGGCCAGCGTGTTGCCGTCTTCGCGGTGAACATACAACACCGGATCGAGCTGCGAACGAATGCCGCGGGCCAGCACCCGAATATCGAGTTGCTGTCCCTTCTTGGCGGCGAACTTGAAGAAATCGATGTCGCCGTTCTGGCCAATCACGCCGTTGAGCGCCATCGGGGCTTCGAACGCCGTGGCCTGAGCCGGCGCCTCGTTTGGCTCGGCCTCGATCGTGTTGCCACACTGATCGATGATGAACGCATTGGGCGAGGGCGAAATTCCCTTGTCGTCTTGAGCGAACAAGCCAAAGGGCTTTGTCGGGGCGGGCGGAACGACAATGGTTTCGCTGCGCTCGCCGGCCACGTCGCCCAACCAGCGCACATTGATGGTTTCGCCCGGCTTGCCTCCGGCGGGCAACGCCGCCGTGGGACGCGGAAACCGCCCGACGTGCAGACGATAGGTGCAGGCGCCGTTGCCGCCATACGAGCTTTCGCGCACCTGCAGGGTGTACGCGCCGTCCTCGGGCGCCAGGATCGAAACGATTGAGTCTTGCCAAACCAGCGCCGAATCGTCGGAGCTGGCCAACTCGAAGCGGTTCTTGTCGAGAATAGCCAGATAGGGATCGAAGAAAAAGTTGCCCAGCCGGATGCCTTCGATCTCGGCGGAAATGCGCTCGCCTTTCTTGGCCTCGACGACAAAGTAATCGACGTCTTCGTTCTCGACGACGCCGTTTACGGTGCAGTCGAGGTTGATTTTTTGCGGCGTGGCGAACTCACTGTTTGGCTCGGCCTCTTTGACATCGGGCAGGGCGCCGACGCTGAACGTGCGCAGATTGCTGATGCCCGTGGCCGTGCGCACCCGCATGGCGTGAATGCCCAGCCGGCAATCGGGCGCGATGGCCAGCTTGGTTTTGACCGTATTGTCGTTGACCACTTCGAGGCTGGCGACCTTGATGCCGGGATAATAGAGCAGGATTTCCTGGGCGTCGCTCAGCCGGGCGCCGTTGAAATTGACTTCGACCTCGGCGCCACGTTGAGCGCCGTAGGGGGCGATGCCGCCCAACTGCGGATTTGCCGCCGAGCTCGAAGCGACCAAAACGAACGTGAGTGTGATTGCGAGTAATTGTCTCATAGGTTGTAGTTGTAGGGTGGGCCGAGTGAAACGAGTCCCACCTTCAGGCAGTACCACGTCTGTGCTTCGATTATGGGGCGGAAGGTGGGACTCGCTGCGCTCGGCCCACCCTACGGCCTGTTCCGCCGCCGGGGCATCGCCAAGGCTCTGCCCCAGCCACCGATGTCACGCATCCAAAAGCCCCTTGCGCACCTTGCCGCCGTCGACGATCTCGATGGGCCGATTGCCGGGGGCCATCAGCTCTTTGTCCGCCACAATGCCCAACTGGTTGTAAACCGTGGTGGCCAGATCGGCGGGCCCGATCTCTTCTTCCTCCGGCTCGCTGGCCGTCGAATTCGACGATCCGAAGATCGAGCCGCGCTTGATGCCGCCGCCCGCCAGCACCACGCTGAACACCTTGGGCCAGTGATCGCGGCCGGCCGTTTGGTTGACCTTGGGCGTGCGGCCAAACTCTGACGACACCATCACCAGCGTTTCGTTCAGCAGCCCGCCGCGTTCGAGGTCGTTGATCAAGGCGGAAAACGCCTGGTCGAAGGCCGGCAGTTGCTGCCGCATGCTGGCGCTGATGGCGTTGTGCATGTCCCAGCCGCCGTAGGTGAGCGTGACAAACCGCACTCCCGCCGCCACCAGTCGCCGAGCCATCAGCATGCGTTGGCCGGCTGCGTTGCGGCCATATTCGTCGCGGACGGCCGGCGACTCGGCGTCGATGTTGAACGCCTCGCGGGCGGCCTGCGAACTGATCAGGCTGTAGGCCCGATCGTAGAACGTGTCCATTGCTTTCAAGGCATCCGACTTTTCTTTCTTGGCGAAGTACTCGTTGACGGCCTCCAGCGCGCTGCGGCGGCGCGAGAAGCGGCCCTCATCGACCCCGCCTTGCATCGACAAGTCGAGCACCTTAAAACCGCCCGCCGCCGGATCGGAGCCAAGGCTGAACGGCGCGAACGACGAGCTCAGATAGCCCGTGCTGGCGAACTCGTTGGGCACGTTTGGAATGCACACATAAGGCGGCAGATTGTTGCGCGGGCCGTACTCGTGGCTGACCACGCTGCCCATGCTGGGAAAGATCAAAGCCGGGCTGGGTCGATAGCCGGTGAACATATTGTGCGTGCCGCGCTCGTGGGCCGCTTCGCCATGCGACATCGAGCGGACCACCGTGATTTTGTCGGCCACCTGGGCCGTGCGCGGCAGCAGTTCTGAGAACTCGGCCCCCGGTATCTTCGTGGAAATCGGCTTCAACTCGCCGCGATATTCCAGCGGCGAATAGGGCTTGGGGTCGAACGTTTCCTGCTGGGCCATGCCGCCGGGCAGAAAGATATGAATCACGCTCTTGGCCTTGGCTTCGATAAAGTCGTAGCTTTTTTGCTCGGCTCGGGCGTGCTTGATCTGAAAAAAGTCGGCCAACGACAGGCCGATGCCCCCGACGGCCCCCACGGTCAAAAATCCTCGGCGGCTGGTTTGCGCGGTACGCATCTTCTTCTCCGGGTCAGAAAGTGTCGCAACGGGTCAAAGACCACCGTCGCCAGTCTGGATTGCCCAGCACACCGACAGATTCGTCGATGGCTCGGTCAGAGCCTGGCGATGCCCCGGTTTTGTTTTTTTCTACGGATCGCACGCCGATCGATGATTGTTGGCCACGGTCGTTGGCTACGATCGTCGCGCAGCGGCGGGCGGTTGGGGTGGGTCGAACTATCGCATCGGCTGTTTAGCTTCGCGGCAGTTCGTTGGGTAGGCAGGCAGTTCGTTGGTAGGCGGCCTGGTCACGCAACGTGTTCTCAAGCCACGTTGAAGTTACACGCCGCCCCCGCGATTGTCAAACAAAATCGCGGCGATTCTTGGCCAGAATGGGGGGCTGGATAAAACGCCGCGTTCGGTCACGCCCCTGCTCGCGCATAGCGAGTCAGTTTGTCGTGCATCGCCGCGTGCTCCAACACCTGGGCATTCACCACACTGGTGGGCACGCGGCCGGCGGCCACGTCGAGAATGTGCCGGCAGGCCACCCGGCCGTTGGCTAGAAACAGTTCATCGGTCCAGCAGATGGCATGCGGCGAAACGATCACGTTGTCAAACTGCAGCAACGGATCGTCGGCAGCGATCGGTTCGGTCTCGAACACGTCGAGCGCCGCTCCGGCAATTGCGCGGCGCCGCAAAACGTCGGTCAAGGCGGCCTGGTCGATGATCGGTCCGCGGGCCACATTAATCAGGTAAGCCGTCGGCTTCAAGAGCCGCAGCCGGTCGGCGTCGAGCAAGTGATGTGTTTCGGGCGTCAGCGCGCAGCAAACCACCACGAAGTCCGACTCGGCCAACACGCGATCGAGCGGCTGCCACTCAATGCCCGCGGCCGCCGCCGCGTCGGAAGTGAAATACGGATCGAAACCCACATGCCGCATCTCGAAGGGCGCGGCCAGCCGCAACAGCTCGCGGCCGATGTTGCCCAGCCCAAGGACGCCGAGCGTTCTGCCCGTGAGCCCAGTGCCCATGTGATCCAGCTTGTCGGCCCAGCGCCCCGCGCGCGTCAGCCGGTCTTTGATCAACAGCTTGTGCGATAACGCCAGCAGCAGCGCCAGGGCCGACGTGGCCACCGGCCGCCGCACTCCCTCGGGCGTAATCGATAAGATCACCTCGTTGCGAGTACAGGCCTCGACATCGACGTTGTCGTACCCCACGCCAAACCGCGCGACCAGGCTCAGCCGGCGGCAGCCGTCCAGGGAACGTGCGGTGACCCGCGGCGCCAATACCAGCAGGGCGTCGTAGGCGTCGGCGACGCCCGGCGGAATCTCATGGCACGGCTCGGCCAGGAACTCCCACTCGATCTCCGCCGCGTTGTTCAGCAGATCGAGGCCAATATCGCCAAAGCCCAGTGTGCCGTCGGGCTTGAGAAAATCTTGCGTGATTCCGACTCGAAATGGCATATTCATAATTCAGGGAGCTAGTAAAAGGGTCACGGACTAGAAGCTCCGAGGCCAGGACTGCACATTTTCTTCCCTGACCTCTGGCCTCCGACCTCTGACCTCTTTCATGCCCGTACTCTCTGCAACCGATAAATATACTGTCTGCCCGCTGTTTTGCCTCGGCCAACGTTTGCCAGGAGATCGGTATGAGCGTTCGTTTTATGGTGGCCTTTGCGGCGTTGGCCCTGTTGCATGGTCCGGGATACGCACGGGCCGAGTGGTTCAAAAAAGCCCACCGCGATTACCGCCGCAACATTGACTGGCCACAGCCGTTTGTCGTGCCCGACCGAGTTGCCGCCCGGGCCCCCTTTGGCATGATGATCAACAACGGCTGGCGGACGCAAAACACCCTGAGCGACGAACACTTCGACACGGAAACCGGCGTGCTGAACGAGGCTGGTGAGCTGAAAGTCCGCGATATTCTCACCTGCTCCCCGGTTGAACACCGCACGGTGTATGTGCTGCAGGGCCGCAATCCGCAACTGACCGACATCCGCAACCGCTCGGTAAAGCGGTTCGCCAGCCGGCTGGCCACGCCCAGCGAATGGCCGCAAGTGTCGGGCACCAAGGTGCGTCCGCGAGGTTGGTCTGCCGATTACATCAACACCATCGGCACCCGCTATAATGCCACCACGCCCGACCCACGCTTGCCGCCGGCTCAGGCGGGTGGGGGCATGGGCGGAGGAAGCAGCATGGGCGGCGGTGGCGCCGGCAGCTAAAGCGGCACTCGCCAAGTCAAAAAGGCCCTCTTGGTCGGTCTCGGCGCCGCGCATACGGCCCAAACCGACCGAGAGGGTTCTCGGGTGTCGGGAGAACATACAGTAACCCGAAGCGCCAGCGAGGCACGCTCCCCATTGTCCTCGCTGGCGCTTCGGGTTAGTGTCAATCGCAACACCCCCCGGCTCCGGCACGACCGTTGAAACCGGCAAATTCTGCCAATTCGGATTTAGCGCCCCGCCTTCGGTAGACGATCAAAGAAAAGACGCCACAATCGTTCGCACAAGGAGAAGGCAAGGTGGGGAAGATCAAGCTCGCGGCATTAGCTCCGGCGATAGTGGTGGCGGTCGCCGCGGTGGGCTGTAATGGCTTTCCGCGGCTGCGGCGAACGACCGACCCGGTCGAGGCGGCCGCGCTTGGCCAGCGGCCGGGGCCGATGAAGCAACTGGCCGCTTCGGTGAGCGAGTCGAACTTCGGCCAGTCGGTGTCGAAGGTATTTCGCCTGGCCACCGTCAAAAAGCCCAAGCCGCCCACGAACGATCCCACCTCGCTGGCCACCAAGGTCAAGCCGATTACGCCCGATGATTATGTGCGGCTCGGCACAACGATGGAACAAAACGGCGACATCGAAGGTGCGCGCGAGGCGTTCCACAAGGCGCTGGCGATGCAGCCGCATCATCTGGGGGCGCTGCGGGGCCTGGGCCACTTGTTCGATCGCCAAGGGCAACTCGAACGCGCAACCGAGCATTATGTGGAAGCGACCCAGCACCACCCGAAAGACGCCGCCGCGTTTAACGATCTGGCACTGTGTCTGGCCCGACAAGGCAGATACGATCAGGCCGCCGCGGCATGTCGCCATGCCATCGAACTCAAGCCCGACTCGATGCTCTATCGAAACAACATTGCCACCATCCTGGTCGCCCAAGGCCGCAACGACGAAGCCCTGGCTCATCTGATCGACGCCCACGGCCCCGCCACGGCCCACTACAATCTGGGATACTTGCTCGACAAGCAAGGGCGGCGTGAATTGGCGATCGAGCAGTTCCAGCTTGCCCTGACCGCCGATCCGGGCATGGATCAGGCCCGAGAATATATCGACGCGCTGACCGGCTCGCCGGAGCCGCCCGAGAGACCCGCGCCCGCCGGGCCGGCGGCGGTGGCCGATTCGGCCGGGCCATACGCTCCAGCGACGCCGCGGATCACGCGCCGCCCGCCGCACGAAACGGCCGCGGATTCCCATGCCAATGCACGTGACGACGCGAGCGGGCTGGCAGGTTCGCAACCGACCGCCGAAACCACACCGCCGCCGGGCACGAGCAGCCGCGCTACCTCGCGGCGCCGCACCGCCGTCGAGCGCCAGTCCTCCGCCGACGCCAACGGCAGCGCGAATTCACCAGCCAGCATCGAGCCCGACGCCATGCAGCCTCTTCCGCCGGTCGATGCCTCTTCCGTGCATCCCACTCGCTATTAGTCGAGACAAAAGGTCATCGTACATCGGGCGCTTGCCATGCGGATTGCACGAGCGTAACATCGCGGCAAGATGTTTCACGCCTCTGTGCCCACGGCCTCGTCATGCTCGCCCTTCGCTCACTCGCGCTTGCCTTCCGTTTGCTGTTCGCTTTACCGCTCTTCGCCGCGCCACCCGACGCAGCCCCGGCCAACAACCATCAGCGGCTGCTCGAATATCTTGACGACGACGGCCGAACCCGGCCCGTTGCCAACCGCGGAGATTGGCAACGGCGGCGAGCGCAAATCATCGCCGGCATGGAAGCCGCCATGGGGCCGCTGCCAAAGCGAGACGCTGATCTGCCGCTCGATCCGCAGATCGAAGAAGCCAAAGAAGAAGAAGGCTACACGCGGCTGAAGATGACCATCGCCGTCGCGAATCCGCCCGGCAAGGCTGAGCAAGCGGCGGATGACGACAACCAGCACCAAGACCGTTTGCCGCTCTATCTACTGCTGCCCAAGCGGCCAGCGGGCCAGCGGTTGCCCGCCATGCTCGCGTTGCACCAGACCGTCGCCATCGGCAAAGACGAACCGGTGGGCTTGGGCAATCGCGTGAATCTGAAGTATGGACAAGAGCTGGCCCGCCGCGGCTACGTGGTGGCCGCCCCCGATTATCCTTCGTTCGGCGAATATCCTTACGACTTTAAGAAAAGCGGCTACGCCTCGGGCACGATGAAAGGCATCGTCAACCACATGCGCGCGGTCGATCTGTTGGTCAGCCGCCCGGAGGTCGATGCCGAGCGAATCGGCGTGATCGGGCATTCGCTGGGCGGGCACAACTCGATGTTCGTCGGCGTCTTCGACCAACGCCTGAAAGTGGTTGTTTCAAGTTGCGGCTGGACGCCGTTTCACGATTATTATGGCGGCAAGATCGCCGGCTGGACCAGCGACCGCTATATGCCGCGACTGCGCGACGTCTATCAACTCAATCCCGACCGCGTGCCGTTCGACTTTTATGAGGTGGTCGCGGCCTTGGCGCCCCGCGCTTTCTTCTCCAACTCGCCGCTCAACGATGCCAATTTCGATGTCGTTGGCGTCAGAAAGGCGATTGCCGCCGTCCAGCCCGTGTATGCGTTGTTCGGCGCAGCCGACCGGTTACAGGTCCGCTATCCCGACAGCGCCCACGACTTTCCGCCTGAAGTGCGGGAAGAGGCGTATCGGTTCATTGACGAAGTGCTGCGGGAAAAGAGTGAAAAGTAGGGTGGGGGGGGCGCCGCGCCGCGGCCCCACCGCCCCCAGAAACCAGAAAGAAA
>JAICLL010000223.1 GCA_025927475.1 Pirellulales bacterium
TTGAAGCCGGCGGGATAGGGATGCAGCTCGTTGGCCCAGTCGCCGGGCGAAAGAGTGCCTTGCGTGTTGACGAGAATGAAGTTGTTGGCTTTGTCGGCGGCCAGGCTGGCGAGCATGGTGCTGAAGGCGGTGAGGGCCTGCCGGACGATGAGCGTGCCTTGCTGCACGTTCCAGCCGCAATAGTCGAGCGAGGGCTTGAGCCACGGGCCGGCGCAGATGGGGTGCGCGCCGTTGGGAATGGCGAAGTCACGGTAGACGGGGGAGGCGCGACCGCCTATTCTTCCTGAAAGTTGGGGCCTTGCCCTGAGCCAAATTAGCAAACCAGCAAGCAAGCGGGACGCCTACACCACAAGGCCGGCGGTGGCGGCGGTATCCCAGTCGCTGGCGGCAGCATCGCAGCGCCAGATTCGACCTTCAATCGACGTTCTCTCGATCTTCTCGATCTTTCGGCAGTCTAATCGATCGACCTTTTCGACCTGCCCCCGGCGATCGTAAGCGGCGACCGCTCGATGCGCCGCTGCGCCGTGCTCGCGGGGCGGCGGCGGCACGTGCTCGCCATTCCCAACGCAGAGCGCCGCCGTCGGCGTGGAACTCGATGAGCGTTTGCCGCTGGTTCAGGCTATAGACAGCGTCCGCCAGATGCTGCGGCTCGTCGCCATCTGGCCGTCCGTTGAGCGGCTTGGGCACACGAAGTTTCCAGCCGGACAACTCAAGGGCGGCGAGAACCGCGGCCAGGTTGCGAGCCTGCACCGGAAAGCGCAAGATCACCACGCCCGCGACGCTCAGCTCGCGGGATTCGATGTCATAGTGAGGCAGAACCGTGGACGACGACAAGGAGACAAGGGGAGGGGGAGAAAAGGTGACGCTTTCACCCTGCCCGTTCCCGGGCGGCGAGGGTTCTAAATGGCGGGGATGTTTGGTGACGAAGGCGAGGCCCGCGTCGGTGAGAATCAGCTTGCTACGCGGACCAAGCGTGGGCGGTTTGGCGGCGCCTGCCGCGACAGTCATGCGATTTGTGCTTCTTGAACCCGCTGCGTACTTCGTGCCACCCTCGCCCCGCTCTTTCCTGGCGGGAGAAGCCGCGAGGAGGCCGCGGAACAGCAGGAGGCGCAGGTCATCGACGGAAAGGCCGAATGCGGCAAGTTCGGCAGCGGAGAGCGCGCGCTGCCAAGGGTCTTCACCGTAGATGCGGCTAAGGAGCAAGAGCTCGGCCAAGTGGGTCAGGCCGGGCAACCGGTGCGCGGAGCCATCGAGCCCGGTTGCCGGTTCGAGAACGGGTCCAACTACCCGACCATCGCGATCTCGTGAGGACATGCCTGCCCCCCTTTTGAAATGTGGCTGCACCACTCCCACGGTGGTGCGACGCTCGCTGGTATAAACTATTGCTTGACCGTGTCAAGCCCCCAAGACACCGACGCGGGCGGCCGCTGCTGCACCGCCGGCACGATCATCGAACCGCGGCTTGCTGACGGCCCGAGGCCATCTACCGCCGCATCAAGCAATGCTGGTTTCGCGGTCGCGGCGACTGTGGCCGCTACGCTTGCGACACATTCGCCTGCTCCGCCGTGTGACGCGCAGGCGAATACCGGCGTCACACGACCCTGCCAAGTGCGGCCGTGATCGGCCGAAACGAGCAGGGCCGGCTCTACCAGCTTGCCAAGCTCCGCCCGTGTCTTGCTGCCGGCCGGTGCATGTACCACTCCGGCCACCAGGACGATGCGGCCGTCGCCGAGCGTGTGAATTCGCCGCGGCCAGGTTGTGTACCTGGCGGCGTCGAGCGGCACCTTCGGCCGGCTCCACGTCTTGGTGCCATCCAGCGATCGCTGTAGGTAGCCGGTCTGCGGAGCGTCGGCATCATAGGGGAGGTAGAAGCCGAACACGCCGGGCAAGACAGCGCCGAACGGTTCATTGTATTGAGTGGGCAGGTCGGGCGACGCCGATGGATTTTCTGAGGTATGGCAGAGCAGATGAATGACGCGGTCTAAAGGATGCCTCGGGCCGCCGAGTTCAATGGATTATGGTGGTGTACACGCCACCATCCGGCTTCATGCCGGTGGAGCGATAATTGAACGCTAACCAACCGCCACCCTCTTCCATTTCCCCGCCTCTCACCCCGCGCTTCGTTGGCCGCCGCAAAGCGGCGGCCAACGAAGCGGGGAAGGGGGCGCCGCCGGGGTTTTATAGCGGTCAATCACCGCTCGACCGAGGTGAACTCGGCGGGGGCGAGAAACACGTGCGGCCGCTAAAAAACCGATCGAGCCCATTTTTATTGCATCACAGCGAGCTACCCTCTATTCTCTTTCAAAACGAGACCTTACGGAACTGGGCGCAGGGGACTCAACTTCGTTTCATTCCCTGGAGAACCAATCATGAGCGGACGCATCTTTCGATTCATCGCCGGAACCCTGCTGGCCATTGCGGCAGTGCCCGCCGCGGGGCAAACGGCCGACAACGCCCTGCCCACACCGCCCGAAGGTTTCGACGTTCGCCGCGAGGAGATCGAGCACGGCACGCTCGAAACCGTCGAGTACGATTCAACGACCGTGGGAATCAAGCGCAAGGCGCGGGTTTATACGCCGCCGGGCTACAGCAAAGACCAAAAGTACCCGGTGTTGTACCTGCTGCACGGCATCGGCGGCGACGAGAACGAATGGACGCGCGGCGGCTCGCCCGACGCGATTCTCGACAACCTTTATGCCGACAAGAAGGCGGTGCCGATGATCGTCGTGCTGCCAAACGGCCGCGCGGCGAAAGACGTGGCTGCCCGCGATCCGATTCCCAAGCAGTCGCCGGCCTTCGCCGCCTTCGAAAACGATCTGCTCGCCGATCTGATTCCGTTCATCGAAAAGAACTATTCGGCTGTGGCCGATCGCGAGTCGCGGGCCATCGCCGGCTTGTCGATGGGCGGCGGGCAGGCGCTGAATTTCGGCCTGAACCATCTCGACACGTTCGCCTGGGTGGGCGGTTTTTCCTCGGCCCCCAACACAAGGACACCGGCCGAGCTGATCAAAGACACGGCCGAAGCGGCCGGCAAACTGCGGCTGCTGTACGTGGCCTGCGGCGACGACGACCGGCTATTCCGCATCAGTCAGGGCGTTCACGAGATGCTCGTCGAGAAGAAAGTGCCGCACGTGTATCGCGTCATCGAGGGCGGCCGGCACGATTTTAAGGTCTGGAAGAGCGACCTGTACCACTTCGCACAACTTGTGTTTGCCAACACGCCGCCGCCCAACTACTCCACGGTAAACAAGGCCGGCGTGTTTGCCGATCCCGCCGCGTTCGACGAAAAGGTGAAGTTGTTGTACCTGCACTGCGGAACCGCGGGTCTTGATGCGCGAATTCACGACAGTGCGAGTAAGCTCTACAGCGTGCTTGCGGAATCGGGCATCAAGAACGTCGTCTTTCGCGACACGGCCGGATTGGCGCACGAATGGCAAACGTGGCGTTACGCGATGTTCGATTTCGCGCCGCGGCTCTTCCTGCGCTAAGGCGGCCCGAGGGTGCGGGCAGCGGCGGCCAATGATACAATGGCCAACGCCAGCTTGGCTGGTTTCTGCGGCTGTGAGTCTGAATTGAACGCGGGCGTATGGCATTTTTAAAACGCAGCGCAGATGGAGAAGCCGCGGAGAGTGCCGTCGCTGGACACCGCCGCTGGCAGTTCACGTTGCGTCGCATGGGCGTCGTTGTGGCGTTCGTCTGCTGCCTGCTCGCGCTGTGGGTTAAACATGGTGAGCCGTACCGCAAAGAGCGAAAGGTTATCGCCCACCTCATCTCACTGCCCGCGGCAATGAGCGCTGAACCGTACGGCCCGCTCTGGCTTCAAAAGCTGCTGGGAGCGCACGCTCCGTTGCATATCACATCAATCGAATGCCGCGGCGACCGCATTGCGGATGCCGATCTGAATGAGCTGCGCTTTTTGCCGCGGTTGCGCGACCTGCTGCTCTACGATACGCCCCGCATCACCGACGTGGGCCTGGAAGAAATCGGGGCGATGTCGGGCCTCGACCATCTGACTGTTGTATCGCCCAAATTGACGGATCGCGGTATTTCGCACCTGCGTGGACTGGCGAACCTTCGGCGCTTAGAGCTGCCACACCAGATTACGGACGCGGCGATGGTCGATTTGCAGGGCCTCGCGAAGCTGGAGACATTGATCTGCGCCGCGCACACGCCCGCGCAGCAACGCATCATTGCCGCTCTGGAAGAAGAGACCGAGGCGGATTTCACGGAGCAGCCGCTGATCGATGTGGTTCAATACTTTCAACAGCGTCACGATATCCCGATCAATATCAATGAACTTCAGAAGGCGCGAATGCGCGTCGATATGCCCTCGACGTTTCAAGTGCGTGACACGCTCGGCGTTGTCTTGCGGCAGATTCTCGCCCCGGCGGCACTCGATTGGAAGCTCGGCCCGAACAGTGTTTCGATCACGACTAAGGAAGTGCTCTCACAGGCCAGACCTCGGCTGACCCAATTGCGTGAATGCCTGCCACACCTGACGAGCGTCATTGTCGACTGGGAAGTGCCCGCGCTGAAATCGCCGTTTGAGAATACGACTTCCGAGCAAGAAGTTGTGCTGGAGTCGTGGATCCGTTTGGGCGCGATTCTCGACGTTAGCGACCGTCGGTCATTGCGTGTGAACCTTGCGAATACCGAGGCCGACGACTTGACTCTCCTCGGCGCCGAAAAGATTGCGGGCCTCGAACACCTCAACTTGGGCGGCACGCGGATCACCAATCGCGGCCTGACCTCGCTCACCGGGCTCACCTGGCTCGCGTCGCTCGACGTAAGCCACACCGGCGTGGACGATGAGGGAATGGACGCAATCGGGCGACTGAGTTCGCTTACGGACCTGCGGCTTTATGGAACCTCGATTAGCGACGCCGGGCTCGCCAAGATCGCAGGCCTGAAGAAACTGGCCCGGCTCGATCTTGGCAAAACGCGGGTCGCAGGTCCGGGATTACAGAGTCTGAACACACTGGCGGCGCTGGAGTCACTGTCGTTGGAAGGCGTCGGCGACCGGGGGCTGGCCTACCTTGGCGGCCTGGCTCGGTTGCGACGGTTGTTGCTCGTCGGTCCGCCGATTACCGACTCCGGGATGGCACATCTGGTTGGCCTCGTCGGACTAGAAGATCTGCACCTCGGCGGAACCGCGGTGAGAGAACCAGGGCTTAGCACCATAGCAAAGATCCCCATGCTGAAATCCCTAACGCTGTCCGGCGCGAAACTCACGGGCGAGTCGCTTCGTGTGCTTTTGCATTTCGACAAACTCACAGAGCTGCGAATCGAGGGGACGATCGGCGACGCGAACGTCAAGCAAATCGGCCGGCTGGCTTCGCTTCGCGAGCTTGCGCTCTTCGATCGGGGCCTTTCCGACCAATGCCTGCCGTACCTGGCTGGGCTGGCCAACATCGAGAGCTTAGGACTCACCGGCGCCGCCATCACGGACGACGGCCTGGAGCGGCTCCCCGAATTGTCGACGCTGCGTTGGCTCGACCTGATGATGACCAAAGTCACGCCGGACGCCGTCGCGAGCTTGCAGCGACGAATGCCAAAGCTCAAGGTCCGCGGCGCCGACGGCGAAGAGCACGCGCCGCGCGAAATGCCATAACGCACACTGCTTGATGCGTCGGAAAGATGCCCGCGGCTTGCCGGGCGGCATCATGGCATCGTGAAGTCGAGCCGCGCCGGTCAGCCGTTGGCTCCGCCGACTTGCTCTTGACTTACAACGGTCTGCACGGCTTGCTCGAGCAGCAGTGCCGCGACTTGCATCGGGCTGGCGTGCGCCTGCTCCGCGAGCTTCTCGAGCCGTTCAAGCGTCGTCGGAGAGAGGCGGACAAGGCGCTGCTCGCTCCACGAAGGATCGGTGGCACGCCCACCGCCTTTCGGCACATGGAACCGTGCCCGAACTTCGGCAGCTAACTGCAGCGCCCCGAAAAAGCCCCCGCGCGGCGAAATCTTACCACACCGCTCCGCCCCCAACTGTTTTGCAATGCGCTCCATGTCCAAGCGTGTGCCCATGACCTACTCCTCCGCAAAATCACGAAATGCCAGATACTCGTCGCCGATCACGAGCCCAACTTCGCCTTGACGGGCTTCGCGACCGAGTCGTCGACAGAAGATTCCAAGCCGCCTTAGGCGATCCGCATCGGCGATGTCTGCGGGAGTGGTATAGCAATGAATCACGACGGGCTGATCCTCGACGAGCACGCCGCCCATCTCGTCGTCGCGCCAAACTCCCTTAACCCGCGGAAACGCCGTGGCGCCGCCAAATAACAGGCCGAAGGTTTCGAGCGCCGCATCTACCCAGTACTCCTGGTCGATCGCCGTTTCTCCATCGCGCTCAACGCTCGGCACAAAGAGCACGACCAGGACAGTTTTTCGGCTGACTTGTAAATCCGAATCTTCCATCACTAGCTTCCCTAACGATATATATAGATCGCCTTGATCCCTTTTGCAAGATCCACCGGCCATCAGAACCCGCGCCAAATCACCGAAACCTTCCAACCGTCTAATGGCTGAATCGCCCGGCCTCGCGTTGGAAACGGCGGTGAATGCCCATCGTGGACGACCGGACGCGGCGGTCGAAATACGTGAAGGCTCTGCCCATTGACCCGTTCGATGGAGCATCGCTGCGTTACCGCGCCGATGCCGGCGAATACTTGGTCTACAGCGTCGGTAGCAATGGCGTTGATGACGGTAGCGCAGACACAGCAACTGGCCAGCCGTCAGACATTGTGGTGCGTGTGCGGCTTAAAGGCTCCGCGGCCAGCGGCGCTGGCGAGCAGCACTGATGCGACGAAGCATGACGCGGATTTTTCCTTGTCGCATTGCCTTGTATCGCTCATAGGTCAAGGCGAAAACGCATTCGATCTCTCCGACTCTGGCTTCCGGCACCAATTTGGCCGCCGTCCCGAACTTTCCTATTCTACGCAGTCGGCGCGTTCCATTGTCGGCATGGTGCGACTTCTCGTAGGATAACCGTCCCGGTTGTCCAGCCGTCCAGCGGCGAAGCCAATAGCCTCACGAAGTCGGCAACGGAACATGGCCTGCGTGTCGCTGAAATGCCGGACTGCCTTTGGGGGCGTGCGAAAGAAACCCAGCTTGACCCCATTTGCGTAAACGACATAGCATAGGCTACTTTTCGCTGCCCTCATCAATCGGGTTGTCTTGTTGGGCGTCAAACGCTTACCGGCTGGCGCTGCGCTCTGGGCCATATTGGCCCTGGCGCTCACGCTGCGCCTGGTGGCCGCCTGCTGGTGGCAGTCGCAACTGGCGCCCGGCCAACGCTTCAAATTCGGCGATAGCGATACCTATTGGGTGCTGGCCGGCCACATCGCCCATGGCGAACCGTATGAGTACGGCTCGTCCGACGCGCGTATATTCCGCATGCCGGGCTACCCCGCTTTGCTGGCCGTGATGCTTGGCCTCTTCGGCGACAATATGCCGGTGCTCTACGCACGCTTTTTAAGCGCGGCGCTCGGCACGGCGGCGGTGGCCGGGGTCTACGCGGTGGCGCAGTTGCTATTCGACTGCCGCACAGCGCTGCTGGCGGCCCTCTTGGCGGCTTGTTATCCCGGCGCCATCGCCATGAGCGTGGTCGTGCTGAGCGAAGCGCCGTTTTGCCCGCTTTATCTGTTGCAGCTTGTCGCCTGGCTGAAGAGTTGGCAAACGGGCTCGGACGCGGCCGCCGGTGCCGTAGAGCGAGCGTCCCGCTTGCTCGCGCACCCATCGGCGCCGGAACAAGCGAGACGCTTATTCTACGGGGTTGTTTCGGGCGCGCTGGCCGGGTTGGCGACACTGATGCGTCCCGATTGGCTGCTGTTCGTGCCCTTTGTCGGCGTGCTTGGACTGCTTTTTACGCACCAGCGCCAGCGACATATCGCGATCGTGCTCGTGATGTCGCTCGGACTGACCGTCGTCATGGGGCCGTGGTGGTGGCGCAATTATCGCCAAGTGCATGAATTCGTGCCGACAACGTTGCAAGTGGGCGCCAGCCTCTACGACGGCCTGAACCCGCGCGCGACTGGCGAAAGCGATATGTCGTTTGTACCTCGGTTCGTCGCCGAAGAACGCGACCGTGGCCCGGCCGAGCGAGCGTTCGAGTCGCGGCTCGATGACAGCATGTTCGCCGCCGCGGCCGACTGGGCGCGGCAGCACCCGCCGCGCGTCATCGAGCTGGCGGCCGTCAAGCTCGTTCGCATGTGGAACATCTGGCCGAACAACCCGAACAACCGCGGCGGGCTATTGCGGCTGGTGACCGCCGCCACGTACCTGCCCGCCATGGTCTTGGCGGCAATTGGCATCTGGCGCCAGCGTGGCAAGCTGTGGCCGGCGGCCCTCGTCTGGCTGCCGGCCGTGTACCTGACACTGTTGCACCTGGTCTTTGTCAGCTCGATACGTTATCGCGAGCCGGCGATGCTCGGCTTGCTGGTCTTCGCGGCGGCGGCCCTAACGCGAGGAGGTCAGCCATCGTCCGCCCGGTAGTGCGAGTTTGCTGGCGATCATTCAAGTGGCTGACGTTGCTGGTGGCGGTGGCCGCGGCGGTGGGCGTGCCGTTGTTTTATCAGCGGTTCGATGACGAAGTGCGCCGCCGCGTCGAGCAGAAGCTGGCAGAGAACTACCCGGACCTCCATGTGAGCGTGCGTGCCGCCCGGTTCCTGGTTGGCAAAGGGATCGAGGTCCGCGGCGTATCCATCAGCGAGCCGGGCGTGAGCGGTGCCACGGCCGAGTTGCTCTATGTTGAAGAGCTCTTGCTGGAAGGCGACACGCAATGGCAGGAGTTACTGCGCGGTGAGCCGCGGATTAACCGCATGGTGTTTCGGCGGCCCACGCTGCGCATCGCGCACCGGCCCGATGGCTCGTGGAGCGCGGCGCGGCTGCTTCCCTTGCCGCGTTTGAGCAAGCAGCCGCCGCGCGGCGTCATTGAGAACGGCGTGATTGAGGTTCTCGATCCGCTCAAGCAGCAGGGCGGAGCGCTGATCGCGCGCGATCTGCAGCTCAGCTTCGAGCCCGCCGCCGCGCCGCCGCCGGCCGCTGCTCAAAGGCCATCCGAGAACTCAACGGTGGGGCGGGGGTGCCCGGCGGCCCGGCCCCACGAAAGGCGGGGGGGGCCCCCCCCCGGGGGCCAGGCCCCCCCCCCGGGGGGCGGAGCGGGGTTAGGGGGCGTGTTTGGGGGGGGAAA
>JAICLL010000275.1 GCA_025927475.1 Pirellulales bacterium
AGGACCACGCTGGCTGCAATACGAATGCTCGATCGCAATGTCGTGCGGTCGGCCGGAAACCAACCCGCCGCCAGCATCGCCGCCACCACTTCGTCCTGGCTGCCAATGAGTGCGGCGTTCAGCGGGTCGCCGGGAATGCCGTCGGTGGTGTAAGTGGTCTTGGGCGCTTCGGCCATCACCGGATGGTGGTCAAAATGCCGCCAAACAAGCGGCAGCAGCAGATACGCGGTTACCACATACAGCGCAAGCAGGCCGGCAGTGGTGTCGCCGGCGCGTGCCATCAGGCGGCGCAACCGATGCTCGCGCCGGACGGCGCTTGCCCGCTCGCTGCTCGTCATCTCAGCCTCGCTTGGGCTTGTAGATCTCCGTGGCAAAGCCGAGCTGGGCCTCAGCCGCGAAGGCCAGCGTTTCACTCAACGTGGGGTGCGGATGAATCACCTCGGCCAGATCGCGCGCGGTGCAGCCCATTTCAATCGCCACCACGCCTTCCGAGATCAAATCGCCGGCATTCGGTCCGACAATGCCCACGCCGAGCACGCGTTCGGTTTCCGGCTCAAGCACGAGCTTGGTCAGGCCCTCGGTGCGGCCGAGCGACACGGCCCGGCCGCTGGCCGCCCACGGGTATCGTGATATTTCGACCGACCGCCCTTCGCGCGTGGCTTGCTCCTCGGTCAGCCCGGCCCAGGCGATCTCCGGATCGGTAAAGACGACCGCGGGTATGGCCAGCGGCTGAAATGATACGTTTGCCCCGTGAATCACTTCGGCCGCCACTTTGCCTTCGTGGCTGGCTTTATGCGCCAGCATCGGCTCTCCGGCCACGTCGCCGATGGCAAAAATGTGCGGGTCGGCGGTGCGCTGCTGTCGGTCGATCTCAACGAAACCTCGCTCGTTGATCTTTACGCCCGTCTTTTCCAGGCCGATGCCACTGCTGTTGGGTTTGCGACCTACCGAAACGAGCACGCGGCTGAAACGATGCTTCGTTTCGCCCTCTGAACTTTCAAACGTAACTTCAATCGCGTCTTTCTGATCGACAAGCGTCTTGACCTTGGTATTCAGATGGATGGCCGCGAAGTGCTTCTCGAGCCGCTTGTGCAGCGGCTTGACGAGGTCTCGATCGGCGCCTGGCAGCAGGCCGGGCGTCAGTTCTACGACGCTCACTTTGCTGCCGAGCTCGGCATAAACAGTGCCCATCTCCAGCCCAATGTAGCCGCCGCCCACCACCAGCAGGCTCTCGGGTACGTCGGCCAATTCCAGTGCTGCGGTCGAATCCATGACGCGGTCGGTTTTCAGATCGAAGGCGGGAATCCTGGTCGGCACGCTGCCGGTGGCGAGAATACAGTAATCGAACGTCAGCTTATCGCCGTCGCGAGTGGCCGGATCGCCGCCTTCGAGCCGCAATGTTTGCGAGTTGTCGAAGCTGCCCTTGGCCTGCACCACGCGCACTTTGCGTTGCTTGGCGAGCTGTTTCAGCCCGCCGGTGAGCATCTCAACCACCTTCTGCTTGCGGGCACGCAAGGCGTCGACCTTGACTTTCGGCCGGCCGAACTCGATGCCCCAATCGGCCATTTCCTGCGCCTCGCTGACGACCTTGGCCACGTGCAAGAGCGCTTTGGATGGGATGCAACCGCGCAACAAGCACGTGCCGCCCAGGCGCGGCTCCGCTTCCACCAGGGTCACTTCCATTCCAAGATCGGCGGCCATAAAGGCGGCGGCATATCCGCCCGGCCCACCGCCGAGCACGACGACATTCGAGTGCATGCGCGTATCCTGTTATCTAAGTCGCTTTGAAAGCGACTTATCATACAGCGCATTGACAATGTTGTAACCACGCCGTTACAAGGAAGGAATCCCTTGATTCGTCCTACGGAAGTGCGCATGACTAATGCCGATATCGCCCGATCGGCGACCACCGATGGCCTGACTGTTTCGCCCGCGCTCGACATGGTGCTCGAGTCGGCGCAGGTACCGGCGCAATATAGCTTGATCGACCGCCGGGTAATGATCATCTGTGTCCTGGCCTTGGGGCTGGGCGTGTCGGCGGGTTTCATCGCTCAGTTGTTGGTCGGGCTGATCAATCTCATCACCAATTTCGCGTTTTTTGCCCGATTCAGCACGGTGGCCGCCTCGCCGGCCGACAACCACCTGGGCCTGCTGGTCATCGGGGTGCCGATCATCGGCGCGCTGTTCGTCGGTTTCATGGCCCGCTACGGTTCAAAAGCGATCCGCGGCCACGGCATTCCTGAAGCGATGGAGCAGGTGCTGACCAACGAGAGCCGCATTCCGGCACGGCTGACCTTTCTCAAGCCCGTCTCGGCGGCCATTTCCATCGGCACGGGCGGGCCGTTCGGCGCGGAAGGGCCGATTATCGCCACCGGCGGCGCGCTGGGCTCACTGCTGGGGCAGTCCATCAAGACCACGTCGGCGGAACGCAAGACATTATTATCGGCCGGCGCCGCCGCCGGCATGGCGGCTACGTTCGGCAGCCCCGTCTCGGCCGTTCTCTTGGCGATCGAACTGTTGCTGTTTGAATTCCGTCCGCGCTCAATCATACCCGTCGCCTTGGCCAGTTCGGCGGCGGCGGGCATTCGCATGCTTTTCGAAGGCGTGCGGCCGGTCTTTGCCATGCCGAATCTCGTGCATCCCAGCCCGGCGGCGCTGGCCGTCTATATCTTGCTGGGGGCGGTGATGGGCTTGGCGGCGGTCTTGGTGACTCGCGCCGTGTACGCGGTGGAAGACGCCTTTGAACGGCTGCCGGTGCATTGGATGTGGTGGCCTGCCATCGGCGCCATCGCCGTGGGCGTCATCGGTTACTTTGAGCCGCGCACGCTGGGCGTTGGCTACCAGAACATCAGCGACATCATTTCCAACCAATTGCCGCTGAAAGCCATCCTGATCTTGTGTGGACTGAAATTTGTGTCATGGGCCGTCGCGTTGGGCAGCGGCACCTCTGGCGGAACGCTGGCTCCGATTTTCACGATCGGCGGCGGGCTGGGCGCCGTGCTCGGCGCCGCCGCGCTATGGATTGTGCCCGAAGCGGGAGTTGATTTGCGCGTGGCGGCGTTGGTGGGCATGGCGGCCTTGTTCGCCGGCGCGTCGCGGGCACTTTTGGCATCGGCCGTCTTCGCCTTCGAGACGACCTTACAACCGTTGGGCCTTTTGCCGTTGTTGGCCGGTTGCGCGGCGTCGTATTTGGTTTCCTGTCTCTTGATGCGAAACTCGATCATGACGGAGAAGATTGCCCGCCGCGGCGTTTCTCCGCCCGCCGAATATGTGGCCGACGTACTGGAGCAAGTGCTGGTACGGCAAGTTTGTTCTGCCACGGTCATCGCGCTCAAGGCCGACGACACACTGGCCGACGTTCGGCAGTGGCTGGCATCGGGGGTGCAAGGCGCGACGCACCAAGGCTTTCCGGTGATCGATGAGAAGGGCGTATTGGTGGGAGTGGTGACGCGCCGCGACCTGGTCAAGCTGACCGATCCGGATGGAAGTCGCATTCGCGACGTGGTCGCGCGCATGCCCAAATACGTCTACGACGACTGCACGGTGCGGCAAGCCGCCGACCACATGGTCAATCACGGCATCGGGCGTTTGCCGGTGGTTTCGCGTGTCGCGCCGCATCAAGTGCTGGGCATGCTCACGCGGAGCGACATACTTTCGGTGTATCGCCGCCGATTGGACGAAGCCCGCACCGAGGCACCGACCATTCGCCTTCGCATGCCGCGCCTCCGCCGCACGGCCTAAGAGTGCCCTACGGCTTACTTCATCCGAGCGAACGACGCTCCCGGTCGGTCGACACGAAAACTGACCACGCGGCGGTGATCGACTTCGGTCACATACACCGTGCGGCCGTCAGGACCGCCAAAGCAAAGATTGCTCGGCGACTTTCCCAGTACGTCAATCTCTTTGAGCACTTCGCCGTCGGGCGACAGCTTCACCACGGTTCCTTTGCCATAGCGCGTGACATACAGCTTTCCGTCCACGTCGCAACGCATGCCGTCGAAGCCGTGATCATCGAACTTTTTCAGCAACCGCTTGTCGCCCAGTTTGCCATCGGCCTGGATGGGAAAGGCCCAGATGTTTCGCTGCACGCTCTCGTTGACATAGAGCGTCTTGCCATCGGGGCTGACTTCAATGCCGTTGGTCGTGCCTAAGTCCGCGATGAGCTTCGTCGGAGTCCGCCCGACGTCGGACGGCGACGCGAGCCCTGCCGACCAAAGCTGCCCGGTGCTCTTCGTCCAATTCGGATCGCTGGCGAAAAGAGTGCCGTCCGGCGCGATGGCCAGGTCATTGGGCTGATTCATTGTCGGCTCGTGGGCCAGCACCTCGACCTTTTTTGTGTGCGGGTCGATGCGCAACACATTGTGGCCCGCATAATCGGCCACGTACATCAGGCCTTGCTTGTCGAACACGATGCCATTGCCGGCGCCTTTCTCCGGCAACTCGATGAAGATCTCGATCTGGCCGGCGGGCGTCACGCGCGCGATGTCGCCGGTGCGCTTGCAGTTCACCACATAGAGATTGCCCGCCGCGTCGCACGCCGGACCCTCGATGCCGGCGGTGAAACTCTTCTCCGCGGTAAATGGCTTTGCCGTGAAAAGCTCTTCGTCTGCCGGAGCCGGCGCGGCGGCGGTTAAGGCCGCGGCCGCGATCTCAAGTACGGTATAGGGTTGGAGCATCAGCGCGTAAACACCACCCGCCCGAGTTTGACAAACACCGAGCGTCACGTGCCGGCTAGTCGTGATGCCGTCAGGCGTCTTAAACGTGCCGCCGTGCGCCGGCAGCGTTTTGCCGGAACTATCCGTGAACGTAGTGTACTCTGGGTTGGTGATAGAAACCGCCCCGTGATCGCGCACCGCATTCTCGCCGGGCGTATAGCTGACCAGGTGATGCAACCGCACGCCGGAGTACGCACTGTCGGCGGTAACCGAAACCCAGACCTGTCCCGCTGGCCCGACGCACATCGCGCGGCAATCGGTATCGGTGGCGGCTGGCACCAGCGGGCCGAGATCGCGCCCATCAAGCTTATTGCCTGCCGCCGTCAGATCGTAAGCCAACAGGTGGTTGCTGCTCATGGGCACGCAATAGAGCGTTTTGCGGTCGGGCGAAATGTCCCAGTTCAGCGGGTGTCCGCGAGGTTGATCGGCCAGATGCAAGTCTGGCGAGGGCGGTTTACCGCCGATGGTTTGCGACAACTTTTCGAGCTTGTCGGTGTTCGGATCGTAGCGCGCAATCTGGCCGCCCAAGAGCGGGTGATAGGCGCGGCCGAGATGGTCGAGCACGATAAAGCCGTAGATGTGCTGCGTGTCGATCAGCTCGCGGTACTTGCCGGTGGCCAGATCGAGAATCAAGAAGATGGAGTTTTCGC
>JAICLL010000206.1 GCA_025927475.1 Pirellulales bacterium
GAACAACACCGGCAGCCCAACCTCGGCCTCGGTGACCACCACCGTGACCGCGGCGGCGCCCGCGCCCAATGTGTCGATCGATAAGACCGGCCCCTCGACCGGCACGGTCGGTCAGCAACTGACCTACACGATTACGGTCACCAACAACGACAACAGCAACGCCGCCAGCAATGTCGCCATCAGCGACACGTTGCCCGCCGGCGAGACGCTGGTGTCGGCCACAGCCTCCAGCGGCAACACGGTGAACCAGAGCGGCAACACGCTGAGTGAAACGCTCAATTCGTTGGCCGCCGGGGCGACCGAGACGGTCACTGTGATCGTGACGCCGAATCAGGCCGGCGCCTTCACCGACACGGCGAACGTCAACGTCTCCAACAATACCGGCAGCCCGACTTCGGCCTCGGTGACTACCACCGTCAGCGCGGCCAGCGGTATCAATGTGTCAATCAACAAGACCGGCCCGGCGAATGCGACGGTGGGCACCGCGTTTGACTACACGGTCACGGTGACCAACAACGGATCGTCGGCCGCCAACAATGTGTCGATTTCCGACACATTGCCCGGCGGCATCACCTTGGTAACCGCCAGCGGTAACCAGGGCGACAATATCAACATCAGCGGTTCGCAATTCAGCGACACGCTCAGTTCACTCGGGGCTGGCGCCACCGACACGATCGTGCTGCACGTCCTGCCGACTGCCGCCGGAACGGTGACCAACACCGCTTCGTTGCAAGTGACCGGCAATACCAGCAGCCAGACGCAATCGTCGGTGACCACCGCGGTCAGCCCGACGACCGCGGCCACGAACGTTTCCGTAACCAAAACCGGCCCGAGCACGGCCACGGTGGGCATGGCGTACGATTACACCATCACCGTGAAGAACAACGGCACGGCGGCGGCCAGTAATGTGGCGCTTTCGGACACGCTGCCCAGCGGCATTGCCTTGGTCTCGGCCACCGATAACCAGGGCGGCGCCATCACGCAGTCAGGCGCCCAGTTCGGCGACCTCATCGGCTCGCTGGCCGCCGGCGCCACCGATACGATTGTGCTGCACGTGCTGCCGACCGCGGCTGGCACGGTGACCAACACTGCCTCCATCCAGGTCAGTGGTAACGCCAGCAATCAGACGCAGTCGTCAGTCACCACCACGGTCGGCGCGGCCACCGGCGCCAGCGTCTCGGTCATCAAGACCGGACCCGCCACCGCCACCGTGGGCACCGGCTTTGATTACACGATCAAGGTCATCAACAGCGGCAGCTCCGCCGCCAGCAACGTGACCCTCACGGACACACTGCCGGGCGGGCTGACCATCGGCAACGCCTCGGATAATGCGGGCGGCAGCATCACCGAGAACGGACCCGCGTTCACCGATGTCATCAGTTCGCTGCCCGCCGGCGCCACCGACACCATCACGCTGCACGTGACGCCCACTTCGGCGGGCACCATCACCAACACGGCGGCGGTGCAGGTGAGCGGCAACACCAGCAACCAGACCACCTCGTCGGTGACGACCGTGGTGAGCGGCGTCAGCCAAGGCGCCAACGTCTCCATCAACAAGACGGGGCCGGCCAACGGCACCGTCGGCACGGCGTATGATTATACCATCACCGTGACCAACCACGGCTCTGCGGCCGCCAGCAACGTGTCGATCGCCGACACGCTGCCCAGCGGCGTCGTCCTGGTGAACGCCACCGGCAACCAAAGCGACAACATCAATGTCAACGGCTCGCAATTCAGCGATACGTTGAGCTCGCTGGGCGCCGGGGCGACGGATACGATTGTGCTGCACGTGCTGCCCACGGCCGCGGGTACGGTGACCAACACCGCCTCGGTGCAGGTGACTGGCAACACCAGCGGCCAGACGCAGTCGTCAGTCACCACCACGGTCGGCGCGGCCACCGGCGCCAGCGTCTCGGTCATCAAGACCGGGCCCGCCACCGCCACCGTGGGCGCCGGCTTTGATTACACGATCAAGGTCATCAACAGCGGCAGCTCCGCCGCCAGCAACGTGACTGTCACGGACACGCTGCCGGGCGGGCTTAGCATCGGAACCGCCTCGGATAATGCGGGCGGCAGCATTACCGAGAGCGGACCCGCGTTTACCGACGTCATCGGTTCGCTGCCCGCCGGCGCCACCGACACCATCACGCTGCACGTGACGCCCACTTCGGCGGGCACCATCACCAACACGGCGGCGGTGCAGGTGAGCGGCAACACCAGCAACCAGACCACCTCGTCGGTGACAACCGTGGTGAGCGGCGTCGGCCAAGGCGCGAATGTGTCGGTCAGCAAAACCGGCCCATCGACCGCCACCGTCGGCGACTCGTTCACCTACACCATCACGGTGACCAACCACGGCAACTCGGCGGCAAGCAACGTGGTGATTAACGACGCCTTGCCCTCGGGCCTGTTGTTTGTTTCGGCGAACGACAACCAAGGTGGAAGCATCGCCGAGGCCAGTTCGCAGTTCACCGACACCATCGGTTCTCTGGCTGCCGGCGCCACCGACACCATCACCTTGATCGTCACGCCCACCGCGGCAGGCACGATCACCAACACCGCCTCGGTGCAGGTGACCGGCAACACCAGCGGCCAGACACAGTCGTCGGTGACGACCAACGTCACCAGCGGCGGTCAGGGAGCGGCCAATGTCTCGGTGAGCAAGAGTGGCCCGAGCACGGGCACCGTAGGACAGCCGCTGACCTACACCATTGTCATCACGAACCATGGCAATGCCTCGGCCAGTAACGTGGCGTTTACCGACAACCTGCCGGCCGGCCTGTCGAACGTCTCGGTCGCCGATTCGCTCGGTGGCGTTGTCACGGTTAACGGCAATGCCCTGACCGAGACCATCGGGGCGCTCGGCGCAGGCGCCAGCGATACCATCACGGTGACCGCCACGCCGACCCAGGCCGGTACGATCGTCAACACGGCGGTCATCACCGTGTCGGGCGGCAACAACGGGCAGGGAAGTTCGTCGGTCACCACCCAGGTCGGCCCGACGGGACCGATCACCGGCCACACCTGCTTCGTCAATGGCCAGCCGGGCGACGGCACCGACCAGACCTTCATCCGCAACTTGTATCGCGAGTTGCTCGGCCGCGACCCGGACAACTCGGGCAATCAGGCCTGGCTCAACTACCTGGCCACGGGCAATCCGAACCAGAGCGGCAACGGCCAACAGAGCACCGCCGCACGGCGGCATCAGGTGATCGACTTCTTCTTGTCATCGCCTGAGTATCTCAACCACCTGGTCACCTGCATGTACGAGAACTTCCTCGGACGCGCTCCCGACCAAGGCGGCTTGCAGTTCTTCGTCGCGCAGTTGAGCGCGGGGGCCGCTAGCGAAGGGTCCGCGGGCGGCGATGAGAAGGAAGTGTTGAGCGAGATCATCGGCTCACAAGAGTTCTATGCCAATGCTGGCGGCACCAGCCAAGGCTTTGTCGACGCCATGTACCGCGACGTACTGGGTCGGCAGGCCGACGCCGGTGGCGAGGCCTACTGGACCGGCCAGGCCAACCAGCAAAACGTGTCGCGCGATCAGTTCGTCCGCGAGTTCCTCATGACCGATGAGGCCGAGCACAAGCTGCTCAACTCCAACTATCCGAACGCGCCGGGGGCCACCGGGGCGCCGGGCACGCCGGCCGGCGGCAGCTACGCCTTGGCCGACCTGACGGGCGGCGGCTGGGAGAACCTCTACTTCCAAGGCACTTTCCTCAACGGTCAGAACGAAGCCCACAACGACTTCTTCGCCAAACTGCAGGCGAATACGCCGTGGGACGACGTGATTGAGGACATGCTCGAGACGCAGCACTATTACGACGCCTCGCAAGGCTTCTAAGCGACGTCACGTAAGCGTCTTCGCTTGCGAATTGTTGCTTTCGGATGACCACCGCGCCGCGGGCCGCATGTTCGGCTCGCGGCGTTTTTTTTGCCCGCGCGCACAGGCCACTTATCGTTTGGCATTCACGCCCGAGCCCTTCGGCAGGCTGGCCTGCGGATCGGCCGATTGAGCAGCAGAGGCGGCATCGCCGGTGGCGGTCTCTCGCAGATGGTACAGGCTGCTATCGGTGCGCAAGAAAACCGAGCGGCCGGCGAAGGCCGGCGTCGCCAAGGTGCGGCCGGTGAGCTGATTCACCGCCAATAAGTCGTATTGACTGCCGGGCGAAATGACAAAGGTCGTCCCTTCTTCATTGGTCAGATAAATGCGTCCGCCCGCCTCGACCGGAGACGCCGAGAACGATCCGCTGAACCGTTGCCGCCAATGCTCGTGCCCGCTGCGAGCGTCGAGACAAGTGACCACGCCCTGGTCGCTGACGAGATAAAGTTCGTCGCCGACCAAGAGCGGCGAAGCGGTGTGTGGCACGCCGCGCCGGGCAGACCACGCCAGGTGTGTCTCGGTCACATCGCCCTGGCCCCCCGCGCGCAACGCATACAGCCGCGGCGTCCAATAGCCCGAGCAAGCGTAAATCAGTCCATGCCCGAACACCGGGCGGGGCACCACCGAATGTCCGTCGTGCCGATAACGCCACAGTTCTCGCCCGCTGGCGGGGTCGCGGCCAATGATCGCTCGCCCGCTATCACACACCAGTTGCTCGGCGGCGCCCACCGGCGCCAGCAGCGGCGTCGAGTAGCCCATTTCGGCCTCCAGCGGCTGCTGCCAGCGGACCTGCCCGGTGCGCTTGTCCAAGGCCACCGCCGACTGCATCTCGTAGCCATCGCAAAGCACAATCAGCAGATCGCGCCAGACGACCGGTGATCCGCCCGAGCCATGATGCTGGTCGTAGTCGAGCTTGGCCCGCCAGATCACTTGCCCGTCGCGGGCCAGGCAGGCGGTTCCCTGCGAGCCGAAATGTACATAGACAAAACCGCCGTCGAGCACCGGCGTGGGCGAAGCATGGCTGTTTTTGGCGGCGATGCGCGGCAGTTCGACCGGTCGAAAAACCTCGACATCGTGCAACACGCGGCCGCTGCCGCGGTCGAGGCAAATCGCCCGCAAGGTGCGGCTGGGTTCATGCGCGGTGGTCAACCAAATTTGGCTGCCGCCCACGACGGGCGACGACCAGCCCAAGCCCGGAATCGGCGTCTTCCAGACCAGATTGCTGGTTTCGCCCCATTCCAACGGCGGCTCGGCCTGCGGCGCGTGGCCCTGCCCGTCCGGCCCGCGAAATTGCGGCCACTCGTCGGCGGCACGTGAAGCCGCTGGCCCGCCCATCAACACGCCGATGACGACAAACGCAGCGTGCCGCGCTGCCAACCCGGTGCAGGCTGCCAGCAAAATGCTGAACCCTGAACCCTGAACCCTGAACCCGTTTGTCATCGTTGAATCACCAAATGGGGACGTGCCGCTTGCAGTTCATCCAGGGCGGTGCTGCTCAGCCGGCTGCCGCGCAGATGGATGCGTTCGAGCCGGCGAATTTTCTTGAGATGCTCGACCCCCTGGTCGGTGACGCGCGTTTCGGAAAGATTCAGGTCGACCAGGTTGTGCAGCGCCGTGAGGTGCACCAGCGCCGCGTCGGTCACGTCGACGCCGCTAAGGCTAAGCTCGCGCAGGCCCGATAGCCCTTCCAGGTGCACCAGCCCGGCGGCGGTGACGTTGGTTCCGTCGAGCGAAAGCGATTGCAGTTGGCGACAGCCGCGCAGGTGCCAGAGGCCCGCGTCGCTGACATCGACGTTCGACAGATCGAGCACCTCCAGCTTGGGCATGATCGCCAACTCGATTATGCCGTGATCGGTCACCTGGGTGTCGGCCAGATAAAGCGCCCGCAAGTTGGGCAGCGTCTGCAAGTGCCGAAGGCCGGCGTTGCCGACGGCGGTCCAATCGAGCCAAATGCCTTCGAGTTCGGACAGCGACCGCAAATGAAGCAGCGCGCCATCGTGAATGGGATTCCACGAAAGCTTAAGCGTTTTGAGCCGCGCAAACTGGCCAAGTTGACGCAAGCCCGCGTCGGTGATCTTGGCGTCGAACAGATAGAGATGCTCCAGTTGCGCCAGTCCGGTCAGCCGCGCCAGTCCTTCATCGCCGGTCTTGGTCCAGGAAAGATTGAGGTACTTAAGCTGCCGCAAGTCCTTCAGTTGCTCGATGCCGACGGGCGTAATGCGGTTGTCGTGCAGGGCGAGGCCCTCAAGCTGCGTGAGTCCACGCAGATGGACCAGCCCGCGATCGGTGATTTTGGTCTGTTCGAGCTTGAGAATGCGCAGTCCGGTGAGCGGCGCGATCAGGGCTAGCCCCGCATCGCCGACCGGCGTGCGCGAGGCGTCGAGCCAGCGGAGTCCGGCCAGCGAGGCCAGGTGCTCCAGGCCCGCATCGCCGCCGTTCCATTCGACCACGTAGAAGGGAACGCCGCTTTCGTCGGTTTCCGTTTTCACCTGAGCGCCCACCGTAACCAACCGCATATAGGCGAGGTTGTCGGGCGAATCGGTGGCGGGCGCGGGCCGCCGCGCGGTGAACAACGCGCGCAGCGGGCCAGGCTTTCTCGCGCGTCCGGCAGACGATTGCGGAGGCGCCGATTCGCCGGCTCGTGCCGCGGCCGGCGACTGCGGCAGCAGCAGGGCCGTTGCCAAGGCAAACCCGGCCGCCGTGCGTGCGCAGGCGCGCATCGCTTCGCGAATCGGTCCGAAGGCATCAACGGCGGCGGCGTTCATCTCGCTCCAAGGCCCAGAATTCAAAGGCATCGAAATGGCGGACCTCCTGTTGACCGGCCCGCGACGAGCGCGATCCGACGAGCCAGCGCCGCAGGCGATCGGCCCAGCGCGGCGGCGCCGGTCGCGTGTTCGGGCCGCTCTGCGGCGTCGGCGGATCGACGGCGCGGACCGCCTCGACCGCGCCGAGAACCAGCGGAATTGCCGTCAGCAGCCAAAGCCGCCGTGAATATCGAGATTGGTCAATGGCCATGCCGCGAAAACGATGTAGAGGCCGGCGCCTGCGCAGTCCGCCACGGCGACGGCCGAGCCAATGAGGGGGGCGAAGTGTCGCAAAGATTCGACGTGGTGTCTAGGTCAGCTTCCGCCAACCCAAAATGCAAAAGTGGACGACTCACGGAACGGCGCCGAGTCCGTTTTCCACCGCTGCCGGCAGCCCCCACGCGCGGATCGGCGCGCCGAACTCGTCCATCACGGCGGCGGCCACCCGCGGCGGCGAGCGATCGACGCCCATCGCCGCCAGCCGCTCCCACAGCCGTCCGCCCGCCGACAACGTCTGGCGCACGTGCGCCGGGCAGGGCACCTGGCAGTTGGCGTCGGGCAGCAACTCGGCCTGCCGGGCCGCCAAGGCCTCGCCCAGATCGCCGATCTCTTCAATCAGCTCGAAGCTGGCCAGCCCGATCACCAATGGATTGTCGCGGCCCGCAATCTTCGAGCGCGCGTCTGCCTTGAAAATCACAATCGGCTTGCCCAGGCTCCAAGCCATGGCCGCTTCGGCCACCGCGCCTTCGTCGGGCACCCGGCCATTCATGTTCAAAACCAGCGAGCCACAGCCGACGATCACCTGGTAGACATCGAGCGCGAAAATGGCTTCGTGCAGCAGGCGGCCCGCGTCGGCGGCGTCGTAGCCCTGCTCGGCCAGATAAGGCTGCACCTTGGCGAATTCCAGCCCGTCGGCGTGCGGCACAAACGGTTCAAAGCCCGACCGGCGCAGGCTGTCGGCAATGGCCGTCATTTCGCGGCGTTCCGGTTCGTTGAACAGCGGGCCGGCGCAATACACGCGTTGCGTTTGGCGCAGCGGGAAAATGGTCATTGGTGAATTCCGTTCGATGGTGTCTAGCCTCGCCTGTTGGGACTTTGGTAACGTAACGATCGGATCGCTCACTTGCAACTGAATCGGAGTTCCTCCGAAATTAACCGCCTATTCGCTTCGACCCGCCAACTCATGCCTCGACGCTCCGCTCTGGTCATGCTTGTGTTCATCGCGGCTCAAATTCATTTGGCTCGTGCGCCGGCCGCTCAGGTGGTGCAGCCCGCCAAGCGCGTCGCACCCATCGAAGTCAACGTGACGCTCGACCCGCAGGTTGCCCAGCGGCCCGTGAGCGGAAGGCTGTTTGTCTATTGCTCGCGCCGGGCGGAAGGCGAGCCGCGCATGGGACCCAACTGGTTCGCCCCCGAACCGTTCTTTGCGACCGATGTCCAAGATTGGAAGCCCGGCGAAACCTGTACGATGGATGACCGCGCCGCCGGCTTTCCCGACCAACTTTCCAAGCTCCCGCCGGGCCGATACCGCGTGCAAGCCCAGCTCGACCACAATCTCGACACGCATCACGCCGCCCAAGGCGAAGGCAATTATTACAGCGCCGTGGCCCACTGGACCATCGGCTCGGGCGCCAGCGAGCCGCTGCAGCTAACGCTCGATCGCGTCGTTGGCCCACGCAAGTTTCAGGAAACCGTCTGGCTGAGGGAAATCATCATCCCCAGCCCGTTGCTCTCCGATTTTCACCACCGGCCCGTGCGGCACTTGGCGGCGGTCGTCTTGCCGCCGAGCTACGATCGCCAGCCGCAGCGGCGATTTCCGGTCATCTATTCGATTCCCGGTTTTGGCGGCACGCATTACGACGCCATGCGGAACTTTCCGGGCGGGGCGCCGCCGGCCGCCTCCGGCGAAACCGAGTTTATTCGCGTCGCGCTCAGCGGCGATTGCAAGTGGGGCCATCATGTCTTCGCCGACAGCCCCACCAACGGCCCCCGCGGAACCGCCTTGGTCGAGGAGTTGATTCCTTACCTCGACGCGCATTTCCGTACCGTGGCGGCGCCGTCGGGCCGTTTTGTCACGGGGCACAGCTCTGGCGGCTGGTCTAGCCTGTGGCTGCAGGTCAGCCAGCCCGATACGTTTGGGGGCGTCTGGAGCACCGCGCCCGATCCGGTCGACTTCCGCGACTGGCAACAAGTGAATCTCTATCTCGATCCGCCGCTCAGCCTCTACTATGACGAGCGCGGATCGGCCCGACCAATCGCTCGCCGCGGTGTGACGCCGGTGTTGTGGTATGCCTCATTCGGCAAGATGGACGACGTGCTGGGGCGCGGCGGTCAGTTGCGTTCGTTCGAGGCGGTGTTTAGCCCCTTGGGCGAAGACGGATTGCCACGCAAACTGTGGGATCGCCGCACGGGCCGCATCGATCCGGTGGTGGCCCGCGCCTGGTCGAAGTACGACATTCGCCAAAAGCTCGAGCGCGAGTGGAGCGAGCTAGGCCCGAAGCTGCGCGGCAAACTGCACGTATTCACCGGCGCGCTCGATACGTTTTATCTCGACGGCGCGGTCCGCAAACTGGCCGACGCCTTGAAGCCGCTCGGTAGCGATGCGGAGATTGTCGTCGTGCCCGGCAAAGACCACCGCGACCTGCTTTCGCCCGACCTCATTCATCAGATGCGCCGGCAGATGACCGAGACGTTCCGCCGGGCGCATCCGGGTGGGTGACTTGACGGGCTGCCACGGCATCGGCAGGCCGGCTGCAAAACCCAGCGCCAACGTCACCAGCACATAAAAGCAATAGTGAAAGAAGGCGTTTTCGACCTCCAGGTCGAACGTGGCGAACGCCGCCCCCGCCCCGACCAGGAAAAACGGCGGGGCGATGTAGATCCAGCTCCAGGCGGCGCCGGCGGCATCAGCGGGCAGCAGATGATAAGCGCCCCAGAGGGCCAGGTAGATCAGCCCGCATAGGATGCCGCGCAGCCAGAGCGAGCGTCCGCGATGCGGCTCGAGCTCGTCGTTTTGCAGAAACCAATATCCGCCCACCGTCAACGGCGGCGAGAGCAACAGTAGTCCCGCGGCCCGCAGCCACAGTTGCTGTTGCAGCGGTTGCCGCATCAGCCAGGCAATGGCGAACGTCAGCAAAACGCCGCCGCCAATGGCTAGGCTGGGTATCAAGGCGAACTGCGTTTCTTTTCGCACCAGCGGCTTGACAACCGGGCGGCCCGTCGACGTCTTGGGGCCCATGGTTTCTGGCTCGTGGATCTTCACTTCCAGCGGCGCCGGCGACTGCTTCGTGGGGGCGCCGTCGGCCTTGGTCCCCGCCGCCGCCGCGGGTTTGGTCCCCGCCGCCGCCGCGGGTTTGGCCCCGGCCGCCGCCGCGGGTTTGGCTGCCGGCGAACCTGCGGAGGGTTGCTTGCCGCCGGGCGCAGGCTTGCCGGGCGGCGCGTTGCCTGGGGCCGCTTTGCCCGGGGCGGCTGGAGCGCTCGACGCCGTTTCGGCAGCGCCCGAGGCCGGAATGCGAATCTTCGCCTTGCAGTTGGGGCACGGCCCCTCCATGCCCGCAAACTTGTCGCTGACCTGGAACTTTTTTTTACATTTCGGGCAATTGACCGGAATCGGCATGCGCGTCGCTCGATTGCGAACCACCAGGTGCTCTTCTCCGCCAGACCTAGTGTTTGCGGTGCGCCAGCCGGCGTCAAGCGCGATTGACGGTCGAATCGGCTTTGAGCGGTAGTTTTGCCTGGATTCAACTTGTCGTGTGGTGCGTTTCGCTTCGCTCAGCCCGCCCTACGGTTACCTCTGGCCTCTGCAACCCCCCGCGGCCATTTTTTCTTGGAATCGCACGGGGATTTGTGCCTTGCACCGCTCAAGCGCGAGCCTGGCGTCGGGCGAAAGATCGCGTGGGGGCGAGCGCAGGCCCCGAATTCGACAGGC
>JAICLL010000057.1 GCA_025927475.1 Pirellulales bacterium
AGAACAACAGCAGAATCAACAGCGTCCGCAGCAGCAACAGCAGCAACTGCTCGAGCCGCACCCGCCGGCGATTTCTTTGAATCGAGAGCTTCAGATAGTGCATCGGCGCCCACTCGACGCGGCGAAACCTTCGCCGAAACAGCAAATGAATGATGATGGGGATCGAGGCCAGGGCCATTCCCCAGAGCAGCGGCGTGTTGACGAAGCTAAGCGTTTCCATCAGTTGGTCATTCGATCGCTCACAACAACTTTCGGAATTCGTCGACAGTCAACCCCGCGCCGCGCACGATCGTTCCCATCGTGATCGCATGGATGGGGTTGTGGCGCGGCACAGTGACGATACGAATCCCGTCAGTCATAACAACGTGCTTTCCCTGGCGCTTAACGTGGAAGCCAGCTTTTTCCAATGCGCGGACCGCGTCGAGATGGTTGACGCCGGGCAATTTAGGCATCTCAACCGACCTCGACCTCGCGACTTTCCGCTCCGGAGGCCAATTCCGCAGCCACTTCCAGGTACTCGCGGATCGCGTCTGCGATGTTCTCGAGCGCCTCCGCCTCAGTTTGCCCTTGGGAACAGCAGCCCGGCAGCCCAGGCACCGTGACTGCATATCCTTCGTCCGTTCGATAAAGCGCTACCTTGTATGTCATCTCGGCCTCCGCACTCATATTATTACGTACCAGCACCGGTACTCAATTGAACCAAATCATTTCAGTTGGCTCGTAATCGTTCGAAGGCGTCTCGTGCGACGCTCGCGGGAACGACATACGAACGTTCATTGCCATCCTGCGCGATTAGAATGCCGGCAACGTCGCCGCGGCGGTTAACGACGGGGCCACCGCAATCATCGCGAGAAACATGAGCATCGGTGCTAAACACGTTGGGAAAACCTGATCGGCGCAGACTGCGGTCGGGCATGTTGACTTCGGGCCGGACACGCATTCGCAGGTCGAGCAATTCATTTTCGCGCCGAACCTTGATGCGGAGGGGGTCGCCCGCGAAAACGGGCGCAACACCAACGTCCGGCTTTTCGGTTAACGCGAGATAGGTTTTAAAATCGGGAATGGGCTGTCCCTCAAGCGAGACGATCACATCGCCTTTGCGAATCGTCTCGCCGTTTTTGACGGCGTCCGAATCGTCGGCGACTTCGACGCCGTTGACGCTATCTCGCACGCCGCCAATGAACAGCCAGCCGGTCTCGCGCGGAACTGCATGGACCGATTGTGACACCACGCCAATGGCGGGGGAGCCGTGCAAGCGAATTGCCGCCACGAGAGCCCCCGCCGCGGGAGACGCGTCAAACGCCCACGCCACCGATGGCAAGCCGTCGGCATTGAGCTTCAACAGCGCCAGGTCGTGCTCTCGCACCACGCCGCGCACATCGGCCGAGAACCGACGGCCGTCTGCCAGCCGACATTGGACCGTATCGCCTAACTCGCTCGCCTTGGTCAGCACCCATCCGCCGCCATCGACCACCGTGCCGAATGAACACCGCTTTTCTCCGTTCAGGACTTCGACGGTGATCGGCGGTTGGTCGCCGATCGCGCGAAGGAAGATTTCCGCAGTACGGCCTAGACCGACGGGCGGTAGAATCTCGTGCGGTTCGCGGGCCGCCAAAAATGCCCACCGATTCTCGATTAATTCACCGCCCGCGCGCCATACCATCTCGCTATCCCGATTTTGTCCTCCCAGTTGGCCGTGGTGAATTCCAATCAGCCGCCCATCAGCGTCGAACAGCCCGCCGCCGGAATCGCCACCATACATTGTGCCTGAGGCGGCGATGGATCCTGGCGCGAGGCTGATGTTCAAAATGCGGCCCGCTCGATACAGAGGCTCGCGCCAGCGTGGCCCCTTGCCATCTGGCCGATGCACGGGAAAGCCGAGACTAACACAGGCATCGCCCGGTTTCATTTCCACTGATTTGCCAAGCGGCACGTGCGGCCAAGGCCCCACTTCGGTAATCTTCATCAGACCGACGTCGACTACGGGGTCCGACCCAAGAACTTTGCCGGCTACGGAGCGCCCGTCAGAAAGATGCACCGTCAACGTCTCGCCAAACGGACGTTGGTGGTGCTCGCACGTCGCAATGTAACCGTCGCTGGTGATGATGGTGCCGCTACAGCCGTCGCGCTCAGCCGGCCCCCACTGCAAACCGACGCTCGCGTTGCCAGCTTTCTCCGTCGCCCGGCGGAGCTGATCGTTTGATTCCGCTGGCTGATCCGCGGGCGCAGCCGCGCCGGAACGATTGCTTGCCGTGGCGTCGAAGTGCGACCCCGGAAGTTTCCCCGCGGCCAAGGCATCCCAATTCCGCTTTAGCGTTTCGATTCGCGCGTGCTTCGCCTCGGCAGGCGCACCATCAACGAGACGGTGACTGATGTGAATGCCGACGAGGCGGCCTTTCAAATCAAATAATCCGCCGCCCGTATCACCAGGGGCGAGCCGGCATGAGGTGAGCATCCAGGGGACGTGCGGGGCGCAAACCAGTTGCCCTAATCGAATCAACGGCCGCTGCTCGTAGCGGGGCAGGTTGCCGCCGCGGTGGAGCGACGGGTATCCTAACGCAAGGCACAATACACCGGTCTGCATTTCTTCGGAATCGCCGAGCGAGGCACAAGGCCACGGACCTTGACCGTCGAGCTTGATCAGCCCGACGCCGAGTTCCCATGACGCGCCTAATACCGCCCCCGTCGCACGGCGGCCGTCAGACAGATAAATGACGACCGGCGTTCCGGCGTTCAGTAATTCTTTACCGGACGTCGCGATGTAGCCTTCGGCATTGACAATCACACCGCTGGCGCCGCCCTCACGTTCGTCTTTGCCCCAGGCGATCCGCACTGTAGATCGACTGGCGATGTCGGCGGCCGAAGCGATCTTGTGTTCGATTTCGCCAATTTCGACACGCGCAACGGAGGCGATCTCGTCGCTTTTCGTGTCAGCGGCTGATGCACCGATGCACGCGAACGACAACATCGCGACCAACGCAACCAACAGGAGTACCGGTGGCCTCTCCTCTGATTCTTTGCAATCCGATGCCGCCGCGGTGAACCAACCGCGGCGAGCGGGTGCCAACCTTTGGCGAGATACGCGATTGTCGCGCATAAGTCCAACAGAGAAGAGGCCACCGGTACTTCCCCGCGTCCGCATCTGGCTCGCCATCCGAGTCACTTTTGGAACGGAGTGCCCGACGCTGCTCGCCGCCAGCGGCCCCGCCAGGGCGCCCCGATGAGGGGCGGGACGACGCCGGTTCGCAATTCGCGGAACGCCACGGAGGGCGTTCCCTACAGAGGCGTCGGCGCGATTGCCGGCATTGATTTCTAAAACGCAGAAATTCATCGTCTCAACTTCCCATTCCGCATTTTAGAGAGTTCCGTGTTTATGTTGCCCGAACGGCTGCATGCGATCACGGGCGTGCAGGTAATGGCTCAGCGCTTCGCCCAACGGCTGATCGGTGCGCATCAGAAGATAATCAATCGCGCGTGAGCCGCAGTTGTTGCGCACGCCGTCGACAAACTCGTTGATGGCCGCCTTGTAGGCGTTGCGGAAGGCCCACGGCTCGGCGTAGAACTCTTCCGTGCCCTCGATGTCGTGAAACAACACCAGGTCGTTGAACGGCAGCTCCAGTTCGTCGCGGTCGAGAATATGCAAAATCATGATCTCGTGGCCGCGATACTGCAGCCGCGAGAGGCCGTCGTAAAACGAGTCGAGATCGGTCAACAGGTCGGAGATAATGATCATCAGCCCGCGTTTGCGCACTTGTTCGGCCAAGTCTTGCAGCACCGGGCCAAGCTGCGTCTGGCGGTCGGGCTGCGAGCTTTCGAGCTCTTCGACAATGCGCACCAACTGAGCCTGCGTGGCCGCCGGCGGCAGCAGCTTGCGCCGCTGACTGTCGAACAAGGCCAAGCCCACGGGATCTTGCTGGCCGACCAAAAGCGTGGCCAGCGAGGCGGCGACGGTGGCGGCATAGTCGTACTTGGTCAGCGGGCCCGAGCCGTAACGCATCGACGCGCTGGCGTCGAGCACGATGTGGCAACGCAGGTTGCTCTCTTCTTCGTATTGCTTGACGTAATAGCGGTCGGTGCGGCCGAACACCCGCCAGTCGAGCCGGCGCAGGTCGTCGCCCGGCGAGTACTCGCGGTACTCGGCAAACTCGACGGCGAAGCCGTGAAACGGGCTGCGGTGCAGGCCGGAGATCGTGCCTTCCACCACGCGCCGCGCGCGGAGCGTCAAGCCCGCGACCCGCGCCAGCACTTCAGGATCGGAATACTTGGGCGAGTTGGCCATCGCTGCGTGCGGCTCCTGCGCGTTCGGGGGTGTCTTCGAGTAAACGCTGAATGATCGAATCGACGTTCTGGCCTTCGGCCTGGGCGGCGTAGGTGGTCACCAGGCGGTGTCGCAGCACCGGCGGCGCCATCGCACGGATGTCTTCAATAGTCACGCTGGTGCGGCCTTCGAGCGCGGCCCGCGCCTTCGAGGCCATGACCAGCGCCTGCCCGGCTCGCGGCCCGGCGCCCCACGCGATCCACTTGGAGACATACTTGGGGCTGCCTTCGTCGGTGCCCCGCGTGGCCCGCACCAGGTGCATGGCAAAGTCGAGGCAATGGTCCGAAACCGGCACGCGGCGGACCAGCGCCTGCAACTCGGGAATCTCCGCCCCCGAAAGCACCTTGGTCACTTCGCCCGAATCAACGCCGGTGGTCAGCCGATAAATCTGCCGTTCTTCGTCCTGAGTGGGGTAGCCGACAAACACCTTGAACAGAAAGCGGTCGAGCTGGGCTTCGGGCAGCGGATAGGTGCCCTCCTGCTCGATGGGGTTTTGCGTGGCCAACACAAAGAACGGATCGGGCAGCGGATAGCGCTGGCCGCCGGCCGAGACCTGCCGCTCTTGCATCGCTTCGAGCAGGGCCGCCTGCGTCTTGGGCGGCGTGCGGTTGATCTCGTCGGCCAGCACCACGTTGGCGAACACCGGCCCGTGTACATAGCGCAACTGCCGGGCGCCGGTCGAGCGGTCTTCTTGCAAGACTTCGGTGCCCGTAATGTCGGAAGGCATCAGGTCGGGCGTGAACTGAATGCGGTTGAAATCGAGCGACAGGCAGTCGGCTAGCGTGCTGACCATGAGCGTTTTGGCCAGTCCCGGCACGCCTTCGAGCATGCAGTGGCCGCGGGCGAAAATGCAGATCATCAGTTGATCGATGACTTCGTTTTGGCCGACCACTACTCGGGCAATCTGTTCGCGCAGCTTGGCGTGCGCGTCTTTGAGTTTCGCCAGGGCGGAAAGATCAGGATCGTGAGAGTCGTTCACAAGTGCCTCGATTTTGGATTTTCGATTTTTGCGCAGGTGGCTGGGGCAGAGCCTTGGCGATGCCCCGGCTAGCGCTGATAGACCGGCAGATACTTGTACGGCAGTTGCAGAATAATCAGCGCGATGGCGGTGCCATAGGTCTTGCCGATGAAATCGCCGTTCCACGAACCGTCGCTCTTGTCTTGCATCGAGAGCAATTGGTCGCGGGCGGCGGGAAAATATTCGTCCCAATACTTGTCGCCAGCCATGTAGTATGCCTGCGAAGCATACAGGTGTGTGTAAAAATCGTGGCCGCCGCCTTTGCTCCAGCCGGTCTGCCCCTTGAACTGAGTCCAGACATAATCGAGACAGCGCTCGGCCACCGGGGCGTCGTACTCGCCCGCGTTGTAGAGCGTGGCCACCGCCGCCGCCGAAATGGCCAGCCGCGCGCCGCCGCCCGAACCCAGCGAATAACAAATGCCCCCTTCGGGCGTGCTGCATCGCTCGATGTAGCGCACGGCCTCTTCAATCGTTCCCTTGGGCACCACGAAGCCGGCGTTGTGCGAAGCCCGCAGCGCCTGCACCTGCGTGACCGTGACCGAGCCTTCGTCGCCGCCGCCGGGAATGTAGGTCCAGCCGCCGGCGCCGCTCTGGCCACGGGCGGTAAGCTCCACGGCGTTTTCAATCACCTCGCGGCTTTTGGCGCGGTGGGCTTCATTGGTCTCCATGCCATACACACTCGCTAAGAAAAGCAGCGCGAAGCCGTGCCCGTGCATCGGTTGGCCCGAGTCTTCGCCCGGCCCCGTCAGCAGCCCCGAAGGCGTCGAGCAGGTGAGCAGATAGTCGAGCGTCAGCTTGACCTGCGGCGCGTAGTGGCCGCGGGTGGGGGTATTGCCGTGAGCCAGAAACGCCATGCCGCCCAGCGAAGTCATCGCCACGGGGTAGGCCCGGCCGCCGCCTCCTTCGTGCCAGCCGCCGTCGGATCCTTGCGTGCGGGCCAGGTAGTCGAGCCCCAGCTTCACCGCCTTGAGCGTATCGGGCGTGACGTGCTTGGGCAGCACTTCTTCGGCGCGGGCCACGGAAATGGGAAAGGGAACCACAAAGAGACAAAGAACACAAAGAAAGAAAGTTGTGCGGAATAAGAAATGAGTCCGTTGTGGCTCGGTGGCTGGGGCAGAGCCTTGGCGATGCCCCGGCGTCTCGCGTGCGGCGTGCGAAGTGCCGAGTGCGGATTGAAAGCTCCGCGATTCTGTAGGGAACGGACTCCGTGCCGTTCCGTGAATTGCGAGACGACGTCGAATCGCCCCGCACGGAACGCCACGGAGGGGGTTCCCTACAGAAGCCGCGCTGATAGACTCGCGCGCCGCGGCGTGGACGTCTACGGCGTCAGCATCACGCGGGGCGTGATGGCTATGGTGGCTGATCCGCATGTTGTCCTCCACTCAGTCCGTATCGATGCCGGCCCCGTTCCGTCCGCCTAGTTTCGCGCCGTTTTCGCTTCGCCCGGCTCGATGGCAAACCGCACTTGCAGCTTCACGTGAAAAGGAATCTCGGTGAATTGCTCCGACGAAACCTCCGGCTCGCGGTTCTTCGATTTGCCGCTGGGAATCACCTGTCCCCAGGGCGTGGTCGTGGTTTGCTGGTCGTCGCCCGACACCGAAATCTCTTGCACGCCCAGCACTCCGCCCAGCTTGACGCCGTTGAGCTTGGCCAGTCGCTCGGCGCGGGTGCGGGCGTCGTTCACCGCGTTTTGATACGCTTCTTCCCGCATTTGGTTCAGGTCGGTCAGAATGAACCGCACCAGCGTGCTGTTGGCCTGCTGGCCGTAGCGCCAGGCCATGTTCATTTCGGCGGCAGTAGGACCGATGCTGGCGCCGCTGTCTTTGGCCGTGTCGAGCAGCTTGCCCACCGTCTCCATGACCTGTTCGGCCGAGAGGTCGCGGATGCCCGACAACCGCAACTGCAAGGCGCTAGAAATCTCGACTTTGGTTTTTCCGTTGGTCACGTTGCCCATGCCGCGCCACATGTTTTGCATTTGCTCGGCCGAGGTCTGGTCGGTGAGCGAGACGCCCAGCTCTTGCACATCGAGCTTACCGAGGTTGAGCTTCTCGAAGGCTTCGAGCGTGCGGCGCTTGGTGTCGCGATATTTGACGATGGCGTCGGCGGTCAGTTCGGCGGCGGCGGTGGCCCGCAGGCTGATCTCGACCAGGTTGGGCTTGGCCACCATTTCGCCGTTGCCGTAAACGGAAATGCCCGGCGTGTGGCCGTGGTCAGACATCATCACTTGCGCCGAGCCGGGCGTGCCGGCGATCAGCAGCAGGCCGGCGGCCGCCGCGGCGCAGGCCATCCATTTCAGGTCGACGAGTATGTCGTCGCAACGTTCCTGAAAGCGTCGGCAATAGAAGCGGGCGTTCATTGCGTGTCTACCTTTTCTTCGAGTGCGAACCGCACGCGCAGCACGACGCGCACGGGGATGTCTTCCAGGGTGCTTGAGACCAGCCGCGCTTCGTCGCTGCTGGCTCCGCGGCCGGGATAGGAATAGTAAACCATGTGCTCGGCGTCGGCCTCTTCAGCCGACAGCACGGCCCCGATTTTGGCGCCCGCCAGCGTTGCCAGCCGGGTAGCGCGCTGCGTGGCGTCTGCGAACGCTTTGCGATATGCCTCTTCGCGCGCCGCCGCCGGATCGGCGACGACGAACGTGACAATTCCCGGCAGGGACTCATCGCCGCTGGTGGGCACCATATAGTATTGATTGTTTCGCCGGGGCGGGCCGATCACCGCCCCTGCGTCCTTCGCGGCGTCGAGCAGTTTGGCGATGGCGGCGATCACCTCGGTCTCGGACAACTGGTCGATCTTGGGCACCACGACGCGCAACGAGCGCGAGATGCCGGTGCTGGTCTTGGCAGCCGCTGGACGGCCGCCGCCCGCCCCGAAGACGACCACACCGCCTTCGTCATCGCCGTCGGCCGAACGATCGCTGATGCGGATCCCGCGAGGCTCGATCTTCAGCCCTGCGATTTCCAGCTTGTTCAACGCGCCGGTGATCCTCCGCACGGCGCCTTCGTATTTTGTGGTGGCGTCGGCCATCAGCTCGGCCTCGCCGGCCGCGTGCAACTCGATTTCCAACAGGTCGGGCTTGGCCGGCGCTTCGCCACTGCCGTTGACGGTGATGGACCGGTCGTCGGCGTACAAAGCCGAGCACAAACCAAAGACGACGATGAGCGCGAGCAACGCTCTGTAGGGAACGCCCTCAGTGGCGTTCCGTAAATGGCGAGTTGGCGTCGGTTCGCAGTTCACGGAACGGCACGGAGTCCGTTCCCTACAGAAGCTTGCTCTCAGAACAGTCCAATTCATTTCACGCCTACCTCGTGTTCAAGCGGCAACTCCTCCAGCGCAAACCTCACTCTCAGCGAAACACGCACGGGAATCTCGGCCAGCTTCACCGAGGCCAGCGACTGCTGCTGCATTCCGTAAGACTGTTGCATCGCATAGGGGTTGTTCTGCGGCGTCGCAACTTCGTCAATCGACAGCACGGGTCCGAGCTTGGCGCGGGCCAATCGAGCGAGCTTTTCGCCGCGGGCGGTGGCATCTTCAAACGCGCGTTCATACGCCCGATCGTGCAAGACCTGCGGATCGCTGATGAAAAAAGCCACCACCGGCTGGGCATTCTGATTGTGCACGATGATGTTGCCAAACTGGTTGACGGCCATATTGCGAACCTGGCTCATGCCGAGCGTCGCGCCGGCGTCTTGGGCCGTGTCGAGAATCTTGCCGATGGTGTCGATCAACTCCTTTTCCGACATTTGATCGATGTCGTTCACCTTGAGCAGCAGCGAGCGGCCGATGGCCACGTGCGCCTTGCGGGCCTGGCCACGGGCGGCGACGCCGATCACTCGGGCGTTCTGATTGGCCACGGTGCTGGCGAACACCAGGTCGCCTTGTTCGACGGCCAGCCGTTCGATGCCGAGCTTTTCAAACGCTTCGGTAATTCGCCGCAGGGCGTCGTCGTATTTAAGGATGGCGTCGCTGGTGAGTTCGGCGGCGCCGGCGGCCTGCACGTCGATTTCCAAGCGGTTGGGCCGGGCCTTGGCTTCGCCGTTGCCCGCCACGGTGATCGCGCGTTCCTCGGCATCCACGATGGTACACACGACCGATAGCGCAAGCGCGGCGCCAACAATCCACCGGTGGCTGGGGCAGAGCCGCGGCGAAATCAGCACGTTCTTGTCACAAGGCGGCGTCGCCCCGCAGTTCACAGAACGCCACGGAGGGCGTTCCCTACAGAGGCTGATCGCAAAACAAACCATTCCGCACTCCAAACCCCAAACCAAATGCTCCGGGGCGTCGCCAAGGCTCCGCCTCAGCCACCGGACAGGAAAAATCGAAAATCCAAAATCGCTACTTCGCCGCCGTCACCTCATCGCCCTTGTGAGAAGCGCTGAGCGGATACGCCGTCACCGACAGATTCGAGACACTCAACAATTGATCGGCCGTGGCCAGCAATACTCCGCCCAACGAATCGAGATCGCCGCCGCGAAACAGCCGCACCGTGTCGCCGTTGGATTTGTCGAGCTCGAAAATGCCGCGCGACGTGAATTGATAAATCCGATCGGCGGTCAGCAACGGGCGAATCCAGCCGGTGGCCGTGGGCAAGGTGGCGGCCCATTTCAATTTCCGATCGGCCAGGTCGATGGCCATCACGTCTTCGCCCGTCAGGTAAAGCTGGTCGCCATCGACGCCCACGATCATGGCCGACTCGCTCACCGGGCGTTTCCACAACACCTTGGGTCCGGCCAGATCGATCGCGTAGATCCGATCAGACCGCATGCCTTTCAGGTACATGACGCCGCCCACGATACACGGGGGCCCGGCGGTCGAAAGCGTTTGGGCCTGGTTGTACCAATAGTTGGGGTCGGGCGCCGACGAGTCGTAGGCAAAACCCCACTCGATCGCGCCGCCTTGGGCATCGAGCGCCAACAGGCCGCCCGCGTGCGTGTCGACATAGAGCTTGCCGCCGCTGAGCAGCAGCGAGGGCTGGGCCGAGCGGCGATGCCACATTTGCGAGGGATCGACCTGGTGCGTGCCCAAGAGCGTCGACCAGAGCAGCTTGCCATCGGCGGCTTGTAGACACAGGCAGTGCGCCTCGGCGCCTTGGCCGTTTTTGGCGGCGGCCACATACACGCGATCGCCCGCCACCACTGGGCGGCCCTGCACGTTCCACTGCTGCAGGTCGTTGATGGTTTGCGAGCTCCAGCCCGGCTTGCCGGTGGCCGCCTCCCAACGCCCGATGCGGAACGGCTGCCCCTGCTGGCCGATCTGAGCCACGTCGCGATAGACGCACCAGAGCGTATCGCCCGATACCACAATGCTGTATTGCTCGGGGAAATGAAACTGATTGTTCTGCACCTTCTGCGGCAAATCGCTGAGGCGGCCAGTGCGCCACAGCAGCTTGCCGGTTTTCTGATCGAGGGCCAGCAGGTAACCCATGTAGTTGAGATAGACCCGCTGCGTATCGAGCGCGACGGCGGGCACCATCTCGGTCACCGGGAAACGAATCTGCCCGCCCCAGTTGGCCCCGACCTGGGCCAGCGAGTGTGCCTCTTGCACTCCAAACACGCGGAACTGCCAGTTCGGCTCCGGCCCGGCGGGAAGTTCGACTTCGGCCCGCGCTGCGCCGGTTTCGGCCAGGTCGAGCGGCGGCGCGGCGTCGCGCTTCGAGGCCAATGCTCGCAGGTGCTCTTCCGCCGGCACCGTCTGGCCGCCCAGCACCACGGTTTCGCCGGCATGCCGCTGATGCACCGCCCGCACCAGTTCGTCAAATTCATCCCAATGCCCGCCGCGAGCACGGGCGATGGCCGTCTTCACCAGCAGCCGCACACGCGGCAAGGCGGTTTCGGGCTGCCATCGCAACACGGCCTGCCAGCAGTCGGCGGCTTTGTCCATCTCGCCTTGCTCAAAGTAAATGTCGCCCAAGCGGTCGGCCGCGGTATCGCCCACCGAGGTAATAAAGTAGTCGGAAAAAACCTTGCGGAGCTTGTCGACCTCGTCTTTGCCCTGCGCTTGTTCGAGCAACGCCTTGGCTTCGGCGTCGTGAAACAGCCGGTAGGCTTGCTTGCCGGCGGCGGGCAACTCGGCCAACGCCTGGCGAACCACCAGCCGCGTGGGCATATAAAGTCCCTCGTCGCCGGGCGTGAGCGCGTTGGCATCGGCCTGCTGAACTTTTTCGAGTTCTTTGAAAGCCCGTTCCCAGGTGCCCTTTTCGCTCAACCGGCGAAACTCGGCCAAAGCCTCGGTAACTTCGCTTTTCTGGGCGGGCAGCGAGAAGGCGCGTTTTTTCTTTTCTTCATCGTCTTTGTTGTCGGTTTGCACGGCCACCGGCGCCGCGATCATGATCTGCGCGCGGGCCGGCGCAACCCGCGCTAGCAAGACAATACCGACGAGCAGCAAGGTAGCCCCGGCCCTTGTGGCCGGCGTACTGAGATCGACGCGGCAACCGCCCGGCACAAGGCCGGGAGCTACCTTTGCCGCGGCGTGGACGCGCGGCGCGAGCGTTGTATGTCCAGCGTCGTTGGCCGGCTTTCGACAATCGATCACAGAATTGATTCCCATCGGACCCGGCTCCGTCCAGCAAGACGAGTTGTATCGCGCGCCTGCAGCGGCGTTGCATTCCACTGTTCGGGCGGCGCCTCCAAATCTTTAGGCGATTAGAAGCCACCGGCGCGCGGAATTCAAGCAATTCGGTCTCACCGCGCCGAAAAGCTTGTAAAACCCGCCGCCCACCTGCTAAAGTGACGGCGACGGGGGGCTTTCGGTTCCGCACCCGATGGAATCAGTTCCACGCTGCCAGGAGGCGTCCGCATGTCTACTCGGGCGTGTTCACACGGTCGTTGCCGCCAGCGAGGCGTTGCGGCGGCACTGGCCATTGCCAGTTGTTTGCTGGCTGCCGTCGTCCAGGCACAAGACGCTTGCCGGCCCGTCGCCGCGTCGCCCGCTGTCGCGGGCGATCTGCTCGATGCCGGCAAGTTGGCGGCCAAAATCGACGAAGTCTTGACGGCCGACTGGCAAGCGTCGCAGGTGAACGTCGCGCCGCGGGCCGACGATGCGGAGTTTCTGCGGCGGGTGTATCTAGACATCGCCGGCAAGATACCCAGCGTGGCCGAGGCCCGTGAGTTTCTCGACGATGAGCGACCCGACAAGCGGCGGCGGCTGATCGAAGACCTGGCGAACCGCGGCAGCTTCGCCGCGCACTTTGCCAACGTGTGGCGCGATCTGCTGCTGCCCGGCGCGAATATGAATCTGGAAACACGCGGCTTGGCCGGCCCCTTTGAGACCTGGCTGCGCGTGCGATTCGCCGCCAACGTGCCTTACGACCAATTGGTGGCCGAGTTGATCACCGCGCGCTTGGCCGCGCCGGCGCAGCCCAATCCGCTTGCGCGCGCGGTGACGGCGCCCAGTCCCGGCGCGTTCTTTCAGGTCAACGAAAACAAGCCCGAAAACTTGGCTGCCAATACGTCTCGCATTTTTCTGGGAATGCAGGTGCAATGCGCCCAGTGCCACGATCATCCGTTTTCGCACTGGCGAAGACACGAGTTCTGGGCGCTGGCCGCCTTCTTTAGCAATCTGCAACCCGCCGCGCCCGAGGGCGAGGCCGCCGAGACGCCGACCGCGGTGAGCGCCGCGGGGCTGAGCATCAAGGTGCCTGAAACCGACCTGGTGGTCGAAGCCAAGTTTCTCGATGGCTCGCCGCCACAACTGCGCTCCGGCGAAGACCCACGGCTGGCGCTGAGCCGCTGGGTGACCAGCCGCGACAACCCGTATTTCGCACGGGCCGCCGTCAACCGCTTGTGGGACCACTTCTTCGGCCGCGGGTTTGTCGATCCGGTCGACGACCTGGATGAAGCCAATCCGCCGGTTTATCCCGAGCTGTTTGCGGAAGTGGCGCGGCAATTCATCGCCCACGATTGCGATTTGAAGTACCTGGTGCGGACGATCACGCTCACTCGGGCGTATCAGCTCTCCAGCCGCACCGCCTCGGCCAGTCAAAGCGAGCTCGAACATTTCGCGCGGATGCCGCTGAAGCGGATGACGCCCGAACAGCTTTACGACAGCCTGGTGCAAGCCACGGGTTTCCGCGATGGCAACACTGGGCAGCAGCCGCAGAACCCGTTTGGCAATGACAGCGTCCGCGACCAATTTCTCGCCAAATTCGCCGATCAAAGCGCCCGCCGCAGCGAAGCGCAGACTTCGATTCCGCAGGCGCTGTCGCTGATGAACGGCACGTTCACGTCCGACGCCACCAGCCTCCAGCGTAGTCAGATCATGTCGGCGATCATCGAATTGCCGGTGCTCGACACCGCCGGGCGGATCGACACCTTATGCCTGGCGACCCTCAGCCGGCGACCCGACGCCGAGGAATCGAAGCTGCTACATGATTACGCGCAACAATCTGCCGAGGAGAAGCAAGCCTTGGCCGATGTGTTTTGGGCATTGCTCAACAGCGCAGAGTTTATTTTCAACCATTAGAGAGACGACGCAAACCTGCCAACTGCGAGAGGGGTTTTTGAACAGAAGGCAACGAAGAAAACAAAGGGGAGATGATAAGCGCCAAAGCGGCTGTCGCGTTTACTCTTCGTTTCCTTCGTTGCCTTCTGTTCAAAAGCTCCGGCTCGTCAATTCGTGAGGCATGGTGGGACCCGCTGCGCTCGGCCCACCCTACATGAAAGGAACGCCCCGTGACTCATACAAATCATTATCCCCTGGTGGAATCTCTTTCTCGGCGCGATTGGCTGCGGCTTTCGACGGCGGGGTTCGCCGCCTGCTCGATGTCGGGCTGGCTCGAAGCTCTGGCCGACAGCACCCTTGCAGACAGCCAGGCGCGGCCGGCCCGCGGCCGCTCGTGCATCCTGCTCTGGATGGCCGGCGGTCCTAGCCAGCTCGATACGTTCGACCTCAAGCCCGGCCACGCCAATGGCGGACAATTCAAGCCGATCGACACCAGCGTGTCGGGCATCAAGATCTCCGAGCATTTGCCGAGCCTGGCCAAACACGCCGAGCATCTGGCAATTGTCCGCTCGATGACCACCAAGGAAGGCGATCACAGCCGCGGCACCTACCTGATGCGCAATGGCTATCTGCCGCAGGGGCCGATCCGCTATCCGACGCTGGGCTCGGTGGTCTCGAAGCAACTGGGCCGCCCGGCAGCCGAGATTCCCAACTTTGTGAGCATCGGGCCGTACCGGTTTTTCAGCCCGCAGGCGTACAGCGCCGGCTTTCTCGGCTCGGAATACGACCCGCTGCTGGTGGGCGACGGCACAGCGGGCGGCGGCTCGCGCGACGACAACTATGGGCTGAAAGTGGCCGATCTCGAACCGAACCGAGAGGCGGCCAGCCAGGTCTCGCGGCGGCTGGAACTGCTCGGTTCGCTGAACGACCGCTTTGTCGGGCGGCATCAGGTGCCGCTGGCCGTGGGGCACCGCATTGCCTACGACCGCGCGGTGCGGCTGATGCAAAGCGAGGCGGGCCGGGCCTTCAATCTCGACGACGAGCCGGACGAAATCCGCGACGCCTACGGCCGGCATCGTTTTGGCCAGGGCTGTCTGCTGGCGCGGCGCCTGGTCGAGCGCGGCGTGCCGTTTGTCGAAGTCACCCTCAGCGGCGTCGAAGGCAACGATATGGCTCTGGGCTGGGACACGCATGCCGACAACTTCGCCGCCGTCCGCCGCCTGTCGGGTGCGCTCGATAGCGGCTGGAGCATGCTCTTGCAAGAACTGAAGGAACGCGGATTGCTCGAAACCACAACCATTGTCTGGATGGGTGAGTTCGGACGCACGCCGACGATCAATGCCAGCGGCGGACGCGATCATTTCCCCGCGGCTTGGAGCACCGTGCTGGCCGGCGGCGGCATCCGCGGCGGGCAAGTGATCGGCCGCACCAGCGCCGACGGCACGACGGTCGAAGACCGCCCGGTGACGGTCGCCGACCTATTGGCCACTGTCTGTATGTCACTGGGCATCGACCGCGAGGTGAGCAATATCTCGAATATCGGGCGGCCGATCAAGGTGGTGAACCCGGACGCGAAACCCATCCACGAAGCGCTGGCGTAGGCGATTTTGGATTTTCGATTTTGGATTTTCGATTGACTCAGCCACCCGGCCGACAATGCGACACAAGCTAGCAACGATCAACGCGTCCGGAGGGTTTGAATTACTTAGGATGCGGCGAGGACAACCCCAAATCCAAAATCCAAAATCCAAAATCCAAAATCGCAAAGCCCTAACCACCGGGGTGGCGCTGGCGATCGTCGTGCTTTTTGCATTGACATCAAACACTCGCGGCGAGCAACTGGCGCCTCCGCCCGATGATGCGCAAGATATTCTGTTTCTCGGGCCGCTGCGCCCGGTCTGGATGCGGCTGCATGTGACGGTCGACGGCAAGCCCTTTCGGCAGATCTGGCGTGCAAACATTGAACGGCTTTTCGCCGAAGCTGATGCCAACGGCGATGGCGTTGTCGCACACTCGGCGTCCGATGCCTCCGCCGCCGCAACGCCTGATTCCATTGAGTCGCTCGCCAGTGCGGCGGCGGCTTATCTGGGTCAAGACGCGGCGCAAGCGCGTGCCGGGCTGAACCAACTGGCGGAAGCTTCGGGCGGAAGGCTCACGCCGGAAGCGCTGAAAGATTATTTCCAGCGCGTGGCCCCGCCGTTTACCGTGGCCGTCGGCTTAGGCCGCACCACCGCCGGGCAGGCGCTGTTTCCGTTGCTCGATGAAGACGGCGATCGGCAGTTGACCTCCGCCGAATTGGACCAGGCCGAAGCCAAGCTGCGCATCCGCGACTTCAACGACGACGAAAGCCTGACCCAAGGCGAGCTGGCCGATGCACCCAACGCCTCGCTGGCCGCAGCGGTGCGAACCGTCGAAGAAAACCAGCCCGGTCGTTTGCCGTCGGCGGGGCCGGTGGTGCTTCTGCCCGAAGGCGTTGATGCCGACGACGTTCGCCAGGTGATTCTTTCTCGCTACGACCGCAACCGCGACGGCCAACTGGCCACCGCCGGCGACCAGACCGAGCTACTGCCGACCGTCGGCCAAATGGCGCGCTTGCAACTAGCTGCGGGCGAAGCAATCGCCGGCGAGACGCTGCGGTTGTTTTGTCATGGTTCGCCCGATGTCGAGCTGACGATCGAGTTGGGCCGAGTGCAGTCGGGCGGCTCGCGGACCAGCCCGTTTCGCCGCGCTCGTCCCAAGAAAGCAGAAGCCGTGGCCCCGCAGCAAGCGTCGAGCGCCGATGCCTTGCAGAAAAAACTGCCCGACGGCAGTTGGGAAGTTTCGCTGACCGACGCCAGCCTGACGCTGCGGCGGAACAACCGTGATCCCTCGAAGAACAACGACCAGGGGCCGCGGCTGCAAAACTTCGACGCCGACGGCAACGGCTATCTGGACGAGAAAGAACTGGCCGGCGCCACGGGCCTGGCCGCCGATTTCGCCACGCTCGACGCCGATGGCGACGGCAAGATCTTTGCCGCCGAGTTGGAGGCATTTACGGAACGTCAACTTCGCGCGGCGGCCGCCCGGCTGCTGTTGGAAGTTTCCGACCTGGGGCAAGAGCTGTTTCATCATCTCGACGCCAATCACGACTATCGCCTGAGCACACGCGAACTGCACAACGCCGCCGAAATCTTGTCGCAGATCGACGCCAACGACGACCATCGTCTGTCGGCCGACGAGATTCCGCAGCAACTGCTGCTGGAGCTGTCGCGCAATACGGCGGCGGGCGCCCAGGCCGAGCGCCGGGCGATCAACCGCGAGAAGCGGGTGCGCACGGCCACCAAGCGCGGCCCCGGTTGGTTTCAGAAGATGGACCGCAACGACGACGGCGAAGTCAGTCCGCGCGAGTTTCTCGGTCCGGCCGCCGCCTTTCAAAAGCTCGACGCCGATGGCAACGGAGTGATCGACGCCGAGGAAGCGGCCAAGTCACCGTGAGGTTTTGCTTCGTCGGCAGATCGATCCGATGATGAAAGCGTGGTTGTTCAGCCCCGATCGATTGCCCGAATTGCTTGAAGGTGGCGATCGAAAGCGCCAGCATCACGCGGGCGGCAACGACACGGAATCCGTCCCCAGTCGGCGTCGCTGAACCAGCCGAGGGCGGCTGGTCCAGATGGCTATTTTGCATGCCAAAACCGATCAGAAGCATGCCGTCCGCGGGTGTTGGCAGCTCACACTACGTTTCCCTCGATTTTGACGATCGCGTCGCGGAAGGCTTGTGGAATGGGCTGCGACGATTGGCTGCGGTAGTCGTAGACCACCAGCGTCGAGGTGGCGTCGGCCACCACCGCCTGCTGCGACTGGCTGACGATCACGTGCTCCATGATGACGCTGCTGCGGCCCAAGCGCGTGATGCGCGTGCCGATGCGCACTCGATCGGGATAGGTGACCGGGCTGCGGAAGTTGCAGTGGATGGCCGCCAGAATCGGGCCGATCGGGTTTTGCTCGGTCGGCCCGTCCAGTCCGGTTCGCATCAGGTAGTCGATGCGCCCCGACTCGCACCAGCGGAGATAGACCGTGTTGTTCACATGCTGGAAAGCATCCTGGTCGCCCCACTGCACCGGCAACTCGGTGACGACCGAAAACTCGGAAAGCGTATCGCTCATAAACGTAGGCACTTGTTCTTTCGTTCCCGCGGCAGATAATGGCGGCCATGCAGTTTCGAACCCGCGCCATCCATGCCGGCCAAGAGTCCGACGCCGCCACCGGGGCCATCGTGCCGCCGATTCACGTCGCCAGCACCTTCGCGCAGCCCGGCGCCGGCGAATGGGCACGCTACGATTATTCACGCAGCGGCAACCCCACCCGCAAAGCCCTCGAAACCACGCTCGCCTCGCTCGAAGCGGGCACGGCGGCCCTAGCATTTGCCTCGGGCATGGCGGCCACTCACTGCGTCACCATGCTGTTCGGACACGGCGACCACATTCTGGCCGGTGCCGACATCTACGGCGGCACCTATCGTTTGCTGCACAAAATCGTCAACCGCTCGGGCATCGAAGCCTCGCTGGCGCCGTCGTCGGATCTGGCCGCGTTGGCCGCCGCCTTTCAGCCTAACACGCGATTGCTGTGGATTGAAAGCCCCGGCAATCCGCTGATGTCGGTCACCGACATCGCCGCCTGCGCCGAGTTGGCGCACCAGCGGGGGGCGTTGCTGGCGGTCGATAACACGTTGGCCTCGCCTGTGCTCACGCGCCCCTTGGAGTTGGGGGCCGACATCGTGATGCACTCGGCCACCAAGTACATCGGCGGGCATAGCGACGTGCTGGGCGGCGCGCTGGTGGTTCAAGACCAGGCACTTTACGACAAGCTCTACTTTGTGCAGAACGCGACCGGGGCCGTGATGGGACCGTTCGATGCGTTTCTCTGCTCGCGCGGACTGAAGACCATCGCATTGCGGGTGCGCGAACAATCGCGTACGGCACACGAACTGGCGCAGTTTTTGGCGGGCCATCAGCGGGTGCAGCGCGTGCTGTATCCTGGCTTGCCCGAACATCCGGGGCACGAAATTGCCCAGCGGCAAATGCAAGGCGGCTTTGGCGCGATGCTCAGTTTTGAAGTGAAGGGCGACTACGCGGCGGCCAAGCGCGTGGTCGAGAGCACGAAGTTGTTTCAGTTGGCGGTGAGCCTGGGCGCCGTCGAATCGCTGATTGAGCAGCCGGCTTCGATGTCGCACGCCAGCTACGACCGCCAAGACCGGCTGGCCAACGGCATCAGCGACGGCTTGATTCGCGTGAGCGTGGGTTTGGAGGCGGTGGAAGACCTGCGCGACGATCTGGAGCAGGCGCTGGGAGTAGCTGGTGGTTAGTGGCTGGGGCAGAGCTTTGGCGATGCCCCGGCTTGAGTCGATGTGGCAACCATGCAGCCATCTTAAATTCGCGGCGCGGTTTGCGTTTGCCGGCGTTGGCGGCGTGTTTATCTACGTTTGTTGGCGATGGCGCGTTGCATGGCGGCGCCCATGTCGGCAGGGCTGGCGGCCACTTCGATGCCGGCGGCTTCGAGCGCGGCCACCTTTTCGGCGGCGGTGCCTTTGCCGCCGGAAATGATGGCGCCGGCGTGACCCATGCGCTTGCCCGGCGGCGCAGCGCGGCCGGCAATAAAGGCGGCCACCGGCTTGGTCACGTGCTGCTTGACAAAGGCTGCCGCTTCTTCCTCGGCGGCGCCACCGATCTCGCCCATCATCAAAATGGCTTCGGTCGCCGGATCGGCCTCGAACCACTTCAGCAAATCAATGAAAGACGTGCCGACGATCGGGTCGCCGCCTAGCCCCACGCACGTCGATTGCCCCAAGCCCAAATTGCTGAGCTGCCAGACGGCTTCGTAGGTGAGCGTGCCCGAACGGCTCATCACGCCGACCGGACCTTTTTTGTGAATGTAGCCGGGCATGATGCCCATCTTGCACTCTTCCGGCGTGATGACGCCCGGACAATTCGGGCCGACCAGCACCGAGCGGCCGCGGCGCACGATGTCGTACACGCGGGCCATGTCGAGCACCGGCACGCCTTCGGTGATGGCGATCACTGTGGGAATGCCGGCATCGACCGCTTCCAAAATGGCGTCGGCGGTGAAGGCCGGCGGCACGAAGATCATCGTGGCGTCGGCGCCGGTTTTTTCGACCGCCTCGACCACCGTGTCGAACACCGGCAGGCCGAGCACCGTTTCGCCGCCTTTGCCGGGCGTGACGCCCCCGACCATTTTGGTGCCGTACTCCAAGCAACCTTTGGTATGAAACTGCCCGACTTTGCCCGTGATGCCCTGGCAAAGCACGCGGGTGTGTTGGTTGATGAGGATGGACATGAGGAGTGGCTAGTGATTGGTGGCTAGTGGCTAGTGATTCGTGGTTTAGCCGTTGAATCCATGGTACGCTGCCCGGGGCAATCTGAAGATCCGTTTTGGGAGAATGTCATGAGCGTTCGCAGTTATCGAGAACTTACGGTTTGGCACTTGGGAGTCGATTTGGTTCAGGAGGTCTATCAGGCAACCCAGCAGTTTCCAAGATCGGAGATTTATGGCATATGCAGTCAAATCCAGCGCGCCGCGGTTTCAGTTCCGAGCAACATTGCCGAGGGACAACAGCGAGACTCGACCAAAGAATTCCTTCGTCATATCGCAAAAGATTTAATCAACACCAGCCCCCAGCCACCAACCCACCTACGCGGCCGCACGCACAACTTTCTGGGCCGCATCGGTCAGCCCGGTGGCCGAAATAATATCGACGCCGCTCTTGGCCAGAATCTTGCGGCCCTCTTCCACTTCGGTCCCTTCCAGCCGCACCACCAGCGGCACATTGAAGCCGACCTGCTTGTAGGCTTCGACCACGGCCGTGGCAATGGTCGTGCAACGCATGATGCCGCCAAAGATATTGACTAAGACCGCCTTGACGTTCTTGTCGGAGAGCAGAATGCGAAAAGCCTCGGTCACCTGATCAACGTTGGCCCCGCCGCCCACGTCGAGGAAATTGGCGGGAGAGCCGCCGTGCAGCAAGATCAAATCCATGGTGCTCATGGCCAGCCCGGCGCCGTTCACCAAGCAGCCGATATTGCCGTCGAGCTTGACATAGCTGAGTCCCGCGTTGGCCGCACGAACCTCGGCCGGCTCTTCTTCAGCCAGATCGCGCAACTCGGCCAGGTCCTTGTGGCGAAACAAGGCGTTGTCGTCAAACGTCATCTTGGCATCGAGCGCCAGCAACTCGCCCGACTTGGTGACCACCAACGGGTTGATCTCGGCCAGGCTGCAATCTTGCTGTACAAAGACGCGGCACAGACCGCGCATGAATTTCTCGGCCGAAGCGACGCTGGCGCCTTTCAGGCCCAGTTTGGCGGCCAACTTACGCGCCTGAAAGCTGAGCAGCCCGGCGTCGGGGTGAAATCGCTCGCGAAAGATCAGCTCGGGCGTGTGAGCGGCCACCTCTTCGATGTTCATGCCGCCTTGGGCCGAGACCATCAGGGCCGGCCCCGCCGTGGCCCGATCGACCACAATGCCCAGGTACAGCTCGCGGTCGATCTGGCAACCTTCCTCAACCAGCACCTGCCGCACGGTTTGCCCTTCGGGACCGGTTTGCAGCGTCACCAACGGCTGCCCGAGCAGATTGCCGGTGACTTTGGCGGCCTCGTCGGCGCTTTTAACAAGCTGCACGCCATGCTGGGCGGGGTTGGTTTTGATGCTGCCCTTGCCGCGCCCGCCGGCGTGGATTTGCGCTTTCACCACGGCCAGCTTGCCGCCGAGATCGCGAAACGCGCTAGCGGCTTCGTCGGGCGTGCGGGCCACCATGCCGCGCGGCACGGCCACGCCGGCCTTCCGCAGAATCTCTTTGGCTTGGAATTCGTGAATCTTCATCGTGGCGTTGCTCCGACGCTGCCGTGGCCCCAGGGAAGTCGGCGATTATAAAACGGTCTGGGAGGTTTCGCCAGGGTCTCGCAGCTACTATCGGCGGAGCAGCTTCATCCAGCGGCGCGCCGCCGGGCGACGTACCACCCAGACGGCAAACCAGAGCAGCGCCTCGAAGATGCCGAGCAAGAATCGTCGCCATAAAACGAGACGGCTTGTCGGCTGGTAATCGTCCATCGGCGTTACACCATGCGCCGCCGCGATCGCGCCACGGTGCTCATATCACGTTCCGCGCACCAGGCCGAACCACTCGATCTGCCGTCGCGGGCAATATTGCAAGCCCGCCTGGCGGCAATAGGGCTTGAGCCACTCGGCCCGTTGCGAGAGCTCGTCCACGTCGGTTCCCTGCGGCATCAGCCAGACGCGCGAACGATCGACTTCAGGAAACTCTGCCAGATAGCGCTCGACCTCGTGGCAGTCGGCCTTGCGGTCGATGACAAACTTGAACTGATAGGGATAGTCGCCGACCAGCCGCCGGATGACGTGCGGCGCATGGCGCGTCTCGTGGTGCCGGCGGTGCCAGCGCAGATGCCGGCGCTGGGCAGGGGCCGAGTTCGACAGCTTCGGACTGATCGACATCAGGTCGCACAGCACGGGCAGATCGAGCGTGCCGGCGGTCTCGATGGTGATGTGCATGCCGCGCTGCTTGAGTTCGGCAGTCAAAGGAACCAGCTCGGCGAACAGCATCGGTTCGCCGCCGGTAAGCACCACATGGCGGCAGTGGTGGCTTTCGACTTCGTCGAGAATCTCGCCCAGCGAAAGGTCTTCCCCTTCGGGCGACCACGAGGCGAACGGCGTATCGCAAAACCAGCAGCGCAGGTTGCAGCCGCTGGTCCGCACAAAAACGCTCTCGGCGCCCGTCAGCGCGCCCTCGCCCTGAATCGACAGATAGATTTCGGCAATCTTCATGCGGGATATTGTAAGGGATCGTTCCTGCCGGCTTCGACAAAACCGCGCCGCCGCAGCAAGCAAGCGTCGCACCGTCCGCACGGACGGCCGGCGGTCAAAGGATCATAACAGGTGTGCGTGAGAGAGTAATCGAGGCCCAGTTCCATGCCGCGGCGAATGATTTGGGCTTTCGTCCAGCCGATCAGCGGCGCTTGAATTCTAAATCGGAGCGTGCCTTCGACGCCAGCCTTCGTCGCCAGATTCGCCAGCCGCTCGAAGGCTGCGATGTATTCGGGCCGGCAATCGGGGTAGCCGCTGTAATCGACCGCGTTGACGCCGATCACCAGGTCGCCCGCCCCCAGCACTTCCGCATAGCCCAAGGCCAGCGAGAGAAAAACGGTGTTTCGGGCGGGCACATACGTGGCCGGAATGCCGGCGGCCAGTTCCTGCGGCGGGCGGTCTTTGGGCACGTCGGCGGCGCCGGTCAGAGCCGAGGGGCTGATGCGCGAAAGATCGACGCTCACGGTCTCGTGCCGTTCAACCTCCAAGGCGGCCGCCACGCGGCGGCCCGCCTCCAGTTCGTACCGATGCCGTTGGCCGTAGTCGATCGTCAAGGCAAACAACGCGAAGCCGTCAGCCCGGGCGATCGCCGCCGCGGTGGCTGAATCGAGTCCGCCGGAAAGTAAGACAACCGCCGGGCGAGGCATGACGCAGGTAGCGGAAAGGGGTGTGCAGGTCGTCGTGCAGGCCATCAGAAACGTCACGAAGGGCGTTCCCTACAGACACTCATCATGCCACAATAGAGTCTTAAGCAACAGGAGCCAGCTATGCCCGACAACTTTCGAGCCACGCTCGAAACGTTCCCGAACCAGTTTCCGCAGCGCGAGTACACCATCGAGATCGTGTGCCCCGAGTTCACGTCGGTCTGTCCCAAGACGGGGCAGCCCGACTTTGGCACGCTGACGATCATTTATTGTCCGGCGCAGAAATGCGTCGAGTTGAAGAGCCTCAAGCTCTACTTGCAGCAATTCCGCAACGAGGGCATTTTTTATGAACATGCGACCAACCGGATCTTGGATGATTTGACCGCCGTGATCGAACCGCGCTGGCTGCGGTTGCGGGCGGCGTTTACGCCGCGCGGCGGCATCACCACCACGGTGACCGCGGAGTCTCACAGCAATTGATGCCCGTCTATTTGCTCGCCACGCTCGACACGAAAGGCCACGAGGCCGCCTATGTGCGTGAATTGCTGCGCGCCTGGGACATCGATGCGCGGCTGGTCGACACCGGTTGCCTGGGCGCGCCGCAGGTGCGGGCCGATATCTCGCGCGAGGCGCTGTTTGCGGCGGGCGGATATCGGCTGGCTGATTTGACCGCGGCCCGCGATCGCGGCCAGGCGATCACGGCGGCGGCACAAAGCGCCGCCAGCCTGATGGCCCGCATGCACCGCGAGCGGCGGCTCGAAGGCGTCTTGGCGCTGGGCGGTTCGGCGGGCAGCACCATTGGCGCCGCCGCCATGCGGGCGCTGCCGCTGGGCGTGCCGAAGCTGATGGTCAGCACCTTGGCCTCCGGCCAGGTCCGGCAGTACATCGGCGACAAAGATATTCTGATGCTCAACCCGGTGGTCGATCTGCTGGGCTTAAACCGCATCAGCCGCGCGGTGTTGGGCAACGCGGCCCGGGCGATGGCCGGCATGGTCACGTTGCGCGTGCCCGATGCCGCAACCGCCGACCGGCCGATCGTGGCTGCCAGCATGTTTGGCGTCACCACGCCTTGCGTCGAGCATGCCCGGCGTGTACTGGAAGAAGCCGGCTACGAGGTGCTGGTGTTTCACGCCACCGGCACGGGCGGGCAAGCGATGGAGTCTCTCATCGACGAGGGGCTGATTGCCGGTGTGCTCGACTTGACCACCACCGAGTTAGCCGACGAGATCGTGGGCGGGTTTTTGTCGGCGGGGCCGGGGCGGCTGACCGCGGCCGCCCGGCGCGGCGTGCCACAAGTGGTCTCGGTGGGAGCGACCGACATGGTGAACTTCTACGGACGCGACACCGTGCCCCAGCAGTTTGCCGGCCGCACATTTTATCAGCACAATGCCAACGTAACCCTGATGCGCACGACGCCCGCAGAAAATGCGCAAATCGGCGCCGACTTGGGGTGCAAGCTGGCGGTGGCCAAGGGGCCGGTTACGGTTTTGCTGCCTGGCCGCGGCGTTTCAGCGATCGACCGCCAAGGGCAGCCGTTCGACGATCCCGCGGCAAGGGCCGCGCTGTTTGACGCCATTCGCACCGCAGCGGGCACAGTGGAAATCACCGAGCTCGATCGCCACATCAACGACCCCGACTTTGCCGAAGCGGCGGCGCGGCGGCTTCTGGAACTTATGGAGCAAAGGGTGCGATAGAGGGTTCAGGGTGCGACAGGGGTCTAGCGTAAGCGTCCTCACCTTCCTCTCGGTGGACTGCCATTCAACGAGTCACGGGGCGTTCGCGCGAGCATCATTCAAACTGCAAGCCCCCGCTCAGTAGACGGCGCAAGCGAAGACGCTTACGCTACGATTCCCTGTCGCCGAATCCCGAATCCTGAATCCTGAGCCCTGAACCCCTCATGACCCGCCACGAAATTCTCTCCCGTCTGCAAACCAAAATCGCCCAAGGGCAACCGATCCTCGGCGGCGGGGCGGGCACCGGCATCAGTGCCAAGATGTCGGAAGCCGGCGGCATCGACCTGCTGGTCGTTTATAACTCGGGCCGCTTTCGCATGGCGGGCCGCGGGTCGCTGGCCGGCATGATGCCCTATGGCGATGCCAACGCCATCGTGATGGAGATGGCCCGCGAGGTATTGCCGGTGGTGCACGATACGCCCGTCTTGGCCGGAGTGTGCGGCACCGATCCGTTTCGGTTGATGAAAGTCTTTCTGCGCGAGGTGACTGCCGCCGGGTTTGCCGGCGTGCAGAATTTTCCGACCGTCGGACTTTTCGACGGCACGTTCCGAACCGGCTTGGAAGAGACCGGCATGGGCTTCGGGCTGGAAGTCGATATGATTCGCCTGGCCCACGAAATGGATCTGCTGACCACGCCCTATGCGTTCAACTCCGACGAGGCGCGGGCGATGGCCGAGGCGGGCGCCGACATCTTGATTCCACACATGGGGCTGACCACCAAAGGGACGATTGGGGCGAGCACCGCGCCCTCGCTCGAAGAATCGGCCCGGCGTGTGCAAGCCATGCACGACGCCGCCCGGCGAGTGAATCGAGACATTCTGGTGCTCTGCCATGGCGGGCCGATCGCCGAGCCGGCCGACGCCCAGTACATTCTCGACCACACGGAAGGCGTCGTCGGTTTTTATGGGGCCAGCAGCATGGAGCGATTGCCCGTCGAACCGGCCATCGCCAACCGCGTGCGGGAGTTTGCGAGTTTGCGGATCGCGCGTTAAGCCGCCGCACGCAGCTCGCGCTTGTCAGGAAAAAAGGTCGCCAGCGTCAGTGTGCGCACGCGCGCGAATTCTTCGATCGCGGTCTCGACACGGCGATCGAGCTCATCAAGCTGCCGCAACACCTCGTCGTGCCGCTCGTCCAGTTCGGCGAGCAGCTCGGCGCAAGCGGATGTGGATAGCATGCTTCCCCCTTCGATCGACGCCGGCGTTTCGTCAATAGACCAGGCGACGGCAGATTTTTCATCGGCCAGACGGCTCGCCCGGCATCAACCGACTTTTCCGGTCAGGGTAAGCCGGGCAAGCCCCGTAGGATAAGCGCCCGCTGGTCTATCTTGCGGGGCAACCCATCCGGCATCTGAAGCACGACGCACAGCGAAATTTGACACTATCGAGGGGCAGGTGTATAGAAAGAAGCTCAACTTGGTCGCCCCGTGGCAGTGTTGGGACGGGCCTTCAGCCGCTCTTGCGAGGTGCAACGAATGATCATCGGTAAACTCTGGCATTCTCTGGCCGCTCAAATCAACAAGCTGGCCAACTTCTTCTGGACCTCCGATCCCATCGCCCAGATGCAGTATGAATACGATCGCGCGGTGGCGCAGCTCAAGGAAGGGCGCGAGGGCCTGGAACAGTACCGCGCCTTGGTGGAGCGCGTCAGCCGGCAAGTCAGCACGGCTCAGCAGCACGTCAGCCGCCTTGAGGGCAAAATCAAGTCGTACCTGCAAGCGGGCGACCGCGAGACTGCCGCGAAATTTGCCTTGGAGTTGAAAAAGGCCAAGGACGACCTGCAAGAGAACCAGTCGCAATTGGCCATGCACGAAGCGGCTTACAACAACAACCTGACCAAAATCAAGCACGCCAGCGGCAAGCTGAACGAAATTCAGAACAAGATCAAGAAATACGACGCCGAGTTGAAGATGAGCCGCGCCGAAGCCGAAATGGCCAAGCTGGCCACCAGCTTTCAGTTCGACGTGACCACCGACTTCGGGCAGATCGAGCAGGTGCTGCAAGACAAGATCGGCCTGAACCGGGCCAAGGCCCGCGTGGCTGCCGACCTGTCGGGCGAGGGCATCGAAGACATCCAGCGCGAACAGGCCGCCGAAAAGGCGATGGCCGACCAGGCCCTGAAAGATTTCGAGGTTTCGATGGGACTGGTCACACCCGAAACCGCCGGAGTACCGCAAGCCACCAAGGAGCTCGGCCCCGCCGTGCAGCAGCAAACGCAAGGATGAGCGTCTTTGATGCGGGCGCCCTGGGGCTGTTTCCGCCGGTCCTAAGTGGTTTACAATGGATTCACCGTCGTTGATGGGTTCCGGCGTGCAGTTTCCGAGCATTCAACGTAATGCAGCGAGCGACAATTTCAGGAATTCGATTACCGTTTCCGGCGCCGCGGCATCGCCCACGCTCTGCCCCAGCCACCGGCGCCCTGATTGCCCTGGCGCTGGCGGTGTTTCTGCCGCAGTGCGCCTTGCGCGCCGAGGAAACGACGGTCTCGCACGATGCCGCGGGGTTGGAACTGTTTGAGAAAAAAATCCGGCCCGTGCTGGTGCAAGAGTGCTATCAATGCCACTCGGCTGAGGCGGCCTCGCAAAAGAAGCTCAAAGGCGGATTGCAGCTTGATACGCGCGACGCCGTGCGAAAAGGGGGCGAGAGCGGCCCAGCCGTCGTGCCGAGCAAACCCGCCGAAAGTCTGCTGGTTAGCGCCCTGCGGCACGAAGACTTTGAAATGCCGCCCAAGGGAAAGCTGCCCGACGCGATAATCGCCGATTTCGTCAAATGGATCGAATTAGGGGCGCCCGATCCGCGCAGCGGCACGGCAACCGCGATGGCGCCGCACATCGATATCGCCGCGGGACGCCATTTCTGGTCGTTCGAGCGATTGAGGCCGGTCGAACCACCGGCGGTGCTCGATGGCAACTGGGCGCGCACGCCGCTCGATCGGTTTATTCTGGCCAAGCTAGAATCGCTGGATCTGAAACCGAACGCACCGGCGGCGCCGCGCACGCTGATCCGCCGCGCGTGGTTCGACCTGTTGGGCCTGCCGCCCACGCCCGAAGAGATGTCGTATTGGATCTCGCGACTGGGCGAAACCCCCGCGGCAACGCCCGATCCGGCGGCATACGCCGAGATGATCGACGGCTTGCTGGCCAACCCGCATTACGGCGAGCGATGGGCGCGGCATTGGATGGACGTGGCTCGCTTCGCCGAATCGCACGGCTATGAACAAGACTACGACCGGCCCAACGCCTACCCGTATCGCGATTTTCTGATCCGGGCGTTCAACGACGATCTGCCTTACGATCAATTCGTCCGCTGGCAATTGGCCGGCGATGAGCTGCAGCCCGACGAGCCGCTGGCCTGGATGGCCACGGGTTTCCTGGGGGCGGGGGCTTTTCCCACGCAGCTCACCGAGGCCGAATTTGAGAGCGCCCGCTACGACGAATTGGACGACATGGTGGCAACCACCGGCGTCGCATTCCTCGGCTTGTCGGTCGGCTGCGCCCGCTGTCACGATCACAAGTTCGATCCCATCCGCAGCGAAGACTATTACCGGCTGGCGTCGTCGTTCACCACCACCATTCGCAGCGAAGTTGAGCTCGACGTCGATCCGGGACCGAGCGTGCGGCTTGCCAAGGTGCTGGTGGCCAGCGAAGGTCTGCCGCACTTGCCGCACCACGCCGACGATCGCGGGTTTCCACATTTTTATCCGGAGATGTTTTTCCTGCGGCGCGGCGACGTGAAGCAAAAAGGCGAAATCGCCACGCAAGGTTTTTTGCCGGTGTTGTTGCGCGAAGACGCCGATAGCTCGCGTTGGCGGCCGGCGGCGAGTCTCGATTCGCCGCCGAAAACCAGTCTGCGCAGAGCGGCGCTGGCCCGCTGGATCACCGACGTCGACTACGGCGCCGGGCATCTGGCGGCCCGCGTGATCGTCAACCGGCTTTGGCAGCATCATTTCGGCCGCGGTTTGGTGGCCACGGCCAACGATTTTGGCGCTTCGGGTGAGCGACCGTCGCATCCGGAATTGCTCGACTGGTTGGCCGGCGAGTTGGTCTCGCGTGGCTGGCGGCTGAAGCGGCTGCACAAGCTCATCATGACCAGCGCCGCCTATAGGGAGTCGGCTGAATTCGACGAACGCCGCGCGACGCTCGATCGAGAAAACGCTTATCTGTGGCGACACACGCCGCGCCGCCTCGAAGCCGAGGCCATCCGCGATGCGATGCTCGCGGTCAGCGGCCAGCTCGACCCGGCGATGTACGGTCCCGGCACGCTCGATCCGAACATGCACCGCCGCAGCGTCTACTTTTTTATCAAACGCAGCCAGCTTATTCCGATGATGATGCTCTTTGACTGGCCGGAGCACCTGGTGAGCATCGGCCAGCGATCGAGCACCACCATCGCGCCGCAGGCGCTGATGTTTATGAACAGCCCGCAAGGGCGGCAATATGCCGAAGCCTTCGCCGCGCGGCTCGCGGAATCGAGTGACGAGCAGGCGGTGGCCGATGGTTATCAACGCGCATTCGGCCGTGCGCCAAGCGAGCAAGAATGGTCGCTGGCTGCTGAATTTCTGAAGCGTCAAGCCGAGGCGCACGCCGCGCGGGGCCAGGCCGACGCCGGGCGGATTGCGCGTGTCGATTTTTGTCAGGCCCTGATGAGCATGAACGAATTTGTGTATCTCGAGTGATAGGTGATGTTGCGATAATAATGCGACCAACAGCTCACGTGTGTAAAATGCCGTCCCCTCTGCCCCGCCGCGAGTTCCTGGCCCGCGCCGGCTGCGGATTTGGCCTGATTGGGCTGGCGGGGTTGTTCGCCGACGAAGGCCTGTTGGGCCTGGCCCGCGGCGCTTCTGACGACCTTGGCGCCCGCGCGCTCAACCCGTTGGCGCCGCAACCGCCGCATTTTGCGGCCAAGGCTACCCGCGTCATTTGGATCTTCATCAACGGTGGTCCCAGCCACGTCGACACGTGGGACTTCAAGCCCGCCTTGGAAAAATGGCACGGCAAATCGATCCGCGAGTTCGATCCGGAGTTCAAAGATACCACCGGTTTTTTCAAGAACGCCGTCGGAAACCTGATGAAGTCGCCCTTTGCCTTCACGCCCCGCGGCGAGTGCGGCAAGATGGTTTCGTCGATTTTTCCGAATCTGGGCCGGCACGTCGACAAAATGGCGTTCATCCATTCCGGCTACACCGAGTCGAACAACCACTCGCCGGCCCTGTTTGCCATGAACACCGGCATGCCGCGCATGGGGCTGCCATGCGTGGGAAGCTGGGTCACGTATGGATTAGGCAGCGAGAGCCGCGATCTGCCCGGCTTTGTCGTGATGAGCGATCCGAAGGGGCGCGGGCTGCCCAAGGGCCACGCCGCGAATTGGAGCGCGGGCTTTCTGCCGGGCGTTTTCCAAGGCACGCATCTGCGCCCCAGCGGCGATCCCATCGACAATCTCAACCGACCCCCGCAGCTCGATGCCGCCGCTCAGCGCAACCAGCTCGACCTGCTGCGGCAGCTCAACGCGATCCATCAACAACAGTTCGCGGCCGAATCGGAGCTGACCGCGCGGATTGAAAGTTTTGAGCTGGCCTACCGGATGCAAGCCGCCGCGCCGGCCACGCTGGACGTGGCGGCGGAAACCAAACACGTTCAAGACTTGTACGGCATCGGCGACCCGAACTGCGACCACTTTGCCCGGCAATGCCTGATGGCGCGGCGGCTGGTCGAACGAGGCGTGCGGTTCGTGCAGATTTATTCCGGTGGCATGGAAAATCAGCGGTCGTGGGACGGCCACATCGACATCCAGGGCAATCACCAGCAATTCGCCGGCGAAACGGAAAAACCGATCGCCGGGCTGCTCACCGACCTGGAACAACGCGGCTTGCTTGACGAAACGCTGGTCATTTGGTGCGGCGAATTCGGGCGTTTGCCGATCGCGCAGCTTTCGGAAAAACCAGGCCGCGATCACAATCCGCACTGCTTCACGGCTTGGCTGGCCGGCGGCGGCGTGAGAGGCGGCGTCAGCTATGGCGAGTCCGACGAAATCGGCTACAAGGCCGCCGTCAATCGCGTACACCTGAACGATTTGCACGCCACCATTTTACATCTGCTGGGCATCGACCACACGCGGCTGACCTACAAATACAACGGCCGCAACTTCCGCCTCACCGACGTGGCGGGCGAGGTGATTCGAGAAATCATCGCTTAACCCAATGAGATGTTCAAATCGCAAGCGCGGCCCGCAAGCAAGAGCCAATGCGCGCAAGTACGGCGCTGTCTAAACGTCCAATGGTTCGAATCACGCTTACTTGATCGATCGTATAAAGATTCGTGCAAGTGACCAGCGACTTCCCGTGCAACCCAGACGATGCATGCTCCGGCAACGAGGGGTCAATGAGGAGATTCGTTGGTTCGGCGACTGCACGAAGGTTCCCTGTAACCAAGGCAACGATCGTTTTGCCAAGCCGCCGATTGCTGAGATCGTTTTGCACAACGAGTGCCGGCCGGATCTTGCTTTGCGAGCCGCTCGTGAATGGAAAGTCTACCAGCACTACGTCGCCGCGCTTCGTCATGTGCGGTATCTCTGGTAGCTTTCGAGGAGCGGATCGTCGGCATCGTCGTCAAGCATCGTGCGCTCGATGAGCACTCCCACGTCCGAATCATTAAGGCTATCGTCGAAGAGCGCACTCACGCGATCATAGATATCAGCGCGAAGCACCACACATTCAACACCGTCATCCGGCGATGTGAGTCGCACCGGCTCACCTTGGCGAACGGCATGGAGTTGTTCGGGAGTCACTTGCATAGGAACCTCGGGTTAAATTGGCTCAGCGTCTCCTCTCTTGATCCGTCACCATTTAAGGTTACGCCGGTCAAGTCGGCTCGCCAAGTCCCGTGGCTCGACCGGAATCTCAGAGAATCCCGAACTACAGGACCACTTCGCGCTCGGCAACCGCCTCGCTGGCTCCCGCCGGCGCCTCCGCCCGCGCGATCGGCAGCTTGATGGTAAATGCCGTTCCTTTGCCGACGCTGCTGTCGACGCGAATGCGCCCTTGGTGGGCTTCGATAATATCGCGGCAGGCCGACAGCCCCAGACCGGTGCCCCCCTTGCCGCTGGAGTCTGGGCCGCGCTTGGTCGTAAAGAACGGCTCGAAAATCCGCCGCAACGTCTCCGGCGACATGCCGCAGCCGTTGTCGCGCACCACCAAATCAACCATCTCGGCGGTGGCGTCGTATCCCAGCCGCACCAGCACCTGGCCCCCTTGCGGCATCGCTTGCCGGGCGTTGACCAGCAGGTTCAGCAGCACTTGCTGAATCTGGTTCGGATTGGCCCGCGCCCGCGGAACCGGCTCGATCTGCCGCTCGACCGAAATCCGGTATTTGCTCAACTCGCGCTCGAGCAGCAGCAGCGTATCGTCGACCAGCTTGTGCATGTCCGTCGGCTCGAAGGCCCCGCTGCGGTTACGGGCAAAACCGAGAATGCTGTTGGTGATGCGGGCCGCGCGGTTGCCGGCCACCAGAATCTTGTCGAACGCCTTCTGGCGCGTCTCGGCGTCTTTGTGGCGCAAACCGAGCTTGGCGTAGTTGATGATGGTCATCAACACATTGTTGAACTCGTGCGTGGTGGTGCTGACCAGCTCGCCCAGGGCCGTGAGCCGCTGCGCGTGCGCCAGTTGCTCTTTGAGCAACGCCACCTGCTCGCGCAAACTCGCTTCGTCGCCGTCCAGCCTTGACATGCTATCCCCCCGTGGAAGGAATCCCTTCCGTTGTTCCCTTTCGCGCACCGCCCAACGGAACGCGCTCGGTTCGGCGGCTCTGCTATGGCATCGTCGCGTTGGACTGGGCGACTATAGCCCGAGCCGCTACAATCGCCCGCCGTAACTCCTGAGGCGTCAATGGATTTGGCCAATTGGAGAAACTGGGATGCACACGGTCGACTTATTGGAAGAGGCGCTCGGGGCAGCCGAGGCCTTAAGCTATCAGGTGCGGCGAGAATGGCTAGGCGGCGTGGGCGGCGGAAGCTGCGAAATCAAGGGCCGCAAGCACGTCTTTATCGACCTTTCGCTGAGCCTGCCCGACCAGTTGCAGCAAGCGCTGGCGGCATTGCGTGAAGATCCGCGGGTCGGGCAGCTTAACGTCAGCCCGGCGCTGCGCCGGCAGCTCGTGGGCCGACGGGCGGCGTGACGGCGCTGCAAGCATGGGCACTTGGTGATCAGGGCCTTCGCGGGAATCCACGAGAACCCGGCCGTTGACATCGCCTCCCGCGTCGCCCACGATGCTGGTATGAAAGAATCTTCGCGGTTAGATCGTGCGCTGGCCTGCGGTGTGGTGGCCATCATCCGCTCGAACGATTCCAGCCGGCTGGTCGACGTGGCCGAGGCCCTGGTGGCCGGCGGCGTTGATGTGATGGAAGTTACCTTCACCGTTCCCCGCGCCTCGCGGGTGCTCGAACAAGTCGCCGACCGACTCGGTGGCAAAATCTTGCTGGGGGCGGGCACCGTGCTCGACGCCGCCACCGCCCGCATCGCCATTCTGGCCGGCGCCGAGTTCATTGTTTCGCCCACCGTCAGTCCCGAGGTGATCGCCTGCTGCCGCCGCTATAGCAAGTTGAGCATGCCCGGCGCGTTGACCCCAACTGAAATCCTGACCGCCTGGGAAGCCGGCGCCGACGTCGTCAAGGTGTTTCCTTCCGAAATCACCGGACCGGGATATTTGAAGGCGGTGAAGGCGCCTTTGCCGCAGGTCCGTTTGATGCCGACCGGCGGCGTAAACCTGGAAACCGCCGCAGACTATTTGCGGGCCGGCGCCTGCGCCTTAGGAGTGGGCGGTTCGCTGGTCGAAGCCAAGGCGATTGCCGCCGGCGACATGCAGCGCATCGAAACGTTGGCGCGGCAATACGTCGGCATCGTTCGACAAACGCGCGGAGAACCGGCAGCCATGGCACGACTCTAGCCGACGAGGGCCGCATGGCCGACCGTTTCGCCGAAGACGAACAGCCCGCCGCGGCCATTGTGCTGCGATCGTCGTCGGGCAGGAAGGTGGCGGTTTGCGTCTTGGGCGGCTTCGCGCTGCTGCTGGTTCTGGCCGTGATCGTCGGATGGCCTCTGGCGCGCCGTACGTTCGAGTCTTATCTGCGCCGGCAGGCATGCGCGCAGAACATGCACAAGATCGCCGTGGCGTTGCAGAATTACTATGACGAACACGGCGTCTATCCGCCGGCAATCGCTTGTGACGCGCGCGGCCGGCCGCGGCACAGTTGGCGCGTGTTGATCTTGCCTCAGTTGGGGAAAGAAGAAGAAAATCTCTACAAGCGCTATCGGCTGGACGAGCCGTGGGACAGTCCGCACAATCGCCCGCTGGCCGAGGAGATGCCGCGGGTGTACGCCTGCCCGATCGATCCGGGGGCGACGCGGGCAGAGACCTCTTATTTGGCGGTGGTCAATGCGGCGAACGGGCGATTCGCGGCCCAACCGCCGGCGCCGACGGCGGCCACGCCAAATCCGATGCCGCCGGTGGACAAGTTGGTGGTGGAAGTTGCCGAGTCGGGCATTCTTTGGAGCGAGCCGCGAGATTTGCTCGTCGGTCAAACGTCTGGTCCTGCCGCGCAAAGCAACCTGCCCGGCCAATTCAGCTATCACGTCGAAGGGAGCCATCTGGTCGATCGCGACGGCGACTGTGCGCTGCTCAGGGACGGCCAAATGCGCGCCGCCTTAAACGCCGCCGATCAAGCCATCGCGCAAGCAAACGGCGAAGACGATGCACCGTAGCTCCCACAATTCACGCTGGCTAAAACCACGGCATCGCCATCGTGTCTTGGTTCAGCGTGATCTGGAAGATGCTGGAGCGAGTTAGCGCATAACAAGTGGAAACAGGGATCACGTTGGTTGCATTGTACAAGGGACGGGCAAGGAAGCTACGGGTTCCTCTTCTCTGTGGAGGATGTTCACCCTGCTTTTGTTCCGCCACGACGGAGTCTGCCATGACCGACGGCGCCGGTATACTGGTCAAAAGAAACATACAAGCTTGCCTCCGTCGAGCGATGATTGACCGCTAGACGCGTTGCCTCAACATCCCCTCCCGTTTCCGCGTGGCGTCCGCCGCCGAAGGCGG
>JAICLL010000097.1 GCA_025927475.1 Pirellulales bacterium
CGAGTCCCAACGTCTGGCGGTGACTCGGCGCGACAACGATTATCCGGCGAATGGTGGGACTCGCTGCGCTCGGCCCACCCTACACGGCTTTTGAAAGACATCGCATGCGAGACATAGACGCAACCACAGCGTATCTGATTGATGACAACGCTGAGCGAACCTACCGAGGCTCGGAGCGTTGCGATGATCGGCGTGCCCGCTGCCTAACTCCTTGCGGCACATGGGGCTACGGCAGGGCGTGCACTGATGCTTAAGCCCCGCGGCATAGCAGTTGCCAAAAGGTTCTTCCGAATGAGTTCAAATCACCCTTCATGGCTGAGGTGTGCTATGCGGCTTCACTCGTTACGCTTGGCGGCAGCGGTCGCCACGATGGCGTTCATGCATATGTATTGCGGTGCGGCGCTCGCCCGCACCCCCTATCGCTCCAACCCGCCGGCCTCGCCGCCGGCGATAAGTCACGCCTCCGCATCGCCCGCCGCTTCCACCAACGCGCCGGCGACCTGTGCCGAGGGCAGTTGCCAAAAGCCGATCGCGGGTCTCACCGAACTGGCGACGGCCGATCCGCTCACGTCCGACCATCGCTATGGCACGGCGCTAGACTGGCTCGACACGCCCCAGGCCGCGGGCAAGCAAGCCGACCAGCAGAAAAAGCTGGTGTTCCTGATTCAGATTTCGGGCAATTTCACCCGTCAGGAATTTACGTGAAACAACGCCCAGAAATACAGGGCGGGCGCCCTGTCGGACCAGCGAGTAGGCGACTACCTGGGAGAACACTTCGTTTGTGCCTATCAGCAAATCGGCGATTTCCAGGTGACCAACGTCAATGGCAAGGTACAGAAGCAGGGAGGCAATGTCGTCAGCTACTTCCTGACGCCCGAAGGACGGGTGATCGACGCGGTGGTCGGGCCGGTGGCGGCCGACAAGCTGCTCGAAGCCGCGCGGTTTTCGGTCGACACCTGGCAACAGGCGGTTGAGGCGGGCAAACAGTTCGGAAAGCGAGCCTTGGTCGTCGGACAGGCGCAGCAGCGGCTCGGCGGAGGCGGTGTGCATGCCTATTTGGCGGAGCGGCCGCTGGCGCCCTTGCCGCTGGTTTCCGGGCAATTCTTCCAGCAGCTTGCGGGCGAAAAGCCCAACCACGATCGCACGCCGGTGGCTTTGGCGGCTGCCGAGTTCGCCAAGGCGCGCAGGGCGGGGCGGCCCATCCTCTTGGTGCTCGATCAGGCCGACGCCGCCACGCACGGCGAGCGGCCGCTGGCCAACCAGGTGCGGATGACGCTTACCACCCGCCCGGCGATGGGCCCCGCCGCCCGCTGCCAGATCATCTATCTGCCGGTCAACCAGATGGCCGCGCTTTCCAACCTGGTCGAAGTGCCGCAGTTCGAACTGGCCGACGCCCACCTGCCCACGCTGGTGCTCTGCCGCAGCACGGGCGAGCAGGTTGTGGCGTTGGCCGGCGCCACGCCCGGCAAAGAGCTGGCGGCGCACCTGATCGACGCGCTGAAGCAAGAGCGGGCCAACCGCAAGGCCAAGCTCTAGTTGGCCAGCGCGTTACCGCGTCACCTCCCAATCGTGGAACCACCGCAAGTTTTGCAACCCGGTGTAGACCAGCCGCAACCGCTCGAACAAGTGCACCGCATACTCTCTCGCGAAATCTCTCTCCGCCAGTGCTTCCAATTCGCGCAGCGTTTGCCGCAGCGAGTCGGCCACCCACTCGAATTCCGGTTCGACATGAATGTTGGGCAGGCATAGCTGTCCGCAGCCGCGAACGGCTGGGGGCGGTGAAGATTCGGGCGTGGCCGCTTTGACCGCCGCGGGGCGGTTGCGTTTCGGCTTGGCGCGGCCGTCGGTGGCCGCCAGGCCCGTCATCATGTAGCGAAGCTGATCGTAAGTCAGATGCGCACGGCCGTGCGCATCGTAGTTCATTTGGGGGGCATGCACCGCTAGCCGCATATAGCCTTGGGCAGTGCGGATCGAGCCTCGGAAATTCTCGGTCAGCCAGACGCTCCAAGTTCCGGGCCGGCATCGCTTCTTGGCTTCCAGCAGTGCCTGCCCGGCAGCCAGGGCCTGCTGCACAGCGTCGTTTACCGCGGCGACGGCCTGCGCGTGTGCCTGGTTGGCGCGCTCGGCCAGTTGTTCCAAGGTTTCGGTGTGAGCGATCGGGGTTCGGGCGCTGGGCGTCAGTTCGTGGGACATGGTCGGATCTCCTGCAAGTTCGAGAAAGGGGATTCGCCGCCGGCGATCGGCGGCCACGTCCGATACTGTACATATGAATCGTAATTATGTCAACAGTTAATAATAAAATGTCCCCTCTTTCTCAATGCCTGGGCCTGCCGATCGATTTCCGCGACTTGCCCAACCGTGGCGCGCAACTCGCCTCGATCATTCCTCATTGCCCGAGGGACGCAGTGCAGCGCAGCGTTCGCGCATAGAAGCCCGACGCATCAAAGAGGGAAGGTCGGCCACCGACCGCCGCACCCTGGCGCGCGGTGCCGCAGGCTGGTCGAGAGTTGCGCGGCAACTAAGGGGACGACCAATTCGCTTATTTCGGCTCTCGCAAAGGCGTCCCAGCAGAATTCCCTCAGGCAGTTTTCATGCGATTGCGCAACGCATGCCAGTTCTTGCACGACCACTGGAGCGAGGGCGGCATATCGTTCACGGGCTTAGCGTCCCTGCACATCATTGCCAGCTTTTTGGCCGCCTCAGCAACATCGCGGTGGTGTTTCACGCGCGGCCCCTCTTTAAATTCATCCGTATTTCCCGTCGCCAAAAACTCGATCCAGTTTTCGATGCGGTCTTTGGCTAGGATGAACACAACTCGCTCGAACTGGTCCTGTGTGATCGCCTGCCGTTGCGCTTCATCCCAGAAATGTGCCTTAAGTGCCTCCGGATCAGCACAGTCGTGGTCGCAGTCGGCCCAAACCATAAGCGTGGTATGGCCACCCGCGCCGAGGCAGCGCTCGAGTTCTGTGGGCAGCCTATCGACCACCTCTTTGCGGCCACCACAGGGAACCAGACGAATGACGTTGCTGCCCGGCCAAGGGCGCAACCAGTCTGGCTGAAGTGTCTTCATCAGCCGATTAATGAAGACCTCATCGATGCTTTCGCCTTTCCTACCTTCGCAGAGGCAGACGATCTGCGTTCTACTCGCCACGGGCCCACCCCCTTGCAATCGCTTCGCCGGCGGCCATGCCGTCGGGCACCTTGAGTGGCCCGATCCGAGTCGGCGAGGTGTGGTTATCGCGCCAAAGATACCGCCCATTGGCTTCTCCGCTATTGCTAAGGATCTCCGGGTGATGCGAGATCAGCACAAGTTGGTGTTTCTGGTCCAAAAGTTCGCGCATCGAAAGCACCCACGGCTGGAGCTCCGGCAAGCCAACGAAATTGTCTGGTTCGTCGAGCATCACCATCTTCGCCGCACCAGCGTCCAGTGCGGACCGCACCATGTAAAGCGCGATGAGCGCCCGCTCTCCATCGGAAAGCTGGTCAAAGAACAGAAGTGTCGGCTTGCCCGTTTCACTTTCAAACCGAAGTTGCAGGGCTTTGGTGTTCATGCCCGTATTCACCAGTTTGAACGACCGAAAGTCCGGCCAGACATCCCGTAGCGCGTCGCGCAACGCGTCCGTCCAGTCCTGCTCCTGTGACAGCGAGCGATACCACGACGTGAGATTGGTCATGGACAAATCCGGATGCCGCGCCTCGGCCTTGCTTTCCCGTTCCATGCCGCGTGGATTGGGACGAAGGATGAGTAGTTTCCCAACTGATTCCTGAAGCAGGGTGATTTTGTTGAGATTAAAACCGCGGGGCTGGATCGCTGCCAGCGCTGACTGGCGCCAGTCGAGCGGGAAGCCTACCTGGTTCCCATCTGGCCTCGGCAGGCGCACTTCCGCCCGCATCGTCTGCGGATCAAGCTCGCGCTCGAAAAGTACATTGCCGTCGCACTTTGCACTCTCGTGAACGATTCTCGGCTTCTCAAAATCGGCCTTCTGCTCGATATGCAGCACATAGTCAAATGCATGTCCATCTATGTTCAAACCAACCTCAAACTCTTGGATCCTGCTGTCGAGCCAGTCGGTAAACTCCAACTCAGGGAAGTCCTGTTCGCCAGTCCCCCCGAGCACCGCGTCGCCCGTCCCAAGGTTGCGTAGAAGGCGCAGCGCATCGAGCACGGAGCTTTTGCCAGCGCCGTTGGGTCCGCACAAAACGGCAAACGAGTCAAACTCCGCTTTGAAATTCACCAGACAACGGAAGTTATTGACATATAATCGCGTGATCATGCAAATATCCTCGAGCGACTTGCGGTTTTCAGATTGTCATCGGGCGAATTAAAACCAGCCACCGGCGCGCAGAATTGGGCAGCCGGGTTGCGGTGGTGAAGACGAAACGTGAATCTTCGGTAAACGTCGTGCAATTGGCAAGGGCGCTCGTCAGTCAATGAGCAAGCCGTTCTACTGGTCGGCGAGGAGCGGTTCGGCCCGGGGGACGAAACGGTCAAGAGCCAGATCGAGAGCGTCTCGGATTTGTTCGATTGGAGTGCGAGAACGCCTTTTCTCTCGGCCGCTTCCCGCAACGCCGGTTAAGTCGCCGGCGGAGGTGCGGTTTTTTCCTGGGGGCGAGCTTTCCTGGTCACTCGGTCATCGTTTCACGAAAGGCGGGTGCGATGTCGATCGTGCTGGCGGAAATCGACCGGCGCTCCGCAACTCGGCGACCGCCGGGCCGGCCGCGGGGCTATCACCGCTGGAGCGACTTGGTTTTCATCCATTGGCGCTTGCCGGCTGAAGCCGTGGCCCCGCTGCTTCCCGCGGGCCTGACGCTCGACACCTGGCAGGGCGACGCCTGGGTGGGACTGGTGCCGTTTCGGATGTCGGGCGTGCGGCCCTGGTGGTCGCCGTGGGGCGCGGCCTTCCCGGAAACGAACGTGCGAACCTATGTCCATTTTCGCGGTCGCGATCCGGGCGTGTGGTTCTTCAGCCTAGAGGCCAGCCACCGGCTGGCCATCACGATTGCCCGCAACTGCTGGGGCCTCAACTATCATCACGCCCGGATGAGTGCGGCGCGGCAGGGCAACCGCGTGCAATATGAAAGTCGTCGCTCGGCGGACGGCGGCGTGTTCTGCCGCATCGAGGCAACGTGGGAGGGCGCGGCGTTTCGCGCCCAGCCCGACACGCTGGAGCATTTCCTCGTCGAGCGATACGTGCTTTACGCGCGATCGCGCACCGGCCGGCTGTTTCGCGGCCGGGTGCATCATGCGCCGTATGTTCTTCAAGAGGCCCGCTTGCTGTACCTCGAGCAGTCGCTGCTGGCCGCCAACGGCATCCGCTGCGCCGAGCCGCCTTGCCACGTGCTTGCCAGCCGCGAGGTCGACGTCGAGATATTTCCGCTCGTGACGGCCAATCAGTGAACATCAAGAACACATCGCATGAATGACAGAGCGCTAGCGGCGGGTCCGCGGCTGCTGCACCGTCATCTTGGCGGCCTTGGCCGGATTGCCCAAATAGGCAAACAGGTCGGCAATCTCGTCGAGCGAGAGCTGGCTGAGCAGCCCCTCGGGCATGGCCGATTTCTTGCTCGGCTGAATCTCGTCGATGTCTTCTTTTTTGACCGTTACTTTTTCACCGCTCGATTGCAGCACCGTCACGGCCTCGTCGCCCGCCGGCGCCACCAGGCCGGTATACGTCAACCCGCCGGTGGTCACCACGCTCTTGCTGGCGTATTGATCGGAGATGACGTGCGAGGGAAAGACGATCGACTCCAAGATCTCTTTGCGTTGGAAGCGCTGGCCGACGGTCGAAAGATCGGGACCGACGCCTTCGCCCCGGTTCCCAAAACGGTGGCATTTGACGCATTGCGCCTTTTGAAATACCGCCGCGCCGCGGGCCGCGTCGCCCTTGGGACCGTCGGCATTGCTGAGGAAGCCGAGCAGCTCCTGATAGTTCCACTGCGATTCGGCGGTCTGCTCGGGCAGCCGCGGCGCGGGTTCATCGGGATACTTTTCCTCGAACCACGTCTGCCAGGCTTCGAGTGCCGCTTGCCAAGAGTCGCCGCTGCCGGCGACATCTTCGCCCGTCCATTTCTTCAGCAGCTTCAGCGACAGCGGCGCGCCGCCATCGCCCAGCTTCAGTCCACAGAGAATCACCAAGCGAATCGGCTCGGGGTCGTCCGGCGATTGATCGACGGTGGCCAATTGGTTGAGCACCTCCTGAGCCGCGACGCCTTCGACGATCGATAACGATTTCAGCAAGACAGGCCAATTCTCGCCGTCGGGGGCTTGAGCCAACCCCATGGCCAGATCTTCGCGGCGATCGGGGTGCAACTCAAACTGCCGCCGCAGATGGCCCATCGCGATCGGATCGCCACTGCGCGCCAGCACGGCCACCAGGCCGGTGCCCAGCCGGGCGGCATCGTCGCTTTGCTGTTCGAGCAGCTTTTCGTCCAATTCGATGAGCTGCGTGAGCAACGACTCGCCGGGATGCTCGGGCAACGAGGCCAGCGCCCAGATGGCCGTGTGCGGCCAGCGGGTGGCTTGCGCCAACATTTCAGCTCGTTCGTCGTCGGAAAATCCGGCGATAAAATCTTTCGCGAAGTTGTCGATGTAACCGCCAAAACTGTGGCCGCCGTCGGCCACGTACGCCTGCTCATAGAACTCGACCAACTGCAGCTTCTGCTCGCTGGTCCAGCCCTTTTTGATCGCCGGCAGATGCCCGGCCAAGTGTACTTTTTCCGTCAGCGGGACTTTGCTCTTCAGCACCGCCAGCATGCGCGGGATGACGCTGTCTTCTTGCAGGTAGACGAGCAGCCGCACCAGCTCGCGGTTGATGCGCTGCTCGCGGTCGGGCGGCTCGTTGGCCGGGTATTCATCGGCCAATTGACGGGCCAACTCGGGCACGTTGTCGCGCGTCAGCCGCCCGCGCAGCAATCCCAATTGCAAAATGCGCAACACCGATACAAAATCGGCATCGCTCAAATATCCGCTGGCCGTGGGCCCGGCCGATTCGCGAATCAGGTCGCTGGCCCGTGTCAGTACCGCGTCGAGTACGGCGTCAGGCGGTTCCATCGCCAGAATCGCCGGGGCGCCGGCCAGAAAGACTCGCATCTTGTTGCTATCGATCACGTCGTTGGCCCATTCCTCAATCGGCAACCGCTGCAAGGCGCGACCGGCGGCCCAGGCGACCACGCGGCTGGAGTCGCCCAGCAACGCCACCAGGCGGTCTGCCGGTGGATGATAGCCGCCTCGCACCAGCGACTCGCAGGCGACGCGCCGCACCCGCGGGTTGGCATCGCCCAACAACGCGCGCAGCCGGGCGTGGGTGCCCTCATCGGTATGAATGCCCATCAGATAAGCGGCTTTGGCCCGCATGTCGGCCTGGCTGTCGCTGGAGAGGGCGACCAATAGCTTGGTGCTGGGGAACGGCCCGACAAGCTGCATCAGGTCGAGCGCCCGCAGCCGATCGGCCAGCGCGAAATTGGTAGCCTCGGCGACGCCGACCAACTGACGGTCCCATTGCTGGCCCAGCGACTGCTGCAAGGTGGCGACTTCCTGCCGCGCCCAGGCACTCTGCAACTGCGGCTGGCGAATCGCTTCCAGCACTCCCTTGGCCTTGGGGCGAGGCGGTGCCTTGCCCGTCCACACCACGCGGTAAATGCCCCCTTCGGTTCCTCGCCCGCCGGTCGAAAAGTAGAGCCAGCCGTCGGGACCGACCGCCAGATCGGTGGCGTTCAGCGGGCGGCCTTCCAAAAACACTTCGCTTTGTGCGGTGTAGGTGCCGTCGGCCGGAGTCAGGCGGATGGCCAGAATGCGCCCCTGCGACCAATCGCAGGCGAACATCGCATTGTGGAAGCGGGCAGGATACTGATGGTGGTTGTAAAATTCGATGCCGGTGGGCGAGCCGCGGTCGGTGGTCAGCACCGCGCCCAGGTTGTCGAGGTAATATGCCGGCCACTTAGCCCAGCCGCTGCGCCAGCCAAATTCGGCCCCGGCGGTTACATGGTTGACGCGCGTCGGGCGATACCAGGGCAGCCCCACGTCCCACTCCATGTCGGCGTCGTAAGTGAACAAATCGCCTTCGTAGTTAAAGGCAATATCGTAGGGGTTCCGCAAACCGCCGGCGAAGAGCTGCACAAAGCTGCCATCGACGTTCGTCCGCAGCACGACGCCGCCGGGCGCCTTGACCCCCGCCGCGTGGCCGTTGGGGTCTTCATAGCGCGGCTGCACCAGGTCGCCTTCGTAATAGTGATGGTGCGGGCTGTTCGACTCGTACGATTGCTTCACGCTGGCGTGGTTGCCAATCACCAGGTAGATCAACCCGTCGGGACCGAGAATCGGCGCATGCGGTCCGTGCTCGCCCACGGAAAGTTTGAACTCAAACAACGAGGTGACGGTTTCGGCCGTGCCATCCTGATCGTCGTCCGACAGGCGGTAGAAGCCGGCGCCTTGCGGGCCTTCGCCCACGGCAAACACCTGCCCGTTGAGGGCCAAAATGCCCTGGCAGCTTTTGATTTGGTCGCAATAGGTGGTGACGGTCTCGACAAGGCCGTCGCGATCTTTATCGACGATCAGCAGCAGCGGTCCACCCTCACGCGAGGCGAGAATCTCGCCCCACTCGTTGAAGGCCATGGCGATCAGCGAGCCGCTCTCCACGGGCGCGATGACCTGCTCGACACGAAAATCGGCCCCGAGCAAAAAGCGGCCCTCTTCGCCGCGATCGCCGGCCACCTGGTTGGCCCACGGCTCGGTGGGGCCAAACGGGCCATGCTCGCGGGCAGGCACCCACTGAGCGTCGTCGAAATCAACGCTCTGCCAATCGCCGATTTCCTTGAGGCTGCTTTTCCACGTGGCGTCGGAAACCACCAGCACTTCGGCGCCCGCCGCGGTGGTCAGCTTGATCCGCGCCACCAGCGCCGCGGACGTTCCGTCGTTATTGGTCGCCTTGACGGCAATCGCATTTTTGCCCGGCTCGAGCAGGCCGGTCACGTCGTACGACTTGAGCAGCCGCCAGTCGTCACCCGTGCCGGCGGAGCGGCCATTGATGAACAGTTCATACTGATCGTCGCAGGTGATCTCGACGACGGCGCTGTTGAGGCTGGGCGCCTCGAAGATCTTGCGAAAATAGCAGGCAACCTCGGGCACGCGGTCTTTGGCATGCGCGGGCGACCAGATCCATTGTGCCTCGGGCGCGGCCTGCCTGGCGGCTGGCGGCGCTGCAACCAGCGGCCGCCCCAGGCAAGCGCAGACCATGAGAACCAATGCCCCGCGTAGGAAAGATGGGTGCAATGCGGCAGTCATCACCATCGGCTCGTTTCGAGAGAGAAAAGGTCGCAGAGGTGCCCCACGGATTTTGGGCGGGCATAAAGTAGCGAGATACGCCGAACGGGGCAACGCGAGCTTTTGCGGAGCGCGCGCGTGCCGGGCGGCATGCCGAGGCCGGATGGATGTCAAGGCCGGCAAGCCAGCGAAGAGCGGCAAGCCAGGCATCGTCGCCTTTCGCTCCGGGAAAGAAGCGCTTCTTTCGCGGAGCGAAACGACACTCGCTGACGAGAAGGCTAGCACCCTCCTGGCCCCAGGGGTGCGGCACTGGCTACTTAGCCGCGCGGATATTGACGGCAGAATTCGTAGAGCGCCATAGACGCTGCCGTGGCGGCGTTGTAGGCATGCGGCAAGCCGTAGACCGGTATTTCGACCACATCGTCGAGCTGCCGCAAAACTTCGTCCTCCAATCCCAGCCGCTCGTTGCCAACCACCAATACGCTCCGCCGGTCGAAACGGTAATCAAACAGTGACGTGGAATTGGCGGTTTGCTCGAGGCCGACCAGCCGGTAGCCCGATGCTTTCAACTCGCGCAGCGGCGGCGCCAGCGTGCGATGAACGCGGACCTCGACGGCCAACGGGCTGTCTTCGTCGATGCTGTCACGAGCGATTTTGTCGATGATTTTGGCCGTGCCGCAGCAGATCACCTGTCGCACGCCGCAGCACCCAGCGGTCCGCACGATCCGTGACAGATTGACGTTGCTGCGCATCGGTGCGCAGGCCACGACCAACTCTCGCGGACGCTCGAGCACGGTGGGCGGCTTATGACGCTGCTGTTGCGGGTCTGGCATGCGAACCCCCGGCGCCAACGGTTGGGCTTGGCGGTTTGCCGCGGAGTAGGGTTGGCCGAGCGCAGCGAGTCCCACCATTTGCCGCATCATCGTTGCCGAACTGAGTCACCGCCAGACGGTGGGACTCGCTGCGCTTGGCCCACCCTACGGCCTTCCCACACACCGCAACCTATTCTGATTGTCAAAATCCGTCAGCGTTCACTCGCCATTACCTACGATGCTTCCCAGCGGGCCACTTCGGCGCGAATGCGGTTGAGAATGGCCGACATGCCGCGCATGCGCACCATGCCCAGCGCCTCGACCAGCCCGAGCCGATGAATCACGTCGGGCGGAACGGCCAGCACCTCAGCCGGAGTTGCGCCTGAAAAAGCATCGACCAGGATGCCCACAAAGCCCTTCACCGTGGGCGCTTCGGGGGCCACGTCGCCGTGGACTCGCACTTGCCCGTTTTCAGCAAGCACCCACAGATAGACCGGCGTCATGCATTCGTGGACGCGGTGCTCGCCAGCGTCACGTTCGGCGCGAAGCGGGTCGGGCAGTTCGGGCAGGTGCTCGGCGAAATCGAGCAACAGCTCCAGCCGTTCGCGCGGCTCGAGATCGGTGAATTCCGCCGCGATTTCATCGAGCCGTTGTTGCGCTTTACCCGCCATGCCTTGATTGCTCTCTCCGCGATTCACGAGGCGGCGGCGACCGGCTCGGGCGCCACGCGTCCGGCGCCTTTCTCGATGGGCGCGCCCACCAAATTGCCCCACTCGGTCCACGAACCGTCGTAATTCTTCACATTGTTGAAACCGAGCAGGTACTTCAACACAAACCAGGTGTGGCTCGACCGCTCGCCAATGCGGCAATAGGCCACCACCGGGCTGCGCCGCTTGAGGCCCTGCTCTTTCTGATAAATCTTTTCCAGTTCCTTGCGCGATTTGAACGTGCCGTCGTCGTTGGCCGCCCACGACCAGGGCACGTTGACCGCCCCGGGAATATGCCCGGCCCGCAAAGCTCCTTCTTGCGGATAGCCCTCCATGTGAAACAGCTCGCCGGTGTATTCGCCGGTGGAACGGACATCCAGTAGCGGCTTGCCCGCCCGCTGGTGCTTGAGCACTTCGTCGCGGAAAGCCCGAATCGACTTGTCCTGGTCTTTGGCCACGTAGGTGGTGCGCGGATATTGAGGCTCGGGCTCGCGCGATAGTTCGCGGCCGTCCAATTCCCAGCGTTTGCGGCCCCCGTTCATGATCAGGCACTTTTCGTGGCCGTGCAGCGTGAAGGCCCAAAAGGCGTAGCACGCCCACCAGTTGTTCTTGTCGCCGTAAAACACCACGGTGGTGTCGTTCGAGATGCCCTTCGACGCACAGAGCTCTTCAAACTTTTCCTTGCCAATGTAGTCGCGGACGATCGAGTCTTGCAGGTCGGTCTGCCAATCGATTTTGACGGCTTCCGGAATGTGGCCCTGGTGATACAACAGCACGTCTTCGTCTGACTCGACGACGCGCAGGTTGGGGTCTTTGCGATGCTCGTCGACCCACTCGGTGGAGACTAAAACTTCGGGATGCTCGTAATCTGCCATAGCGATGTTTTTCGCAAGTTTCCTGGTTATTTCGTTCTCTAAGGGGGCATTATAGCAACTTCCGGCGGCGCTGCATGGCCCCCAGCGCTTCTGAAACAATTTCACGGCCTCAGCCGAACAGCCCGTCGATGATTTGGCCTTCGGATAAGATGGCCTGCCGCCTGCCGTCGGGTGCGATGAGCGGCTGGCGTGGATTGATGCCCAGCGCGTGATATACCGAGCAGGCGATGTCGGCCGGCGAGACCGGCTGGTCGGACACATGGGCTCCTTGGGAATCCGTACTTCCAATGACCTGGCCGGCCCTGACGCCTGCTCCGGCAAATAAAACCGAGGCTGCCAGCGCCCAATGATCGCGACCTCCGTTGGTATTCATTCTGGGCGTTCGCCCGAATTCACTGCAAACGAGCAGCAGCGTTTCTGCCAGCAGGCCGCGGGAATCGAGGTCGTCGATCAGCGCCGACAAGCCGCGATCGAACGGCGGCAGCAGTCGCCCCAGCCCGCTTTGAAGATGGGCGTGGTGATCCCAGCCGGAGAAGCTGATGGTGATAAACCTTGCCCCCCGCTCCACCAGCCGCCGGGCAAGCAGGCAGTTTTGGCCAAAGGCGGTGCGTCCATATTGCGATTGAGTGCTGTCGCCCTCGAGCTCACCGGCAAACGCCTGCCCAACCTTATCGGAGTACGCCTTGTCAGAGAAAACCTTGTTCGACACGCTTCTCGGCGGCACCGATTCCGACCAGTCGAATGTTCCCGGCTGATGTTCGCCGAGCGCACAAGATTCGCAGCCCTCGCCGAGAAAGGAGCTGCCGCCCACTTGCCAGGCAAACCTGGGATTGCCGGGCAGAGCGAAATAAGGCGGCGCCGGCCCGCCGTCGCTCAACTGGTGGGCCGCGACCGCGCCCATCGCCGGGTGATCGCCAAACGGCGAGCCAAACCTGCCCGACAGCATCCAGTTGGCCGCCGCTTCATGATGATCGCAGTCGTGCGAAACCGAACGGACCAGCGTCAGCTTGTGCATGCGGCGCGCGAGATGGGGCAGCAGCTCGCCGATCCTCAGGCCAGACAGGCTGGTGTGAATGGGCCGGAACGGGCCGCGGATTTCGGCTGGCGCGTTGGGCTTGGGGTCCCAGGAGTCGAGGTGCGAAAGCCCGCCGCCCAAGTAAATCAGAATGACCGAACGCGCAGATGTTCTTTGGCCGCCGAGCACGGCCGCCATCGGGAACATCGGCAGCGACATGGCAACGCCGCCCATGGCGCCCGCGCGCAGAAAGTCACGCCGACTCGGCCGATTCAATTCAGACATGGGTCTGCGGTTCAACGAACTACCGAGCATGGCCGCAACCGGTGTCGGTCGCCCTTCTAGTCCAAGCTACGCCTTCTGGAAAACCGCCGAGAACGCATCCATTTCAACCCTGGAGACTTCAAAGCCGGCCGAACGAACCTGTGCCACGGCTGAACGGATCGCGTCTTCGAGCGAGGATGCTTCACGGTCGAAATGAACCCAAGCGGTTCCCTCGGAACTAGCCGGCGTGCCATCGTCTTCGTCTTCTCGGGATGATCGTTCATCGGCGGGGACGACTGCTTGCGCCTGCAGACCGCAAAAAACTCGATTATACCGGTCGCCGATTGGATCGTGGTAGAGCGCTCAGAGAATCACCCTTGGACTTCCGCCACATCGGCTAAACGCCCGAAACTGAATTCGCCCGAGCGGTAATCCACTTGCACGCCGGTCTCGGCCCCCAGACTTCCTTTCAGAATCTCGGTGGCCAGCGGGTTTTGAATCTGCTGCTGGATCACGCGCTTCAAGGGCCGCGCTCCATACGTCGGATCGTAGCCCAGCTTGGCAATCTCGTCCAGCGCCGCCGGCGTCACCTGCAACTCAATCTGATGCTGCTCAAGCTGCTTTCGCAATCGCTCGACTTGCAGCGTGACGATCTGCCGCAGGTGCTTGGCATCGAGCGGATGAAAGATGATCACTTCGTCAATGCGGTTGAGGAACTCCGGCAGGAAGTTCGTTTGCAAGGCCGACTGCACCGCCTCGCGAATCTCTTCCTGGTTGCCGCCGGTGCGCGTGATCTCTTGAATCGCCTGACTGCCGATATTCGAGGTCATCACGATGATCGTGTTCGTGAAGTCGACCGTGTGGCCTTGGTTGTCGCTCAGGCGGCCGTCGTCGAGCACTTGCAGCAAGATGTTAAAGACATCGCGATGGGCTTTTTCAATTTCGTCGAGCAGCACCACCGAGTAGGGCCGGCGGCGGACCGCTTCGGTGAGCCGGCCGCCTTCTTCATAACCCACGTAGCCGGGCGGCGCGCCGATCAGCCGGCTGACGGTATGCCGCTCCATGAATTCGCTCATGTCGAGCCGCACCATGGCCGTCTCGTCGTCGAAGAGCACCTCAGCCAGGGCTTTGCAAAGTTCGGTTTTACCGACGCCGGTGGGACCAAGAAAAATGAACGAGCCGATCGGCCGGTTGGGATCTTGCAAGCCTGAGCGGCTGCGTCGGACGGCGTTCGACACCGCCTCGACCGCCTCCTCTTGCCCGACCACGCGCTGGTGCAACCGCTCTTCCATCACCAGCAGCTTGGCCCGTTCGGTTTCCAACATGCGGCTGACGGGAATGCCGGTCCAAAGGCTGACGATGTCGGCGATTTCTTCCGGGCCGACCTCGCGGCGCAGCAGCCGCCGCGTCGGCGCGCCGTCGCGGCTCTCGCGCTCGGCGGGGGCCAATTCTTCCAGATGTTTCAAGAGTTTTTTGCGCTCAACGTCGAGCTGATACAGCCGCTGGTAGTCTTGTTCTTCGATGGCGTTGCCCGCGGCCTGCTTTTCTTTGATGGCCGTGTTGAGCTGCTGAAATTCCAGGTCAAGCTTGTCGAGCTGGTTGCGGGTCTGCTGCACATCGCCCAGGCCCATTTTCTCGGCTTCCCACTGTTCTCGCAAGCTGGCCAGCTTGCGACGCAGTTCTTGCATTTCTTCTTCGATTTCCGCCCGGCGTTCGACCGCGTGTTCTTCGGTCTCTTCGGCCAACTGCCGCGCGGCCAATTCAAGCTGCGTGATCCGCCGCTGCACCTCGTCGATCTCGCTGGGCACGCTTTGCAGCTCCATCGCCAGCCGGCTGGCGGCTTCGTCGACCAGGTCGATGGCTTTGTCCGGCAAGAAACGGTCGCTGATGTAACGGTGCGAGAGGTTGGCGGCCGCCACCAGGGCGGAGTCCCTGATCTTGACGCCCTTGTGATGCGCCTCGTAGCGCCCCTTCAGGCCGCGCAGAATGGCGATGGTGTCTTCGACGCTCGGCTCGCCGATGTAAACCGGCTGAAACCGGCGTTCCAAGGCAGCGTCTTTTTCAATGTGCTTGCGGTATTCATCGAGCGTGGTGGCGCCAATGCAGCGCAGCTCGCCGCGAGCCAGCGCGGGCTTCAGCAGGTTGGCGGCATCGGCGGCGCCTTCGGCAGCCCCCGCGCCCACCACCGTGTGCAGCTCGTCGATAAACAGAACGATGCTGCCGCCGGCGTTTTGCACCTCTTTGAGCACCGCTTTGAGGCGCTCTTCAAATTCGCCGCGGAACTTGGTGCCGGCGATCAACGCTCCCATGTCGAGCGCGATCACGCGGCGGTTTTTCAAGGTTTCCGGCACATCGCCTTGCACAATGCGCAGCGCCAGCCCTTCGGCAATGGCGGTTTTGCCCACGCCCGGCTCGCCAATCAGCACCGGATTGTTCTTGGTGCGGCGCGAGAGCACCTGAATCACGCGGCGGATTTCCTGGTCACGGCCGATGACCGGATCGAGCTTGCCCTGGCGAGCCCGTTCGACCAGGTCGATGCCGTACTTTTGCAGGGCTTGAAACTTGCCTTCAGGGTTCTGATCCTCGACGCGCGCGCTGCCGCGCACGTCGCGCAGGGCCTGCAACACCTCTTTCTCGGTGATGGCGTTCAGTTTCAGCACCTGCCGGGCTTTGCTGTCGACCTTGGTCAGGGCGAGCAGCAAGTGCTCGACCGAGACAAAGTCGTCTTTCATGGCGTCGGCTTCGCGGTGGGCGCCTTCGAAGATCTGCATCAGGCCGGGGGCCGGCTGAGGCGGCGCCCCGCCCGAGGCGCGCGGAAGATGGCCAAGCTCAGATTCGACAATGCGATCGAGCTGTGCCCGATTGGCGCCGATCTTTTCGATGACCGCGTGGAAGATGCCCTCTTGCTCAGCCAGCAGAGCGGCCAAGAGATGCAGGGCCTCGATCTGCGGATTGCCCCGGTCGGCGGCCAGCTCTTGCGCGCGCTGCACCGCCTCTTGGGCCTTGATCGTGAATTTGTCGAAGCGAATTGCCATATTACTCAATCGTTACTCAATCGTTTCGCGGTCTGGTGATTTAAGCAGAGCTTTCCATCGCGATTATTCTTTCGTCGATTGTGTATGGCCACCATCGAATCGTTGCTGACTGCGGAAGAGTACTTGCAACTTCCCGACAACGGTTGCCCCACCGAGCTCGTCCGCGGGCGGATTGTCACGATGAATGTTCCCAACTTCCGGCACGGCAAACTCTGCGCCCTGCTGGGTCGGCTGATCGGCAATTATGCCGATGAGCACCAGCTTGGGCCGTTCTTACCAATGACGCGGGCGTCGTTACCGAGCGCGGCCCCGACACGGTTCGCGGCCCCGATGTTTCGTTTTACAGTTATGCTCGCGTTCCCAGGGGAGCCGACCCGTCCGGCTACCCGTCGGTCGTCCCCGAACTGGCGATCGAAGTGCGTTGGCCCGCCGACCGCTGGCCCAAGGTATTGACCAAGGTCAGCGAGTATCTCAACGCCGAAGTCGATTTGGTGTATGTTGTCGACCCTCAATCGCAAAGCGTCTTTGCTTACAGTGCCGATCAGCCCGGAACCGTGTCAGGCCGAGACGACGAGTTGACCTTCCCTGCTCCGCTTAGCGGGCTGCGCATCGCCGTACGCCGGTTGTTCGCGCCGTAGAACGGAATTCATTCCGTTCCCTACCGAGGCCAGGCGTTCTTTATTTCGAATCCTTCACCTCAAACTCGGCGTCGATGGCGTCTTCCTCGCCGCCAGACGGCTTCGGCGCGCCGCCGTCGGCGCCGGGGGCACTGCCCGCCGCATGCGACTGCGACTGATACAGGGTCTTGCTCAAGGCGTGCGAGACCTGCTCCAACTCGGATACCGCCGCCTTGATGGCTTGCACGTCGTCGCCCTGGGCCACGTCGCGGGTCTTCTTGATCGCCGCCTCGAGCGGGGCCTTGTCCGAGTCGGACAGCTTGTCGGCGTGCTCCTTCATCAGTTTTTCCATCTGGAAGCACATCGTGTCTGCCTGGTTACGGGCCTCGGCCAGTTCGCGCTTGCGTTTGTCTTCCGCGGCGTGCGACTCGGCGTCCTTGCGCATCCGTTCGATTTCGCTCTCATTCAGCCCGCTCGATTGCTCGATCTTGACGGTTTGCTCCTTGCCCGTGCCCAGATCCTTGGCCGAAACGTTCAAAATGCCGTTGGCGTCGATGTCGAACTTGACTTCGATCTGCGGCACTCCGCGGGGCGCGGGCGGAATGCCCTCCAGATTGAACTGGCCGAGCAGGCGGTTGTCGGCCGCCATTTCGCGCTCGCCCTGGAAGACGCGAATCGTGACCGCGGTCTGATTGTCGTCGGCGGTGCTGAAGACGTTTTTCTTTTCGGTCGGAATGGTGGTATTGCGATCGATCAGCCGCGTCATGATGCCGCCCAGCGTTTCGATGCCCAGCGAGAGCGGCGTGACGTCCAGCAGCAGCACGTCTTTGACTTCGCCGCCGAGCACGCCGCCCTGAATGGCGGCGCCCACGGCCACCACCTCGTCGGGGTTGACGCCCTTGTGCGGGTCTTTATTGAAGATCTTCTTGACCAACTCTTGTACTTTGGGGACGCGCGTGGAACCGCCGACGAGCACCACCTCGTCAATGTCGCTCGGCTTCATCTTGGCGTCGGCCAGGGCCTGCATCACGGGCCCGCGGCAACGCTCAATGAGCGGATCGAGCAATTGCTCGAGCTTCGAACGGCTGATGCTCATCTGCAAGTGCTTCGGACCGTTGGCGTCGGCCGTGATGAACGGCAGATTGATGTCGGTCGTGCTCTGACCGCTGAGTTCTTTCTTGGCTTTCTCGCAAGCCTCTTGCAGCCGCTGCAAGGCCATGGCGTCTTTGCGCAGGTCGATGCCTTGCTCCTTTTTGAACTCATCGGCCACGTAGTTGATGAGCACCTGGTCGAAATCGTCGCCGCCGAGGTGCGTGTCGCCGTTGGTGCTGATCACGCGGAACAGCCCTTCGTCGACTTGCAAGATGGACACGTCGAAGGTGCCGCCGCCGAGATCGAAGACGACAATCTTTTCCGATTGCTTTTTGTCGAGACCATAGGCCATGGCCGCGGCGGTCGGCTCGTTGATGATGCGCGCGACCTCCAGCCCGGCGATTTGGCCGGCGTCTTTGGTGGCTTGCCGCTGCGCGTCGTTGAAATAAGCCGGCACGGTGATGACGGCCTTGTTGACCTTGTGGCCGAGATAGGCTTCGGCGGCTTCTTTCAATTTGCGCAGCACCTTGGCCGAGATTTCGGGCGGCGTGTGGTCTTTGTCGCCGATTTTTACTTTCACATAGTCCTGCGGCCCGCCGACCACCGCATACGGCACCATCTTCTCTTCGCTGGCCACCTCCGTGTGGCGGCGGCCCATGAAGCGCTTGATTGAGTAGACCGTGTGCTTGGGGTTCGTGACCGCCTGCCGCCGGGCAGGCTCGCCCACGAGCGTATCGCCTTTATCGGTGAACGCCACCACGCTGGGCGTCAACCGGTTGCCTTCTTGATTGGCAATCACTTTGGGATCGCCGCCTTCCATCACGGCCACGACGGAGTTGGTCGTGCCCAAATCGATGCCGATGATCTTTTCGCCTTGAGGCATGGATAAAACTCCTGATGTGTCTAGGGATAGGCCCTTTCCAAGCAAAGGCTATGCCATCTTGAAATGCTGCCATTTGGGCAGGGCCGACGGAGGATTCGGGATTCAGCATTCGGCATTCAGCGAATCGCTCGGGCTAAAAGGCGTAACCGCCGGGTACGCTGAATCCTGAATGCCAAATTCTGAATCCTACTGTTCCCTGTCACCTGTTCCCTGCCCCCTTCTTGCTGCCATTCTGGCAGGGGACGCTTGACAGTCGCCGCGGGCAAAAGTACAAGGGCCACAGTCGCCTTGCCGCCTCTCTAGGTCTTTATCGGCACAGAAGTTGGGAAACGGCCTCATGGCCAAAGACACCAGTTCGAAAACCCCCAAGCGCCCCGCCGCCCGCAACGACAGCGAGACTTCGGTCAAAGCCGAAATAGAACGGACCGATCGCGAGTTGGTAAAGCTGGCCAATCAGCGCGCCAAACTCTACACACAGCTTCAAAAGCTCAACCATTCGGCCGCGCACGCTCCGCCCGAACCGGAGCCTGACGCCGTCGTGCGTGCGATAACGCACAATAAAGGCCCGCTCTCGAACGAATGCCTGCGGGGTGTGTTCCGAGAACTCATCAGCGGGGCGCGTGCGCTGGAACGGCCGATGCGCGTGGCCGTGCTGGGCCCGGCCTATAGCTACAGCCACCTGGCTTCGCTCGATCGGTTTGGTATCGGCGCCGAGTCGGTGCCGGTGGGGAGCATCGCCGCGGTATTTGAAGAAGTCAACCGAGGGCATGCCAACTTTGGCGTGGTGCCGATCGAAAATTCGACTGACGGCCGGATTGCCGATACGCTGGACATGTTCACCCGGCTGCCGGTGCGCATCTGCGGGGAAGTGCAGCTTCGCATCCATCACTATTTGCTGGGACGCTGCCCACGGGCGGAGATCACCGAGGTCTACAGCCGGCCCCAAGCGCTCTCGCAATGCCGCAACTGGCTGCTGCGTCATCTGCCGGCGGCCCGGCCCATTGAAGTCACCAGCACCTCCACCGCGGCGCAGTTGGCCCAGGATAAGCAAGGCGCCGCGGCGATCGCCAGCGTGCAAGCCGGTGTCCACTATGGCCTCGACGTGCTGGCCGAGAAAATCGAAGACAACCCCGCCAATGTTACGCGGTTTGCGGTGCTGGGGCACGAGCCGGCCTCCCGCACCGGAAACGACAAGACGGCGCTGCTGTTCGAAGTGGCCCACCGGCCCGGCTCGCTGGCCGACGCCATTGCCATTTTCAAACGCGGCCGTCTGAATTTAACTTGGATCGAGTCGTTCCCGATTCCGCAGTCGGAGGGACACTATCTATTCTTTGTGGAACTCGATGGCCACTACAGCGACGCCCGAGTCCGCAAGGCATTGGCGGCGTTGGAAAAAAAGGCGGTTCGCATGGAGACGCTCGGTTCGTATCCGCGCAGCCAGCCGGTAGGATAGCTTAGACCGGCTGCTGTTCGTGGAAGCGGGCCTCCCAATAGCCATACTGAGGGTCGCCGGAGCGGAAGGCGAAGACGGCGTCGGGCAGCCCTTCGCCATATGGACCGCGCGAAGTGACGCGCACCAGCAAGGCGCCATCGAGGCGGCGTTCGACACGCCACAAATGGTGATCGAGCAGTTCTCCGGGATACGTCATCGGCGAGTTCAGGCGGGCGGCGAGCAGGCGGGATGGCGTTGACGGTGGGTTTCGTAACGCGTCGTTCCTGCGATCCATTGTCTAGGAATTCGTCGCTCAATTCTAGCCCGAATTTTTCGCCCGCGCCGTCGCGGTGGAACGGGGATAAAAACGCGGCGTTTTCGGCATTTTCCTCGACAAAATGTCCCCGGAAGCCAGGGGCGGATTACGGCATTTGCCGTTTGACCGCGTGCCGGATGACGGGCAATAGCTGGTCGGGCTCGCAGCCGTAAATAGCGGAGGCCGTCGGGCACCGTGATGCCCCGGGCCCGTTCAACGTTCCAACCCGCGCGGACCGCCGCGCGCCACAAAGCTTCGCTGTCATCGGTGGCGCGTGCCGAAAGCAACAAAGTCGTCGTGGAAATGTGCTTACGGTATAATGGATGACCGTAGTGCCACCGGATTTACGGATTGCCGCCGCTGCGTTCGCTTCTACGCAGCAAAAGCGGCATTGGGCCGAATACGACTGGTCCGAGCGTTTTAAGCGCTCCGATGTTGAGACTTTCATTGACCAGATTCAATCGGACCAGATTCAATCGGCGATTCTACTGCTTGAAGGCTTACCTGATCGCCGCCTGCGCAGTTTCTTCCTCGTCTGCCTATTGGTGTGGGACAACCTCCGCCGGCCGTGACGGCTTGGTCACGACCTCGGCGGCTTCATCCTTGCACAGCTTGTACTCGATACTGTCGACCAGCGCCATCCAACTGGCCTCGATGATGTTCTCGCTCACGCCAACGGTGCCCCAGACGTCGCGCTCGTCGCGGCTTTCGATGACGACGCGCACGCCGGCGGCGGTGGCGGCCTCGGAGTTAATCACCCGCACCTTGTAATCGACCAGGTGCATGTCGGCCAGGCTCGGATAGATGCTCAGCAGCGCCTTGCGCAAAGCCGCGTCGAGCGCGTTGACCGGGCCGTCGCCCTCGGCCACCTCGTGGCGAATCTCGCCGGCGACGCGCAGCTTGACGGTGGCTTCGGTCGTCGCCGCACCCTCGCGGTCTGCTTCAACGCTCACGTGAAAATTCAGCCGCTCAAAGTGCGGGCGGTAGGTGCCCGCAAGACGCTTCACGAGCAAATCGAATGAGCCCTCGGCGGCCTCAAACTGATAGCCCTGGTTTTCGAGCGTGACCACGTGGGCCAAGATCTTGTCCATCAACTCGCGGTCGTTTTCCAAGTGGTGCTTGGCGGTCAGGGCCATGATGTTTGAGCGACCCGAGAGCTCGCTCACCAAGAAGCGGCGCTCGTTGCCCACGGCCTCAGGCGTCATGTGCTCATAGCTGCTGGCCGCCCGCGCCACCGCATGCACGTGCATGCCGCCTTTGTGGGCGAACGCGCTTTGTCCGACAAACGCCTGATTCTGGCGGAAATTCATGTTGGCCAGCTCATACACATAACGCGAGAGCTCGGTCAGCCGCGGCAGGCTGTCGGACGTGAGCACCTCGTAGCCCTGCTTCTTAAACGCCAGATTGGCGACCACCGAAATCAGATCGACGTTGCCGCAGCGCTCGCCCAGGCCGTTGATCGTGCCTTGCACTTGCACGGCCCCCGCATCGACCGCGGCCAATGAATTGGCCACCGCCAGCTCGCAGTCGTTGTGGCAATGGATGCCCACGGGCGTCGGCAGTTCGCCGATGACGGCTCGGGTCAGCTCGGCCACTTCTTCGGGCATGCTGCCGCCGTTGGTGTCGCAGAGCACCACCAGCGAGGCGCCCGCATCCGCGGCGGCCTGCACCGTGCGCACTGCATAAGAGCGGTTCGCCTTCCAGCCGTCAAAAAAATGTTCGGCGTCGTAAATTACCTGCCGGCCCTGCGAACGCAGATAACGCACGCTGTCGGCGATCATGGCCAGGTTTTCTTCCAGCGAGACGCGCAACACTTCGGTGACATGGAAATCCGATGTCTTGCCGACGAGGGTCACCACGCCGGCGCCCGACGCCAGCAGGGCCTTCATGCCGGGGTCGTCTTCGGGCGGCAAGCCTTTGCGGCGCGTCATGCCGAAGGCGCAAATTCGCCCTTGTCCGCCGGGCAGTTGCGCCGCCCGTGCGAAGAACTGAGCGTCCTTGTCGTTCGAGAGCGGATAGCCGCCTTCGATATAGTCGAAGCCCAGCTCCAGCAACCGCCGAGCGATCAGCAGCTTGTCTTGCAACGAGAAGCTGACGCCTTCACCTTGGCTGCCGTCTCGCAGGGTGGTGTCGTAGATTTGAATGCGGCGCATGACTGACCTTCTGGCGGTTGATTGACAAAAAAAGCCCTGGGGCCGGCGACCGGCCTCAGGGCTTATTGGTTGTGTCTGGCGTTGAATCGCGAGACGCCCTTACGGCCGTTCCTCCTGGCAAATCACCAGGGCGATCTGGCGACGAATGATTTCCGCGGCTCGACAAACGAAGGGCGACATCCAAGAAACCTTAAATTGTGGATTTTACCGACACGCGGCTTCATGCAAACATACGTGCGCCTCGGGGGGCCGTCAACCGCGGGCGGCCATCAAACCGCGAACTTCAGCCATCGGCGTTTGAGCACCCGGACGCCCGCTAGCCCTTAAATAAGCGTCCCCCGACGGGCAATGTGGCCGTCGCGCGGCGCCGCGTCGCGGCGCGCGGAGCGATGGGCCACAGCCCGCCGCAGGGCTGAGTCGTACGCTTCGCTTTGTCGTGGCTCCATGATGTGTTGTCCTTTC
>JAICLL010000290.1 GCA_025927475.1 Pirellulales bacterium
AGCCCAGTCGCCTGACGACGCCGTCGCCGATTCCTTTCCCGCCATCGCGTCCGATCCGCTCGGCAGTCCGCCGCCGCTGAATTTACCGCAACGCCGCGATGTCGCCCCCGCACTTCCACCGGCAACAAGGAAGTTGCCTTCAGCCAAACCCAGGAAGGGATGTTATGGTCTCGTTGCCAGCGGCAATGCTTGCTCTCGCGCTCACGAGCGCCGATCCGGTGCTGCTTGATTTCTATTCCGATCGGTGCGGGCCGTGCCGCCAGATGGCGCCGGTCGTTCACGAGCTTCAGGCCGCCGGCTATGCGATACGAAAAGTCAACGTCGACCAAGAGCGTGAATTGGCGGCCCGGTTCAAGATCTCGGAAATCCCTTGTTTCGTGCTGTTGGTCGACGGCAAGGAAGTGAAGCGCGTCGCCGGAGCGCAAAGCCGGCGGGAGCTGCAAGCAATGCTCGCGGCGGCCGTACCGAAACACCGCTCGGGCCCCATCGCGCGAGCCCAGTCGCCTGACGACGCCGTCGCCGATTCCTTTCCCGCCATCGCGTCCGATCCGCTCGGCAGTCCGCCGCCGCTGAATTTACCGCAACGCCGCGACCTCGCCCCGGCCGTGGCGGACCACGTCGAACCAGGCAACGAACCGCTGCGCACCGAAAGCGACGCCATCTTGCGGCGACTGATGGCCGCCAGCGTGCGCATTCGAATTGACGATGGCGGCGGCAACTCTGTGGGTTCGGGCACCATCATTGACGCACGGGAGGGCGAGGCCCTGGTGCTCACCTGCGGCCACATCTTTCGCGATTCCAAGGGCCGCGGACCGGTCACTATCGACCTGTTCGGGCCGGGCGCACCGCAAGATGTGCCGGGCCACGTGCTGAGCTATGATCTGGAAAGCGACGTCGGGCTGGTGAGTTTCCGGCCCGGCGTGCCGGTGGCCGCCGCGCGTGTGGCGCCGGCCAATCGAGTGACGCAAAGCAGCGCGGTGGTCAATATCGGATGCAATCACGGCAACGAGCCGACGGCGCGCGTCAGCCACATTACCGCCATCAATAAGTTTCTGGGGCCGCCCACATTCTCCGTCGCAGGTCAGCCCGACCAGGGGCGTAGCGGCGGCGGCTTGTTCACGGTAGATGGCTACTTGATTGGTGTTTGCAACGCGGCCGATCCGGCCGACAATGAAGGACTCTACGCCGCCGTCGACCCCGTTCACAAAGAGCTGGAGCGGAAAGGGCTGAAAGAAATGTGTCTCGAGCCGGCCGATCCGGCGTCGGGCAACGTGCTGACCGCCGTGGCCGTGGAACCGCCGCCCATGCCCTCACGAATGCCGCCGCCCGGCCCCGACCGCGCGAGCGCCGGCCTGATGGCCACGAGCGACGGTCCTTCCTCAGCGGCGGGGCTGACAGCGCAAGAAGCGGCGACGCTGGCCGAGATCGGCCGTCGCAGCGAGGGCGCTGAGGTGATCTGCATCGTGCGTTCATTGACCGATCCGCGGGCCAAGAGCGAGATCATCGTGCTCGATCGCGCCTCGCCCGACTTCGTGAAGCAGCTTGCCAGCGAGCAGAACGTGCAACAACTGCGGCATCTTACGGTGCATAAGACGGCTCCGGCCCGGCGGGCCGCCGGACGAAAGCGCCCGGCACCGCTCCCGGCGGCAGCCCAATAGGCGTAGGGTGGGCACAAGTCTCGCAATGCATAATTCAGCACACAAGATTGATACCAACATCCAAGCCGGCTCCGCGGGCACAGCCGCCGCGCCAAAGCATTGGGCACGCGAAAAGTTCATTCCCGTCCGCGCGGCCGACCTCATCCGGCGATTGTCTGCGCGTATCACGCTCACCGCGTCAGACAGAGAACGCTTTCAGCAGCTTTGCCGGTTGCTGATGGCCACGTTTCACTACGAGTATCACGACAAACTGAAAGAACTCAAAGAGTCCTACGCGCCGTTTGACCCCGATGCCGATACGCTCCTGCCCAAGAGCCTGACGCCGGTCGAACAACAGCGCCGGGCGGATGAGTTGTTCGAGCGGCTTGGCTGGCTGCTGGAGCGGGCAAATTTTGAACGTCTGACGCCAGGCGACATCAAGCAGGCCCTCAATGCCGCCAGCGATTGGGGGCTGCAGCTCTCCGTCAATCTCGACATGTTCGATCGGCTGGAAGTTTATGCGCGTGGCGATATCGTCTCCAGCAAGACCTGCCGGCGATGGCGCAATCTTTATCGGCCGCGGCTCGTCGAAGTCCCGATTTTTCAGCGGCTGGTGGTCATCTTCCGGCTGCAAAGTTACCACACCATCGACGGCCATCTCGACGGCCAGAGCGTTCACCTCAAGATCTTCAAGAACATTCCTAAGATGGACCTGGAGATGCTCTTGCCCGGCAGCCGGGTGCGAATGTCGCTGGTCGACCGAAGCAAGATCTTGCTGCCCACGGTGTCGGGCGTGGCCATGACCGGCTGGAAGCTGTTGCAGGGGGCGATGGTCGTCGCCGTGACGGGCTTCTATGGCATGCTGACCTACCTCGGCCTGATTGCGGCCACGCTGGGCTACGGCGTGAAATCGTTTTTTGGTTATCTGCGCACCCAGCAGAAGTACCAGCTCAGCCTGACGCGGAACCTTTATTATCAGAACCTCGACAATAACGCCGGCGTGCTGTTTCGCCTGCTTGATGAGGCAGAAGAGCAAGAGTGCCGCGAGGCGATCTTGGCCTATTTTTTTCTCTGGCACACCGCCACCGAAGCCTGGTCGAGCGCGCGGCTCGACGCCGAGATTGAGGCCTTTCTGGCCAGCGAAACGCAGGCGTCCGTCGATTTTGAGGTGGGCGATGCTTTGGAAAAGCTGAAGCGGCTGGGGCTGGTCGAAGGCGATGATTTAATGCGCGCCGTGCCGATCGACGCGGCGCTCGAGCGGCTCGACCGGACCTGGGATAATCTTTTTTCATTCCACCGCGACGGTGAAACCGCCATTGCCACGCCAACAGCCAATCCATTGTACGACGGCGCCTCGTCCGAGGCGCAACTTGCCAACGTTCCTGCTCACTGAGGACCATGCCGACCGATCACTTTTTGCGTCGTTTCAGCAAAACTATCTACCGCGGGCGGCGCTGGCTGCTGCTGGGCGTTTTTGCCGCGGTCCTTTCGTCCGCCGGCTATTGGGCCTTTTGGCACCATCACACCAAACGGTTCATGGAGGTGCGCAAGGGTGTGTTCTATCGCGTCGCGCAGCCGTCGGAGTTCGGCTTTCGCTACCTGATCAAGAACATCGGCATCAAAACGGTGGTCAGCGTGCAACTTTACGATTTTCGGTTGCGCCGCGGGCTGATCAGTTTTAGCGATCCCGATGGCTGCCGTGAGTCGGAGTATGTCGCTCGGCTTGGCGCGCGGGCCGTCCAGTGGCCGATGGGCACGGAAAAAAGCTGGCCCTGGCTTACCCCTTGGCAGTTTGAGCAGTTCTTTCAGCTTCTCGATGACCCGCGGAACTGGCCGGTGGCCGTGCATTGTCAAGGCGGCCGGCATCGCACCGGCACCTTATCCGCGCTGTTTCGACTGGAATACGACCGTTGGGATGCCGAGCGCGCCCTGGCCGAAATGTACTCCTTCAAATTCGGCGGAGCCATCCGCTTGCAGGAGCACAACCTGCGGACGTATCTGCCGCGGCCACATCCGACGTCAGCGGAGTGGGCCGCATTGCAATGTTACTATGCGCCGCTGCTTACCCAGACGATCGCCGACTACGAAACGTTGGTGCGCAAATTACGCTCCGCGCGCGGCGAGAAGAGCCCGCCGGAGAGCGAAGTGGGGGGGGCGGCGAGGCCGGGCGTGTCTGCCAAGAGGGGGGGGGGGGGCCCCACGCCCGCCCCCGGGGGGGTGGGGCCCCCCGGTGGCCAAACCGAAGAGGGTGGACGCCAGCATGGCCGAGGAATCGAAGCACGCCGACGCCATCCTGACGCACGTCGAGGATGCCGCCGCCAAGCTGAAGTGCCAGATGGAGTCGGAGATCATCCAGGCCCGCGACGTGGCGCAGACGCTAGTGGACGAGGCTGAGGA
>JAICLL010000281.1 GCA_025927475.1 Pirellulales bacterium
AGCAATCACAGCGCGGCCCGCATGATCGAAGAAGGGAGCAAAATGGCCCAGCCGATGCTCGATCCGTTTCGCAAGCCTAAGCCCACGCCCGCTGGAACTATTTGAACTGACAAGGGTATTCAGTTCGCCGAAGCGGCGGGTTCGTCGCCGCGTGGTTTGGGACGCAACTCGAGGTGCGGGGTGGGTTGCCGGTGCGGAGTGTCAAACACGCGCCGCAAAATCAGACGGCCGACGGCGCGCGGTCGCGCCTGGGTTGCCGGTGCGCTCATGGAGATTCCCCCTGGCTGATTGGCCGCACGGGTGGGGTCGCTGGCGCGCGGCGGCCGGCGCGCTAGCGGTGGAGGAGATTGTTCGTTCTCGCCGGCCGCCGCGGTCCGGATGGGGCGGCGGCCCAGGCGAGCAACGAATCACACTTATTGCATCGGTACGCCTTGTACGACCGGGCTCGGCAACATTGTCGCGTCACCCACGCCCGGGGCGCCCATGCACGGATCGGCGTAGGAATTGGTCGCCGGTACGCACGGATTGCATTCCGCGCCCCGGTTGAACCAACGCCAGCAGCCGGCGCTCGTCGCCGTCATCAGCGCGCACGCCGTTAAAATCAGTAGCCTCTTCATGGCTCGTCTTTCCCTTTCAGAAAAACCGGTATTGCCTGGCGAGGCTGTGGGGTCAGACAACTCTACAACACGCCCTACGATGTGCAAACGCAACACGCGGATTTTTTTCACAGGATGTTGCATTCCGCCAGCAGGCACGCCATTCATCGGGTAGACTTGTATGTCACGAGAAATCAGGAAGCTCGGATGCGCCCGGTTACCACTCGATACCTGCTCCAGGCCATGCTGGCCGCCAGCACGCTACTCTCCACAGCTCGCGCCGGCGTCAAAGGCGCGCCGGCGGACGAGGCCACACCGCTATTACCGCCAACCTCGGCGAGTGCCGCCAGCCAGCTCTGGCTGGTCAACACACGATCGCTGCCGCACGCGCCGACACAATCGTCGCGACGCAAGTTGCCCGAGGTGGAACGTTACGACGACGGCTGGCGCACGGCGCACTATGACGAGCTTCGCCTTGGGGGCGGAGCGGCGCCTGTCACCGTCGTCTTCGTGCATGGCAATGACACCGACGACGCCAAGTGTCGCGAGCACGGGCTGGCGCTGTATCAGGCTTTGTCTACCGCGGCGCCTGCGCCCGTGCGGCTGATTCTTTGGTCTTGGCCGGCCGACTACATACCGGGCACCATCCGTCATGACGCCCGGCTCAAGGCCGAAAGGGCCGAAGCCGACGCTATCCATCTGGCCCGCTTCTTGGCCGATTTGGAGCGCGGCCCGCAAGGCGTGGTCGTGGGCTACAGCCTGGGTGCCCGCGTGGTCGGCGGCGCGTTGCACCTGCTGGCGGGCGGAACATTGAACGGACAACACGTTGCTTCCATCTCCGGCCGCGCGCAACCACCGCTGCGGAGCGTGCTGATGGCGGCGGCCATCGACGACGATTGGCTGCTGCCAGGCCACCGCTATGGCCGCGCCTTGTCGACGGTCGAGCGGATGGTGCTGTTTGTCAATCCGCACGACCGCGTGTTGCGTTGGTACCGTTTCCTGTCGCCCGCGAGCGGCCCGGCGCTTGGTATGCATGGCGTGGTTTCACCCGCCGAACTGGGATCACAACGGCGCAAGCTGGAGCAAGTGAACGTGAACCCGCTCCTCGGATCGCAACACGGCTGGTCGAATTATGCGGCTTCGGCCCCCATCATCGAGCGCCTAAGGCGCGAGGTGTTCTCCGTCCAGCCGCCAATGCCGCTGGCCGTGCAGCACTTACGGCGGCGCTAAAATCCGGCCACTACCCACTTTTCTTGTAATTCGCTATGCTGGCGCCACCGAATCCCTTTTCGTGGAAACCCTCAGGAGGAAAGAGCCATGGCATACACCGTCCCGCCGCTGCCCTACGCATTCGACGCGCTCGAACCGCACATCGACGCCAAGACGATGGAAATTCACCACGATAAGCACCACGCCGCTTACGTGACCAACGTCAACAACGCCATCGCCAACACCGATTTTGGCAACCAAAGCATCGAATCGTTGTGCATGAATATCGACAAGGTGCCCGAGAACATTCGGCAAGCCGTGCGCAACAACGGCGGCGGCCACGCCAACCATTCGTTGTTCTGGACGATCATGGGACCGAAGGCGGGCGGCAATCCGACCGGTGCCTTGGCCGACGCCATCAAGAACGAGTTAGGCGGGCTCGATGCCTTCAAAGACGCCTTCGCCAAGAAGGGTCTGGGCCAGTTCGGCAGCGGCTGGGCCTGGCTGAGTCTCGACAAAAACAAAAAGCTCCTGATCGAAAGCACGCCCAATCAGGACAATCCGCTGATGCACGGCCACGCGCCCATTCTGGGCTGCGATGTCTGGGAGCACGCCTACTACTTGAAGTACCAGAACCGCCGCGCCGATTATCTCACGGCGTTTTGGAACGTGGTCAACTGGGCCGCGGTGGCGTCGCGATACGAGCAGGCGAAAAACTAAAGTGGATGTCTTTCGTATCTGGGGAGACGCTCGGCCGCGCGTCCGCTGTCGATCACTGTCATCGGCGGTCGGTACGCCCCAACTTCTGCCATGCCGCCGGCTTGCCCGGCCGGTTGCTGACGCTGGTTTCTAGATACGCCGCCACCACGCGAAACCGCTCGCCGTCCGCCCGACCGCCTCCGGCGGTCGTGCGGACGGCGGATGAGGGAGGAAACAGCCAAGGGCTGCCGTGGTTAGACCTCACACGGCGGGAAATGATGCTTCCTTTTGGAGTGCGGCGATTCATCGCCGCTTTCTCTCGTCGCGGAGCGACCTTTGCTTTTCGAAAAAGACACACGGCGGAAGCGGCGGTTCATGGGCAAAGCGAGAAGCACGCGGTAACAAAAGGCGGCTGAAGCCGCAAAGGAAAGCGGTGATAAATCACCGCACTCCAAGAGGCGGCGACCGCTGCCGCGGCCTCATTCTTGGCCGCACGATGTATAGACAGCATCGTTTGGCCGCCGGGCGGTTGCTTGCGATGACCGCTCTTCTGGCCAAGCTGGCGGTACTTGCGGCTTCAGCCGCCCTCGTACTGGAATCGTTTGCGCCCGGTGATTCACAAGGGCGATTGCGGCTCGATCCTTTCCGGGTAAAAGAAGGTCGCTCCGCGACGAGGGAAAGCGGCGATAAATCGCCGCACTCCATGGGGCATCACCCAGCCGCGACGATCTCCCAAATATGCAGAGGCGAGAAATTGCCGGCATATTCCTGCCCGTCTTTCAAGCGCCGGCCGTTGCCGTTGCTGCCGCCATTGGTGGCCAGCACGGCCAGCCGGCGGCCAGTGGCATGGACCGCCAATGCGTGACAGTTCGCCGTTGGTGCCGTGAAGAATGGTTGTTCGCTACCAGGCAGGTGGAACAACAGCTTGCCGTTGCCGGGCTGGCCGCTGGTGACCGCCATCCAAAAACCCTCGGCATGTTCGCTGAGGTCGTACACGAAGCCGTCGCTATCGGCGCCGAACTTGAGCGTGTGTCGCAAGGCGCCGGTGGTCCAATCGTACCAATGGATGAGCGGCGAGCCTTGCACGAAGCCGCCGCCCTTGGGCGATGAGCCGCCGGCGACAAGCGTCCTACCGGCCCGATCGAAGGCCAAGACGCGCACGCCGCCCACATCCTGAATGCGGTCGTACAAGTACATCGAGCGCGCCTCGAACGCGCGCACCCACGCGCCGGTGGCTACCTCCCACTGTTTGATCGTTCCGTGCAGATCGCCGGAAACGAGCGCCCCTTGCGGATGAAAAGCGAGCGAATAAACATCGTCGCCGGCTAAAAGCTCCCGCCGCAGCGAGCCGTCGTCGGGCGACCAAAGGCAGACCCGCTTGTCTGCTCCGCAGGTGGCCAACGTGGCGCCGTCGGGGCTCAACGCCAAGCCGCGAATCCAGCCGTCGTGCGCTTGTTCGATTGTCCACAGCGGCGAGGGCGATGCTTCGGTATATGGCCAGGCGGACAATCGACCCCAACTATCGACCGAAAACAGACGCCGGCCATCGGTATGAAAAGCGATGGCAGTCACCCAGCCGGAATGGCCTGTGAGCGCGGTCAGCGGCGGCAGCTCTTCACTCGTGGCGTCGAAGCGGCGCACGGTGCCGTCAAAACCGCCGGCGGCCAGGAACTTGCCGCAAGGGCTATAGCGCAACGAAGTCATCTGCCGGTCGAGATTGACGGTTTTGACCTGTTTTGGCTGGTAGCGCTTGAGCAGTTCGTTAGGATCGTTCACGCCAACAGCTCCTTTACCGCATGGCAGCCTTCGTGGGCGATGGGCAGCGGTTGGCCCTGGTTGTCGTACTCGGTTCTCGCCGAGTCGATGCCGAGCGCCTGAAACCAAGTGTGAAACATGTGGCCGATATCGTATTCGTCCGCTTCGACGAAGGTGCCCTTGTCGTTCGTCTTGCCGACCACGGCACCGCGTTTTACGCCGCAGCCGGCCATGGCCAGCGACCAGGCTTCCGGCCAATGGTCGCGGCCGACGTGCCCGTTGATGCGCGGCGTGCGGCCGAACTCCGACATGGCGATCACCAGCACGCGGTCGAGCATGCCGCGCTCGGCGAGATCTTCGACAATTGCCGCGAAAGCCTGATCAAATTTGGGCACCAGGCTTAAGTGCCCATTAAAATTGTCGCCGTGCGTGTCCCAGCCATACGACGTGACCTTTACGAACCGCACGCCCGCCTCAAGCATGCGTCGCGCGACGAGCGTATGCCGGCCCAAGTCGTGCGTGCCATAGCGCGCGACGTCGCGCGGCGGCAGGGTGGTGGAGTCGAAGAGGTGGGCCTGGCGCTGCAGCTGGGCGGCCATATCGTAGACGTAGCTGTTCGCCTCGGTCGGCGCCGTGCGGCGGCCGGCGGCGAAGC
>JAICLL010000015.1 GCA_025927475.1 Pirellulales bacterium
CCTCAGAACTCCCAAAATAGGCTACCATATCGCTCTTACGCTACGTTCTAGGACACGGATAAAATGGCGTGCCGAACGGGATTGCCTCCGTGGCGTTCCGCGAGGGGCGGCGACGAACCGTGGCAAGGTGTGCTTCGGGCAATGAATACCGCAGACACAATCCGGTTCACGCTAAAAGGAATGCGGAAAGCGAGCTTTCAGCGCTGGCTGGAACGCGGCCTGAATCGCAGCGAACCGGTCTTGGGTCAACGCGGTTGGACGAACCGAGAACTGTACGAAATCCTTACGGTCGAACACCTGCGAGCGAAAACGACGTTCTACGGCGAGTTGGGAGAACAAATCGATGAGCCTGGTGAATGGCTGGATTGTTCCTGATGAGGGTGAAGATCATCTCGACGAGCTTCGGGGCCGGCAGGCAAGCGTCGAGCACTATTTTGCCGCTCCGCACCGAATGCTGATTGTCCGGCTCACGGACGTGCGCGAAACGAAGGAGCCGCTTTTTCTGTTATGCACGGGCGTCACGAGGTTGGAGACGGCGCCAACCTGGTCGATCGCCGATCTCTGTTGCTCGAGCGTCGATACCAATACCATCGTGCTCGAAGACAGGCAGGGTGCGTTTCACGTAGCGTGCCACGCGCTGCGCCTTTTCAGCATGGAGGAATTCAAGCGTTGGCTGGGCAAAGATCAGGATCTCTTCAATCCGTCCGCTAACACATTGCAAGGCATTCTGCAAGCCGGAATCGAGGCGTTTTAGATATCTCTCGTGGGGAAGATTCTTTTCGCGCGCTCCTTAGTTCGCCGAACCGGCGATAGGAACTCGTCGCTTGGCGGCGGCCTGGTAGATGCGGCGCACCACTTCTTCGTCGGTGGGATAGGGCGATTTTAACGCGGGCCGCAGCGGCAGCGGAATCTCGTCCATGCGATAGGCCGTGCCCGGCGCGCTGATGCCGGTGACCGCCGTAGTGATGTGCACATGGGCCAGGCGGCTGGTGTGCGTCACCTTGGGGTCGAGCACGATGGTGGGAATTCGGGCGAGATGATCGATGGCCGGCTGCGGCATGGTGGCGCCCGGATCGGCACCCAGGATCATGGCGGCGTCGACGTCGCCGCGCAACAGCAGATCGACCGTCGAGAACTCGCCTGGGTTGTAACGCGGGTAGCCGCGCGTCAGGCTCACGCCAAACGGATATCCGGTGGTCCAGCGCATCACCACGTCGGCCCCCGTGACGTTGCCGTGCCCGCGCATCGGCATGGCCACAAATTTGGTAAAGGCGTTGAGCTCGGCCGCCAGCGTTAAGATGGCCGCCGAATTCATGTGTTTGCCGCGCGTCATCGAAATGCCCATGCCAAAAAAGATGACGCCGAACCGGCAGCTTTTCATGCGATCGGCCAGGTCTTGCAGTTGCTCGATAGTCAGGCCCGTTTCGGCGATCAGCGTTTGATCTACCCGCTGGCCTTTGACCAGCGCCCGCAGGGCGGTGAGCACTTCAAAATCTTTGCCGGGCCGCACCTGCAAAAACAGATCGGCGGCTCGACCGCTGGGCGTCTCGCGGATATCGACCAGCACCATCGTGCGGCCCTTCCGCCCGTTGGGTACGAACTTGCCCTTTTGCGTGAGTGTGTACTTCGTAAAGTGCCGGGGATGGCATTCCGCCGGATTGCCGCCCCAATAAATGATGAAGTCGGCGCGGTTTTTCACTTCGCCGAGCGTGCAGGAAACCTTGCCGCCCAACTGAGCGGCTAATTCGGTGGGGCCGTGTCACAACGAGGTATGACTGTCGATCACGCCGGCAACAAGCTCGGCCAGGGCCACCGCTTCTCGTTGCGTCTCGCAGGTGACGTTGCTCAATCCATAGACCAGCGGCATGTGTGCCCGATGAAGCACATCGGCGGCGCGATCGATGGCGGCGTCGAGCGTGGCGGGCTGGCCGTCGATTAGCGCGTCGGGATAAAGCCGCTCGGCCGTGTGATTGCGGAACCACGACTCGCCCAGGCTGCATGCGTGCTTGGTCTTGGTGATCCGCACACCGTCGGAGTGCAGCTCGATATCGTCGCAGACGCAGCCGCAGAAGGTGCAAGTGGCGTTTTTGACTACGGTGAGTTCCATAGAGGGAGTGGCTGGTGGCTGGGGGTTGGGGGCTGGGCAACTTATCGTCCGATGTTTCCGCCCGGACCGGGCGGCATGACGAAGGTTCACCCGAGCACGCCGCCGCGGAAACTGCCGCGGATGCGGCGCGGCATGTAGCGACCGTTTTCGATCTGCTCCCAGGGAGCTTGCGAGTCGGCAGTGTCGTTGAGTGCCGCATCAGCGAGGCGACTTTGTTGATCGACTTCCGCACCGGCGAGTTTGTTCGTTTTTTTCATGGTTATATGGCGAATCATTTAGTTCGTTCTCGTTTTCGTTTCGCGCCGGGGCATCGCCTAGGCTCTGCCCCAGCCACCGCCGTATCGTAGGATGACCTTCCCAATTCATCCCAACAGTTTGGACGACCTAGGAAGGTCATCCTCCAGTTTTGTCAGGCTGCAAACCGGCCGGACTGGAATGACAACCCTGAATCCCGACACCTGAATCCTCCCCTACTCACCTAAATCCTGAATCGCGACCCCTGCATCCTGCGAGATCACTTCGACTTCCCAGCCTTTTGAGGTGGGCATGCCGGTGCCATCGGTGGTGGCGGCCATCAGCCGGCAGGTGGGCGGACCGTAGGGCACAAAGATCATACCTTGCGGCACCTTGCCCTCTTGGCAGACAAACTCGGCCTCGCCGATCTCATTGCGCACCCGCACCGTGGACCCGTTGGCGATGCCCGATCGTTTCATATCGTCGGGGTGCATGGTCATGGTGTTCACGATCGTTTGGTATTCGGCGTGGTCCTTGCCGACGTTGATTTGCTGTCCTTGCTTGGTGGTGCGAATCGGGTTGAGCAGATAGCGATGGTTTTCCATCGGTCACCGTGGTTTGTGCCGACCGAGCCGGCAAAAAAGACGAGCCTGACGGGTGCGGGGGCCTGGGCCAAGCGTGCACCGTGGCGGGAAGCTCATTATAACCATCGACCCGACGTGGGCGGAAGACCCCGCGATTCTACCGCCCGTCATTTCTCTGTGTTAGAATTGAACTGGCATCTTCATCACAACCGTTACCTTGGCAAGCTCTGATGACGGCGATTTCCGCCCCGGTCGATTGGGTCGAAGCGGTGAGCCAGCTACGGCTCTCGCCACGACTTGATCGGCGCCTTCAGGAACTGATGGACCGAAACAGCAATGGGCAGCTTGGTGAGGCGGAGCGTGCGGAGCTGGAATCGCTCGCCGAGATGAGCGAGAGGCTGTCGCTTGTCCGCGCGGAAGCATTCCATCTGCTAGGTCGGGCGCCACAGTAGCATCTCAGCAACACGTGACCAGTTGTAATCTCCGTAAAGCAGATCGCGTGCAAATCGACGACAGCGACGCCGGCGGGGCGGTCCCGCTTTTCAATCCGCGAACGGACGACTGGAACGGTCATTTTCGTTGGCAGGGTTACCATATCATTCCGCTCACCCCCATTGGCCGCGCGACAGCCCAGGCCCTCGATCTGAACGGTCCGCGCCGCGTCCAGATTCGTCAGGCAGAGGAATTGATCGGATTGTTCCCGATCATATAGCCACCCCGGCGCCCCTGGATGACAGTCGCGGCAGCAGTGGTTAGAATCGTCGGCGGAAGCCGTTACTGTAAGGCGTTGGCGGCGATAGATGAGCAAGCAGAACCAGCCGTCTTCCCAAATCGAACCATCGTTCTTCGAGTTCGACGATCCTTCCGGCCCAAAGTTCACGACTGAACGCGCCCCACCTTTGCTTACGATCAACTCCACCGAGATTGAAGACACTTTTGCGGAAGCGTTTCCGATGACCGCGGCCCGGCTGATCGTGACGGCCGAAAGCGCCGGCTGGGCGCGCATCGCGGCGCAGGAAGCCACCGGCTATGCGGCCTCGGTCATCGGCTGCGATGCCGAGGCGGGCATCGAATGCGAGCTGCCGCCGGAGGAAACGCCCGACGGCCGGCCGGGCGTCAGCCTGCTGCTGTTCGCCTTTAACCGCGAGGCGCTGGAAAAAGCGGCGATCAATCGCGTCGGCCAGTGTGTGCTCACTTGCGCCACCACCGCTTGCTACAACGGGCTGCCCGTGGTCAAAGACAAGTCGATCCGCATCGGTGGTAATCTGCGGTTTTTCGGCGATGGCTTTCAATCGAGCAAGAAGCTCGACCGGCGGCGCTTTTGGCGCGTGCCGGTGATGGACGGCGAGTTTACCTGCGAAGACCGCTTTGGCACGGTCAAAGGCGTCGCTGGTGGAAACTTTTTGATTTTGGGCGAAAGCCAACGCGCGGCGTTGGAGGCGGCTGAAGCCGCGGCCGAGGCCATTCGCACCGTGCCGGGCGTCATTCTGCCTTTTCCCGGCGGAGTGGTGCGCAGCGGCAGTAAGGTCGGCAGCCGCTACAAGCAACTCCGCGCCAGCACCAACGACGCCTATTGTCCGACGCTGCGGGCATTGGTCACTTCGGCCCTGCCCGACGGCGTTCAGGCAGTCTACGAAATCGTGATCGACGGCGTTGATCTGCCGGCCGTCGAGCAAGCCATGCGGTCGGGCATCACGGCGGCCTGCCGTCCCGGTGTGGTCCGCATCACCGCCGGCAATTATGGGGGCACGCTGGGCCCGTTTCATCTGCACTTGCACAAGCTGCTTGGCGAGGCTTAGCGGCCAATCGCCCCATTTGTGCATTCGCCTGGTGGTCCGGTTCGCGTCGGGCTTCCACCTTCCGTCCACCCGGTTGCGACGGGGCGGCGATCTGGTCTATCCTATTGCTTCTTCGCTTCCTTCGTTGCCTTCTGTTCAAAAAAAGGGCAGCGACTCGTGGAAGCATTTGTCGAAATCGGTGTTCATCCGCGCCATCGGTGGTTGATTGAGAATGTCTTACGTAACTTATCTCGAAAGCGCCCTCGACGGCACTCATCTGCCGGCAGACCGCGTGCAAACGCTGCATAACGACCGGCCGCTTTGGGTGCGATACGATCTGGCGGCGGTGGGACGGGCGATGACCAAAGAAGCCGTTTCGCGCCGCCCGCCAACCATGTGGCGCTACCGCGAGCTGCTGCCGCCGGCCGACGACCACAGCATTGTGTCGCTCGGCGAGGGAATGACGCCGCTGCTGCCGTGCGCGAGGCTGGGCGAGCAATTCGGCTTGCGGCAGGTCTGGGTCAAAGACGAATCGCAACTGCCCACCGGCAGCTTCAAGAGCCGCGGGCTGGCGATGGCCATTAGTATGGCCCGGCAGTTCGGCATCACGCGCGTAGCCATTCCGACGGCGGGCAACGCCGGCGGCGCCATGGCCGCTTACGCCGCGCGGGCCGGCATGGAAGCCTTTGTGTTCATGCCGCACGACACCCCGGCCATCAACCAGTACGAATGCCATTTGGCGGGGGCCAAGACGTTTTTGGTCGACGGCCTCATCACCGATTGCGGGCGGCTGGTGCGCGAAGGCAAAGAGGCGCTGGGCTGGTTCGATCTCTCGACGCTCAAAGAGCCGTATCGCATCGAAGGCAAGAAGACGATGGGGCTGGAATTGGCCGAGCAGTTCGAGTGGCGGTTGCCCGAGGTGATTCTCTATCCCACGGGCGGCGGCACCGGGCTGATCGGCATGTGCAAAGCCTTCGACGAGCTGGCTCAGCTTGGCTGGCTGGCCGACGAGCGGCGCCCGCGAATGGTGGCCGTGCAGTCGGATGGCTGCGCGCCGATTGTGCGGGCGTTCGAGTCGGGCCAGCGGTTTGCCGAACCGTTTGCGGGCGCCGCCACCGTGGCCAGCGGCATCCGCGTGCCGGCGGCCGTGGGCGATTTTATGATTCTCGATGCGGTGCGGGCCAGCGGCGGCTGTGCCGTGGCGGTGGAAGAGCCGCGGATCCGCGAATGGATGCGGCTGGCGGCCCGGCTCGAAGGAATTGCCGTTTGCCCCGAGGCGGCGGCGTGCGTCGGCGCGCTCGAGCGGTTGTCTGCCAGCGGCTGGATCAAGCCCGACGAACGTGTGGTGATCTTCAACACCGGCGCCGCGCAAAAGTACCCCGAGGCGATGCAGGTGGAGTTGCCGCGGATCGCGAAGGGCGAACGAGTGGACTGGCGGCAGTTGGCGAGTGGTTAGCGGTTGATGGCTGGCGGACGTTGACATGACCAGCGCTCACACGTCACCATGCTGGCTGGTTTTTCTTGCTCAAACAATTTGAATATGCCTGAATCTGCCTCGGCCGCCGTCAAAAGCCGCATTCTCATTGCCGACGATAATCCGCCGAACGTTGAGTTGCTCGAAGCCTACTTGAGCGACATCGACTGTGTCACCGCGGTGGCCGTCGACGGGCATGACACCTTGAACAAGGTCGCCGAATTTCACCCCGACCTGATTCTGCTCGACATCATGATGCCGAAGCTGAGCGGCTTCGAGGTCTGCCAGCGGCTGAAAAGCGACCCGGCCACCCGCGGCATCATGATCCTGATGGTGACGGCGTTGGGCGAAGCGGGCGACATTGAGCGGGCGGTGAACGCCGGCACCGACGATTTTCTCAGCAAGCCGGTCAACAAGCTGGAGCTGCTCAAGCGGGTCGAGAACATGCTCAAGCTGCGCCATATTACCGACGAGTGCGAGCGGCTGCGGCGCTACATCGACGGCATGGAAGAGTCGTCCGGACCGCAAGAGTAAGTCGCCTTTCGCTCCGCGAAAGTGGCGCTACTTTCGCGGACCGAAAGGCGACGATGGCGCGCACAGCCATTCCGAAGGCGAAACCAAGCATCTAAACAACTGCCTAATGCGACAAGTAATAGAGTGAGCCCATGGCGCGGATCATCTCGTTTGTCTTCCTGCTGGGCATCTTGCTGGTCATTGCCGCGCTGTTCTTCCAGGTGATGGCGAGCTTCTTTGTTCCGCTGTTTTTGGCGGTGTTGCTGGCGGTGATGTTTCGTCCGCTGCACCTGTGGCTGGTGGCTCGTAGCCGGGGCCATCCGCGGCTGGCGGCGGGCGCGACCACGCTGGCGATCTTGGTGATCGTGCTGGCGCCGATGCTCACCGTGCTCATTCAAGCGGGCTTCGAAGCCGGCTCGATCGCCCGCGGCTGGGATTCCGACACCATCCGTCGCAAGCTGGCCGAGCTGCGCGAGCGGACCGGCTTGAACTTGCCTCCCGAAATCATCACCGCACAACTCGATCGGCTGGATGCCCAGCTACAGGGATTGCCCGAGGCCGATCCCAACGCGGCGCGCGAGCGGCTCGGCAGCCTCGCGCTGGGCACCGCGTCGCTTTCGCGCGAGCTGCGGGCAGAGATTGCACGGCGGAGTGCCGCGCCCGCCTGGGCCGCCACCGACGACGCCGACCAACTGCAGCGCGACGCCGAGCGCTTGGCCGCAACGGCCGGGGAGCTTGACAGGCCATCGGTCGAGGCCGCCGACAACACCGTGCTCTTGCAGCGGGCCAAGGCCGAGTTCGCGCAACTCCGCGCCGACCTGTTGGGCAGCCCCTGGAAAATCTGGCTCACACGGCAGGCAAATCCCTCGGCAGAGCAGGTGGCGGCCCTGCGCGGCCGGGCCGCCCAGTTCGCCGATTCGATGGCCATCGGCGGGGCGCAGTACGCCGGCGATGTGCTGCCCGACCTGCTGGTGGGCATCGCCGTCATGATCTTGGGTCTGTATTACTTCTTGGCCGATGGACCGACCATGATCCAGACGCTGATGCGCCTTTCGCCGTTGGACGACCGCTATGAAGAGCAGCTTCTCCGCGAGTTTGCCACCGTCAGCCGGGCGGTGGTCGTGGCCACGCTGGCCTCGGCGTTGGCGCAGGGCATTCTGGCGGGCATCGGCTATTTTTTTGCCGGCGTCGGCTCGGTCGCCTTGTTGACCATGCTGACCATGTTGTTTGCCCTGATTCCGTTCATCGGCGGCGCGGCGGTTTGGATCCCGTGTTGCCTGTGGCTGTTTCTCGAAGGACGGACGACCGCCGCCATTGTGCTGACGGTGTATTGCGCCGTGATCGTGTCGATGGCCGACAACATCATCAAGCCGCTGGTCTTGCAAGGCCAATCAAACTTGCATCCGTTGCTGGCGCTGCTAAGCGTGCTCGGCGGGGTCAAGGCCCTGGGACCGATCGGCATTGTCGTCGGACCGATGGTCGTCGCCTTTCTGCAAACGCTGCTTAAGATGTTGCAGGTTGAGCTGGACCACCTCGCGGGCACCCAGCACGCGAAACCTTAAACTCGGCCGAGCGCAGCGAGTCCCACCCCTGGGCTGCGCAAAATTGTCGCTTGGGACGAGAATCGTCCAAGCGTTGTGTGCCAGATTTGTTCCACTCCGCCACCATCTGGGCTTGCCCCGGTGGAGCACTGATTGACCGCTAGAAGCGCAAACCGCGCCCCCGTTTTTTCCCCGTTTCCGCGTGGCGTCCGCCGCCTTCGGCAGCGGACGCCACGCGGAAACGGAAAGCACCCGGTGTCGCCGCCATCCGCCGCGCAAAAAGATCCGCCGGTCCCCGTCGATAAACGGGCTGGGACCGGCGGTTATGAGCGACTCGCGAATCGAAGGGCTCAAAACTATTCGACGCGCGTCCGCGTTTTGCTCTTGGCCGAAGCCTTGTGGTCGCGGAAGTGCCTGTCGTTCTCGGCGATCCATTTCTGATCGCCAAAATCGGGCCAATGGTCCTTGTCGAAGCCATGCGCGTCTTCCAACTGCTTCTTGGTGGCGTCGAAAGCCACAAAGTAGTCGTCGTCGTCCGCGTCGTAGTCGACCATCACGGCTTGCCACGGGACGGCAAAGAACTTGTCGCCGATGCCCAGGAAGCCGCCGAACGACAAGGCCGCATAGCGAATCTTGCCTGTCCGCATGTCGAGCACGATGTCTTCGATCTTGCCGAGATCGTCGCCTTTGTCGTTGCGCACTTCCATGCCCATCGCCTGGCTGGCGCGGTGCAGAGCCATCTGATGGTCGTTCTTTGCTGTGCGCTTGGTCGCTTCGTCGTTCCGCGCGGCATAGTGATGGTTGACCGCATCGGCCCAGCGCGGGTTCGCCATGTCGGGCCATTGATTCTTGTCAAAACCCGGCGCGCTTTTCAGTTTCTGCTCGGAGACGTCGAACAGCGCATAGCATTCATCGTCGTCGTCGTCGTGCTTGAACTGAATCGCGCTCCACGGCACGGCGAACAACTTGTCGCCCATGCCCAGGAAGCCGCCGAATGACAGCGCCGCGTAACGAACGCAGCCATGCTCGCTCATGTCGAGCATCAGGTCGTCGATCTTGCCAAGATCCTTGCCGTCGGCGTTCTTGACGGTCATGCCCGTGATCTCGCTCGCCCGCAACACATCGTTGCTGGTTTTGTCATCAAAGCGGTTGTCGTCGTCGCGATCATCTCGATCGCGCGCGTCTCGGTCTCGTGTGACATGCCTGTCGGCCTGATCGGCCCGGTCGCGGGTAGTGGTGGTGGTTTTGGTTTCTCGCCTGACGGTTTGTTGTTCGGCGGCGCGAGCCACCGCCCAGTTCAGTACGGCCAGGGCGACTGCGCACCCAGCCACGTTTTTCCAGCAGCTTTTCATGGTTCTTCTCCTCCCAGGGAATTGGTGAAGACGGATACACGGTTCCGCAAACATTCGCCAGCGCCGCAAAGTCAATGCCGGTGAAAAGTCGCCTGAACGCCGGTTCTAAGAACGAAGATGAGAACTAAGACACTCAAGCCCGATCACCCGGCGCGGAACAGCCGCAAAAATGCGGGTTTATGCCCCGGCTTTGGAGGCGGCCAAGCCAAACCGGCTGCCGCCACGCCAAGAAATCCGAGAAAAACCGCTAACAGCCTTGCAAACCGCCGATTACATTACTATAACGCTCAACATAGTGATATATGGTATCTGACGCTCATTTTACGCTCGCCGTTCTGGGGCTCGTCTTCGGGCTGCTGATCTGGTCGCGCATCGCCCCCGACATTGTCTTAGTCGCCGGTGTTGCGCTGCTGGTGCTGAAGGGAGTGCTCGAGCCGCGCGAAGCACTTTCGGGCATGGCCAACGAAGCCATGATTACCGTCGGCATTCTGTACATCGTTGGGGCCGGCGTCCGGCAAACGGGCGGGGTAGCCTGGATCGCCCAACGCTTGTTCGGGCGTCCCAAGACGGCGATCAGCGCCATCGCGCGGCTGATGTTCCCCACGGCCGGCCTCAGCGCGTTTATGAACAACACGCCGCTGGTGGCGATGCTCATACCCGCGGTAAACGATTGGGCCAAGCAGCATCGCATTGCGCCGTCGAAGCTGATGATTCCGCTGAGTTACGCGGCCATTCTCGGCGGCACCTGCACGCTGATCGGCACCAGCACCAACCTGGTAGTCGACGGGCAGGTGAAACAGGAGGTCAGCCGCCGCCTGGCCGCCGCCAAGAGCGAGGGCCTGGGCGACGCCCAAGCCGCTGAGCGCTTTCGACAAGAGACCGGTCTGCCGATAACGGGGCTATCGATGTTCGACGTCACCTGGGTGGGGCTGCCGTCGGCGCTGATCGGCTGCGCGTTCGTGGTGCTTTCGAGCCGTTGGCTGCTGCCCGACCGCAAGCCGGCCATCAGCAACCTCGACGATCCACGCTCGTATACCATCGAGATGCTGGTCGAGCCCGACAGTCCGTTGGTGGGCAAGACGATCGAAGACGCGGGTTTGCGTCATTTGCCCGGCGTGTTTCTGGCCGAAGTCGACCGCGACGGCTTTGTGCTGCCGGCGGTGGCGCCGGAAGAGCGTCTGCGGGGCAACGACCGGCTGGTGTTTGTGGGCGTGGTCGAGTCGGTGGTCGATCTGCAAAAGATTCGCGGCCTGGTGCCGGCGACCGATCAAGTGTTCAAGCTCACCGAGCCGCGATCGACGCGCTGCCTGGTCGAGGCCGTGGTGTCGAACAGTTGCCCGCTGGTGGGACGCACCGTTCGCGCGGGCCGGTTTCGCTCGACGTACAACGCGGCGGTGATCGCGGTGGCGCGCAACGGCGAACGGATCAACAAGAAAATCGGCGACATTGTGCTGTCGCCGGGCGACACGCTGTTGCTCGAAGCACACCCGTCGTTTGTCGATCAGCAGCGCAACAACCGCGACTTTTTTCTGGTCAGCCGGCTGGAAGACTCGCAACCCCTGCGGCACGAGCGGGCGATTGTGGCGGTGGCCATCCTGGTGGGCATGGTGCTGTTGGCCAGCCTGACTTCGCTCGGCATGTTCAAGGCCGCGATGTTGGCCGCGGGGCTGATGCTCATCACGCGTTGCTGCTCGGCCACGCTCGCCCGACGCAGCGTCGATTGGGAGGTGCTGCTGGCCATCGCCGCGTCGTTTGCCATTGGCGCCGCCTTGGAAAAGACCGGCGCGGCCGCTCAAATCGCCGGCAGCATGATCGAACTGGCGGCGGGCAATCCCTGGGCTTCGCTGGCCTTGGTTTACCTGGCTACGCTGATTGCCACCGAGTTGATCACCAACAACGCCGCGGCGGCCTTGATGTTTCCCATGGCCTTGGCCACCGCCGAGCGGTTGCACGTCAACGCCATGCCGTTTGTGGTGGTGGTGATGATGGCCGCCTCGGCCGGCTTTGCCACCCCCATCGGCTACCAGACCAACCTGATGGTCTACGGGCCGGGCGGCTATCGCTTCAGCGATTATTGCAAGATTGGCATCCCGCTCGATTTGCTCGTCGGCGTCATCACGGTGATCATCGCTCCGCTCAAATGGCCGTTTTGACGATTGAATCTGCTTGAGGTCGCGCGTCCATACCGGTTGGTCTTCTCGCAATGATGACTTAGTGAGCCTCACTTCGTCGCCACGGTCAGCAGATGTGATCTAGAATCAACGGCCGAAATAGCGGGCGATCGGATGGGCAAAGGAAAGGTTGCGGCCCGGATCGCTGTCGGAGTTTTCACGAACCGAGCAGCCAGGCATCCACGGAGCCTGCTGACCTGAGGCCGCTCATCGCCGAGTTGACTACGACGATGGCGGCGTCACCAGCTGCACCGTCCCTCAAGTTCTTTCAGCAACTCAGACGCGATGGAACTGCTGACATATTCTCGCCCGGCCGCAATCTCTCTGAGATATGCCACTGCCGCGGGACGTTGGGGCTCGAATGCCGCGAGTGCATAAGCCGCATGGCAGCGGGTTAAAACGGCGAGCAGCGGAGCAGTGAATACCATTCGATGTAAATCGCGAACCAGCGGTGCTGCTCTCGGGCCGAGCCGCCAGATCGCTTCAGCGATCGGCGCCGAATCCATCGAGTAAGACCCGACCGGCTGCTGCTCGATGGTTCGCCAAGCTTTCTGAAGTTTGTACAGGGTCATCGGGTGATCCGGCGCGATCCTCACCAACGCTTCGGTGATCGGCAACTCCAATTCTGGCTGCTTAAGCGATGTCAGTTCTAGGATCGTGGGCAGCGCGCTGCGCGCGTTTGGTCCAATGCCGCCAAATGCTTGAACGATGTGCGCGTTAGAGTTCATGAACGGATCGTCGCCAGCCAGGACGAGCATTGACGCAAGACGGTGCGTCGCAGCCCGAGCATCGGGTCCAATCCGGCCAAGCGCATCAATCGCTTCATCGCGCACCACCAGCGAACCGCCAATGCAGCCAAACACCATGTCACACTCACCGTCGTCGCCAAGGCTCTGGACCAGCAGAGGAACGGCGGTTCTGGCCGGCGGACCCATCTGCCCTAACGCCCGCGCGGCAAGCCCGCGCACTTGCGGGTTGGGGTTCTGAAGCGACTCCAATAGCCTTGGAACAACGGAAGGGCCAACTTCCGCAAGGGAGTCGGAAACCGCGAGGCATATTGGGCAACCACCGAAGCCGGCGCCGACGACCGCTTCGCTGCCGAGCAACTGAATGAGCCGATCGCCCGCGGGCGCAGCGGACTGACCCATCTGGCCGATCACCTTGAGCGCGTCTACCGCGGACCGGTTTTCTTCCTCGGCTAAACTGATGAGCACCTGCAACACATCTCCATTTCGCTCACCGCAATGAACCAGTGCCGTCGCCGCTGCAAGTCGTACGGGAGCGGCGCTGCTGCGCATCATTTCACGCAGTTGTTCGCGAGTCGGACCATCGATGTTGCCGATCTTTTCCACGGCCGAAGCGGCCGATCGGGAGACGGTTTCATTTTCAGATTTTATGAGGGCGGCGAGTTCAAGCACTGCCGGGGCAGTGCGTTCGCCAACCGCCGCCAAGGCGGCGGCTGCCGCCAATCGAACATGTTCACTTGGATCGGCCAAAGCCCCGGCCAAGATCGGGGCGGCGCCGCGCGCGCGTGGTCCGAACTTCGCCAAAACATTAGCCGCGCGGCGGCGCACGCCCGGATTCCGCGAATGTTCGATTGCGGCGCATAAGTTTTCGACGGATGGGATGCCAATTGCCGCGAGCGCGTCTTCGGCCGCGTCGCGAAGATCTTTGTAATCGTCACCGAGTAACTCAACGAGCAACTCGGACGCCGAGGACGCCAGTGGACCGAGCGCTTCAAGATAACGCACGACGCGCCGGCGTCGGTCGGGGTCGCCACTGGCTAATCCTGCTCGCAATGCCTCCGGCAATTCGCCGCCGCCATTACCGATTGCGCAACGTGCCGCCGCGGCAGCCTGCTCGACCAAGGGATCGGTGTCGAATAGCCGCTCATCAAGATCCGCCGCGGCCGGCCGTGCCTCTTGACCGAGGCGCAGTAGTTGCTCCGCCGCTGCCAATCGGATATCAGGCCGCTCATGGCGCAGAAACCGACGCAAAGCGGGCAGCACACCCGCTGCGGGGCGGGGTAACAACGGCAGAATGCCAGCCGCCGTTTTTTGTACCGCGGTATTCTCTGCCGCGAGTGATTCAAGCACTACGGGCATGGCCGCGGCCGAAGCGGTTGGCCCGAATGCCGTGATCAATTCAGCTTCTTCTCTCAGCGAATAGGCGGCATCTGAGGCTTCGCTGGCTTTGATGTCGATGATCGCGCGCATGACGACGGCCGGATCGCCGCCGCACCAGAGAATTGCCTCGGCGGCCGGCAGGCGCAACTCATCGTCGTTCAGCAGCGGCGCAAGCATGTGCCAATCTTCGCCCGTGCGCGACAGCGCCCAAACAGCGGCGGAACGAACCCGCCCACTGGGATCGTGCAGCGCCGCGGCGAGTGAAGGATGGGCCGATCGCGCCTCTGGTCCCATGCTGGCCAGATCATCAATGGCGACCAAGCGGACGTGCTCGCTGTCGTCGTGCAGCCGCCTCTCGAGCCGATGGACGGGATCGACGTAATGGCCGAGCCATAGCCCTAATGCGGTGATGGCCAAAAAGAGCATACGCAGACTGAACTGCGGCCTGTGGCCCGCTCCCCTGCCCAATTGCTGTTTCTTACTGATGAACGAAGACATCGACCGCTCTCCTCGACAGGTGGCGTCTATTGTAACAGCCCTAGCAGCCGCGAATAGCAATCGGCTAGGCTGACGGCATGGGCGAGTTGGAAATCTTCTTTGGCGAGGCCAACAACGCCGCGGCGAGGGTCTATGCGCGGTGGATCGAGGAAGCGTTGCCGGAGCATTGCCAGTGGGCCGGGCGAGTCGTTGGCCCCACGTGCGCCTATTCGCAGACGCTTTCGGCCACGATTCCCTTGCGGCGGAAGTCGCCAGCCGCGGCGCAGCGCACCGCGGGCGATTCAACGGGCGCGGCGCTGGCCGAGGCGGTGGTGCCCGATCCGTGTTTTTGGACCACCGAACTGCCGTTTCTTTATCGCGTCGAAGTCGAACTGCGGCGCGGTCGTGAAGTGGTGGCATCGGCCGAGCGGCCGCTGGGCATTCGCAGACTCGGCGCTGATCGGCGGCGACTGCTCTTCGAGAGCCGCGGCTGGGTGGCCCGCGGCGTGGATGTGCGGGAAGTGCCCGAAACGCCGCTGGCCGAGTGGCGGGCGGCCGACCTGGCGATGATCGTCGACGCGCCCGACGACGCGCTTTGCGAGGCAGCCAGCCGGCTTGGCGTGCTGCTGATCGCCGAGCTGCCCGAAAGCGAGCCGTCGTTGGCGGCGGAACTGCGGCGGCTGGCGCGTTGGCCGGCAGTGGCGATGGCGCTGCTGCCGGAACGCGCGGAGCTTGATGCGGCGAGCCGGCGAGCGGCGAAGAATCTTTTGGTGGGGCAGCGGGTTCAGCAGACGAAGATCGACGTCGTGGTTTGTGAGGATCTCGCGGCGGATGATATCGCCGCGCTGGCGGCAGAGGTGGAAGTGCCCGTGCTGGCGCAGCGCCGAGCCGGCTGGTGCGATGATCTAGCTCAGGCCCGCCACGCCTGTGATCTGCTGCAACGCGATCTGGCTGGCTCAGGCGAGTTTGCTGGCTTTCTGGTTTGAGCAGCCAGACACCCGTGGAAAGTCAGCCGGCGCATTCCCACGTGAACATGGCGGTGATATGCTGGCTTGGGGCGGCGATCTGCAAGCGGGCGTCCGCGCAGCATTGGGCCGTAACCTGTTTGATCGAGCCATGCCGATGCAACTAGGACTTGTCACTTACATGTGGGGCGCCGGGTGGGACCTGCCCACGATCCTTAAGAACTGCCAAGAGACGGGGTTCGAAGGCGTCGAATTGCGCACAGGGCATAAGCACGGCGTCGAGCCGGCGCTGTCGCCCGCCGAACGGCGGCGCATCGCCGAGCTGTTTCCGGCCAGCGGTGTCACGCTGGTGGGCTTTGGCACGGCGTGCGAATATCATTCGCCCGACCGGGCAGTCTTGCAAAAGAACATCGACCAGACGCGCGAGTTCATCAAGCTGGCGCACGACTGCGGCGCCAGCGGCGTCAAGGTGCGGCCCAACGGCTTGCCGCAGGAGGCGCCGGTCGAGAAAACGCTTGAACAAATCGGCCGGGCGTTGGGTGAGCTGGCCGAGTTTGGGGCCGGCTACGGGGTTACGCTGCGGTTGGAAGTCCACGGCAAAGGCACCGACAACCTGGCCCATATCGCCCGCATGATGGAGGTGGCGGAACACCCCGGCGCGACGGTCTGCTGGAACTCGAACGCGACCGACCTCGCCCCGCCCGGCTTGGAGGAAAACTTCCGGCTCGTGAAAGATCGGCTCGGTACAATCCACATTCACGACCTGGTGAGCAACTATCCCTGGCAGCGGCTATTTGATCTGCTGAAGGCGGCCCAGTTCGACGGCTGGACGCTGCTGGAAGAGGGCGCCCCGACGTCCGACCCGATCCGCGTGATGAAGTATTATCGCTTGCTCTGGGAACGAATGACGGCATGACTGCCCCGTCTGCACAGGCGTCCGATCTGGCCGGCGAAGTTGCCGCGTTGCGCCGCCGCGTTGCCGAGCTGGAGCGGCAGTTGGAAGGCAATCGCGGAACGGCCATGCCCGACGCAGCCGCCCGCCACTGGCTGGCTTGGCTGCTCGCCGAAGCGCCGGTGATTGTTTGGACCATCGACGCTGACGGCACGATCACTTTATCTGAAGGAAGCGGCCTCGAGGCGCTCGGTTTGCGCAGCGGGGAGCTGACGGGCAAGAATTTTTTTGAGCTCTATGCGGGCAACGAAACCGTGCTCGGTCCTGTTCGCCGCGCGTTGAATGGAGAAGAGCTGCGCCAGACGCTCGACTTGGGCGACTGCATCATGGCGGCCTGGGTGGCGCCGCTGCGCGATGCCCAGGGGCGCGTGATCGGCGCTTCGGGCGTGGCCACCGACATCACCGAACGGGCCCGCGCGGAACAGGCGGTGCGCGAAGCCGAAGAGCGCTGGCGCTCCATCTTGGAGCACACGCCCGACATCGTGTACAGCATGGACCGGCAGGGAAGGCTGCTTTACATGAACCACGTCGGCTCGCAACTGTCGCTGGACGACGTGGTTGGCACGAGCGGCTTCGACTACGTCGCCGCGGAACACCACCAGCAGGTGCGCGACGCGATCGAAGCGGTGTTCCGGACCCGAGAGCCGCAACGCTACGAGGTGCTGTCGCTCGATGGTGAGGGGGGCCAGCGCTGGTATTCGTGCCGGCTGGGGCCGGTGCTCCGCGGCGGCGATGTGGTGGCGGTCGCCGGGGCGGCCACCGATGTCACCGAGCGCCGGCATGCGGAGCAAGCATTGCGCGACGCGCGCGACGGACTCGAACAGCGTGTTGCTCAGCGCACCGCCGAGCTACGGGCCGCCAACCAGGCGTTGCGGGCGGAAATCGACCAGCGCATCCGCGCCGAAACGCGCACTCAAGAGCAGGCCGCCATTGTGCAGTCGGTGCTCGACAGCATGGCCGACGGCGTGGTCGTCGCGAATTCTCAGGGAGAGCTGCTGCTGATCAATCCCGCCGCCGCCACCATGACGGGCCTGGCGCTCGTACCGGGCAGCAAGATCAACGATCCCTGGCCGATCGACGTGTTCCGCCGCGATCAGCAAACCGCTTATCCGCCCAGCGAACGGCCGCTGGCGCGGGCCATCCGCGGCGAATCGGTCGATGCCGAAGAGATGTTTTTGCGTCACCGGCCGCCTTCGCGCGGCGTATGGCTGCAGGTGAACGCTCGACCGCTGAAAGACCAGCAGGGCGCGCGGCAAGGGGGCGTGGTGGTGATGCGCGATGTTACCGAGCAAAAGCGCGCCTTGGCCGCCCTGGGCGAGACCGAACTGCGGCTGCATTCGATTCTCGACAATACTCCCTCGATCGTCTATCTCAAAGACGCCGCCGGCAGATATCTGTTGGTCAACCGCGCGTACGAAGCGGCGTTTGGCGTGAGCGAGGAGCAGGTCATCGGCCGACCTTCGGAGATGATTTTCCCAGCCGAGATCGTCGCGCGGTTCCGCGAAAACGACCGGCTGGTGCTCGAAAGCCGTATGCCATTTCAATTTGAAGAAGATGTGCCGGTGGCCGGCGGCATACGAACGTTCCTCTCGGTTAAATTCCCGGTATGCAACCCGCAAGGAGAGCCGTTTGCCGTCTGCGGCATCTCGACCGACATTACCGATCGCAAGGACGCCCTCGAGCGGTTGCGGCTGGAACAAGAATTCCTGAATCAGCTCATTCGCGAGCACGAGCGCGACCGCCAGCTCATGGCGTACGAAATTCACGACGGCCTGGTGCAGTATATGTCGGGCGCGCTGCTGCACTTGGAAGGGCTGGCCGGCGATCAGGCGAAGCTGTCGAGCAAGGGCCGCGACTCGCTGGAATTGGCGGTGCACTTGATTCGCCGCTCGATTGCCGAAGGCCGCCGCGTGATGAGCGGCCTGCGCCCGCCCATTCTCGACGAGGAAGGTGTGGTGCCCGCCATTTCCTATCTGGTTGCCGAAGACGCTTTGCCCGGCGAACTGGTCATCGGATTCTCGCACCGTGTTTCGTTCGATCGCCTCGAACCGCTGCTGGAAGGGACGATCTTTCGCATCGTTCAGGAGGCGCTGACCAACGTCAAACGACACAGCCAGGCCAAGCGGGCCGAAGTTAAGCTCATCCAATGCGATGGCAAGCTGCGCATCGAGGTGCGCGACTGGGGCGTCGGATTCAATCCGGCAGAAATCTCGGGAGAACACTTCGGGCTGAAGGGCATCCGTAAGCGAGCCGACTTGCTCGGTGGCCAGGCGCGCATCGAGAGCGCGCCCGGAACGGGCACCCACGTGATCGTCGACCTGCCGCTGCAACACGGAGAAAGGGGCAAGTTGCCATGAAACGGATTTTCTTGGGTTGGCAAAAGCCCGCGCTGATGGCGGCCGCCGACTTCTTGTTCGAGCATTATGCCGCGCGACACGAGGCATGTTTGTCGGGCGTGGTGGTCGCCTTGCCCAGCGCCCGAGCCACGCGGCGCATGCTCGAAGTGCTGGTCGAGCAGGCCGAGGCGCGCCAGGTGTCGCTGGCGCCGCCGCAGATCGTCACCATCGGTCACCTGCCGGAAGAGCTGTATGACGGCCCAGCCCGAGTCGCCGGCCGGCTGGCTCGCCAATTGGCCTGGAGCGCCGCGCTGGACGACATCGAGCCGGCCTTGTTGCGCCGGCTCACGGGCGAAGCCGACGCGCAGCGGCTGGCGCTGGCCGAGGTCATCGAGCGGTTGCACGACGAGCTGGCCGGGCATGGGCTGCGCTTCGCAGACGCGGTGGGCTGCGTCGAACGATTCGATGAGACCGAGGCCGAGCGGTGGCGAGCGCTGGCGGCGGCGCAATCGGCCTACGAAGCCCGTCTGGAAAAACTGGGATTAAGCGACGTGCAGCTTGCGCGGCTCGAAGCCATTCGGGCCGGAAACTGCCACACCGAGCACGACATCGTGCTGGTCGGCGTGGCCGATCTGCCCATCGCTGTCGCGCGGCTGCTGAGCCACGGACCAATCGCCGAGCGGGTAACCTCGCTGATCTACGCGCCGCCGGAATTAGCCGATCGCTTCGATCCCTTGGGCAGCCTGGTGACCGAGGCCTGGTGCCGGGCGATGCTGGCGCTCGCCGACGAGCAGCTTGTGGTGGCCGATCGGCCCGCCGATCAGGCCACGGCCGTCGTGCGAGCCATCGCCGACTTCGCCGGCCGATATGCCGCCGACCAGATCACGGTGGGCGTGCCCGATGTCGACGTCGTACCTTACCTCGAGCGGCGATTTGAGCAATTCGACTTGCCAAGCCGGTATGGCGAGGCAGTTCGCCTGAGCGAGACGGCGCCCTATCGATTGCTGGCGGCGGTGGCCGACTATCTGGAGGGCCAGCGGTTTGCCGACCTGGCCGCGCTGGTTCGCCATCCCGACGTGCAGATAGCCCTGCAATCTGAAGAGCCAAGCAAAACGCGGCCAGACTCTGCCCCGGCCACCGGCAGCATCGCGGATCTCGATCTCTTAACCGCGCTCGATACCTATTATTGCGAACATTTGCAGGCGCGGCTCTCGGGCCGCCCGTTGGGCCGCAGCGCCGCCGCTCGGGCCGTGGCGGAAATTCAAACTCGGCTCGATCGCTGGCTGGAAAAGTTCTCGGGGAAGCAGAGTTTGCCCGACTGGGCGCAACGAATCGTCGATCTGCTGATTGCCATCTATGAGCCGCAACAGCTCGACCGCGGTCACGCGCGTGGGCGGCTGACGATCGAAGCTTGCAACACGATTCACGGGATCCTGGTGGAAGCCAGCCAGCTCGACGCCGGCTGGGCGGGCCGCTGGTCGGCCACGGAGGCCATTCGGCTGTTGTTGCGGCAGATCGAAAGCGAGCCGATTCCGCCGGTGCCCGATCAGGCGGCCATCGAAGTTTTGGGCTGGCTCGAATTGCCGCTGGATGATGCGCCGGCACTGGTGGTCACCGGTTTCAACGACGGTTTTGTGCCGTCGTCGGTCAATGCCGATCCGTTTTTGCCGAATGCTCTGCGCCGGCAACTTGGTTTGCTGGACAACGACCGCCGTTACGCCCGCGACGCCTATGGTCTGGCAGTGTTGCTCGGCTCGCGCGAGCGACTCACCCTGATCGCCGGTCGCCGCTCGGCCCAGGGCGATCCACTTACGCCCAGTCGGCTGGCGTTTGCCTGTCCCAGAGAACGGGTTGCCCGGCGGGTGCTGCGATACTTCGGGCGCGAGGTGGCGCCGGCCAGCCCCACGTTGGTGCCACACGGGCTGCCCGCCGGCGCGCGCAAGTCGGGCTTCGCTCCACCCAAGCCCAAGCCATCGGAACAACCCATCCGCGAAATGCGGGTCACGCAGTTCCGCGACTACCTGGCCTGCCCCTATCGCTATTACCTGCGGCATGTGCTGTCGCTGCATTCGCTCGACGATCTGGCCGAAGAGCTGGAAGCGTCGGCGTTTGGCTCCTTGGCGCACGATGTGTTGCGCGAGTTTGGCGCCGATCCGGACAATTCGTTGTTGACCGACGCGGAAGCCATCTGCCAGCGGCTTGGCGCCGATCTCGATCGGCTGGTCCGCGAGCGTTTTGGCCGGCACCGCTTGCCCGCCGTCGAACTGCAGGTGGAGCATTTGCGGCTGCGGCTGGAGGCTTTTGCGTGGTGGCAGGCCGGTTGGGCCGCCGAGGGCTGGCGGATTGTGAACACCGAAGTCGAGGTGAAAGGCGAACAAGCGCCGCTGCTGGTCGATGGCAAGCCGATGTTTTTGAAAGCGCGGCTCGATCGCGTTGACCGGAACGACCTGGATGGCCGCTATGTGATTTTTGATTACAAAACCTCTGACTCGGGCGACCCGCCCGAGAAGACGCACCGCGTGAAGGGCGAATGGGTCGATCTGCAGTTGCCGCTGTATCGTCACTTTGCGTCGGCCATCGGCATTGGCGATTCGCCGGCGCTGGGCTACATCGTGTTGCCGAAAGACCTCAAAAAAATCACCGGCCATCTGGCCGCCTGGGACCAGGCAGAACTGGACTCTGCCGATACGATCGCCAAGGAAGTGGTGCGCGGCATTTGGTCGCAGAAGTTTTTACCCATGAAGCAGCCGCCGCCGAGATTTTCCGAAGAGTTTGCCGCCATCTGCCTGGATGAACAATTTGGAGTCTCGACCGAAGATGAGGAAGAGATTTGAACAGAAGACAACGAAGGAAACGAAGGATCGTCGAAAGCCGTCGGGCAGCGCCCTGGATGCCGTGGCACCCTGGTAAACGCGTTCATTTCCGCAATGCATGAGTAACTGGGTTCCTGCCCGACGGAGCGAACAATGACTGACCTTGCCGCACCAACGTTTCCGCACCTGATGATCCGCGCATCGGCGGGGACGGGCAAAACGTTTCAATTGTCGAACCACTATCTGCGGTTGCTGGCGGCCGGCGTGGCCCCAGACCAAATTCTGGCGACCACCTTCACTCGCAAAGCGGCGGGAGAGATTCTCGACCGAGTGCTGACGCGGCTGGCCGAGGCGGCCCACGAGGACGAAAAATGCCAGTTGCTGGGCGGCTTTCTGGGCGATGGTGGGCTGACGCAGTCGCGGTGTGCCGAACTGCTAGAAACGCTCGTGCGCAACCTGCATCGCTTGCGCATCTCGACGCTCGATGCCTTCTTCGCTCAGATCGCCACCTCGTTCGGCCTGGAACTGGGGCTGCCGCCCGGCTGGCGGATCATCGAAGAAACCGCCGATCAGCGCTTGCGGACCGAGGCCATCCAGGCGGTGCTGGCCGGCGATGGCTCTGAAGCCGACGAGCGAGACATCCGGCTGCTGTTGAGTCTGTTGACCAAGGGCGAGGCGACTCGTTCGATCAGCGAACAAATTCGCTCTCAAGTCAACGGGCTCTATGGGCTTTTTCTGGAAACAACCGATGAGGCCTGGAACTCGCTGCCGCGCCCGACGCGATTGCCGCAAGCGAAACTTGAGGCGGCGCTCGAAGCGCTGATGCAGGCCGCGCTACCCGCCGACAAAAGATTCGTAAATGCCCGCGGGGCCGACGTGGCGAAAGCGCGGGCGTCCGATTGGGCGGGATTGATCTCCGGAGGAATCGCCAAAAAAATCGCCGAGGGAGACACATCGTTCGCAGGCAAGCCGATCAGCGAGGAACTGCTTGAGATCTACCACTCGTTGGTCGCTCACGCCAAGGCGGTGCTAGTCGCGGAGCTTGCCGATCAGACCGAGGCCACCCGCAAGCTGCTGGCCCGCTTCGATGGCCATTACCAGCGGCTGAAATTGCTGCGCCGCGGCTTGCGTTTTGAAGACGTGACGCGCAGCCTGGGCACGTCGCCCTTGGCGCGGCAGCCCGACCGGTTGGCGCGGCGGCTCGACGGGCGTGTCGCCCATTTATTGCTCGACGAATTTCAAGACACTTCGCTGGCGCAATGGAATGTGCTGGCGTCGTTCGCCGCCCAGGTGATGGCCGGCGGCTCGTTTTTCTGCGTCGGCGACGCCAAGCAAGCCATTTACGGCTGGCGCGGCGGCGCCGCCGAACTTTTCGACACGCTCGAAGCCGCGTGGAAGCAATTAAAGGCGCAGTCGCTGGCGCGCAGCTTCCGTTCATCGCCGCCGGTGATCGCCACCGTCAACCGCGTGTTCGGCGCGCTGGAAGACTCTCCGCTGCTCAGCCATTGCTGCGATGCCGTGAAAGCCTGGAAACGGGCCTTCGAGCAGCACAGCACGCAGCACGACAAGATGCGCGGCTATGTCCGGATGATTTCGGCGCCGGCCGCCGAAGAGCCGACGCCCCAGGAAGAAACGACGCTGGCCTTCGCCGCCGGCGAGATTGCCCGGCTGGCCCGTGAAACGCCCGGCCGCTCGATCGGGGCGCTGGTCCGCGACAACAACGCGGTTGCCCGGCTCATCTACGAGCTGCGCAATCAAGAGGTCGCGGCCAGCGAGGAAGGGGGCAATCCGCTCACCGACTCGCCCGCCGTCGTGGCGGTGCTGTCGCTGCTGCGGATTGCCGATCATCCGGGTGACCGCGTAGCCCGGTTTCACGTGGCCAGTTCGCCGCTGGGGGCGATCGTTGGTTTTACCGACTACGCCCATGACGCCGCCGCGCAACGGCTCTCGCTGGGCATCCGCCAGTCGCTGCTGACGCGCGGCTATGGCGGCACGCTGTATCATTGGGCGCGGCGGCTGGCCGAGGCGTGCGACGAGCGCGATTCCAACCGGCTGTTGCAGTTGGTCGAGCTGGCCGATCGCTATCAGCCCGACGCGACGCTCCGTGCCCGCGATTTCATCGCTCTGGTCGAGACGCAGCGCATCGAAGATCCTTCGCGGGCCGACGTGCGGGTGATGACCATCCACCAGGCCAAGGGCCTGGAATTCGACATCGTCGTGCTGCCGCAGCTCGACAAAAAACTGACCGGCCAGACGCCGCCGGTGGTGGTGGGCCGGCCCACGCCGACAGCGGCCATCGACCGCGTGTGTCGCTACGCCAAAGAGGAGCTGCGGCAACTGTTGCCCCCCGCCATGCAGGCCGCCTTCGCCCAGTACAGCGAGCAACAAATCCGCGAGTCGCTTTGCGTGCTCTATGTGGCCATGACCCGCGCGGTGCATGCCTTGCACCTGATCATCGCGCCCTCAAGGTCGAACGAGAAGCAAGTGCCCAAGCAGTTTTCGGGCATTTTGCGGGCATGTCTGACCGAGGGCGAGCGGGTTGCGCCCTGTACGACGCTGTTTGAAGAGGGCGATCCGACGTGGTATCGGAAGGTTCAGGGTTCACGCCAAAGTAGCTCCGACGCTCCGGGGCGGAGATCAACCGCCGCCGGCGGCCACGATTCTCGCGGCGGAATGTTGGCACTACGAGAGGCGTTCCGCATTGAGCTGGCGCCGTTGGCGGCCCGGCGGCGACGAGGTTTGGAGCGGCAAAACCCCTCAGAGCTTGCCCGAGGCGCACACGTGGACCTGGCCTTGCGGTTGCAGCTCGACCGCGTGGCGGCGACCGACCGCGGCACGGTGTTTCACGCCTGGTTTGAACAGATCGAATGGCTCGACGACGGCCCGCCCGACGCCGCGGGCCTTCGCGCCGTCGCCAAGAAGCTGGGAGCTTCCGCTGATAGTATCGAGGTGTGGCTGAGCGATTTTTTAAGGGCGTTGCAACGGCCTGCGGTGCGCGTCGCGCTTTCTCGCAGTCGCTATTCAGGCCAATCCTCCGCGCCTTGGTCGGCAGAGCCTGCCGTCGTTGCCGAGATCGCTTCGGCGGGCGCATCGCTCGAGGTTTCCCGCGAGCGCGATTTCGCCGTGCGTCACGCGGATAAGTTGCTGACTGGCACGATCGACCGGTTGGTGCTGGTCCGCTCGCGCGATGGCCGCCCGCTGGCCGCCGAGGTGGTCGACTTTAAAACCGATGCGGTCGCGGCCCAGGGCCCGGCGGGCGAAGCGTTGCTCAACGAGAAATATGCGCCGCAGTTGGCGGCGTATCGCCTGGGCGTCTCGCAGTTCACTGGCCTGGCGCCGCAGCGCGTGTTTACGCGGCTGTTATTCACCGAAGCCGCAGAATCCGATTCCTAGGAATCGCCGTATGCGCGTCCATTACCCTTCCAGGAACCTGGTATTGTTAGTCGGCGTGCTGCTATTGGCGGCGGGAGTGCGATTCTACGCCGAGCGATCGTATGCGAGTGCCGCCGGCCACAGTTTGCACTTTCCGCCTTCGCCGGGCGAAGCTCAAGATCTGGCCGTCGTGGTGGGATTGGCGATCGTCGGCGCGCTCGTCGGAGCGGCCATCGGCTATCGGCTCAACCGCACCAGCGCCGCGATTGCCGGCGCCATCGGTGGCGCGTTGGGGACCGCTCATTACAGCTCGATCATCGGCGCGCTGGTCGGCGGGCTGATCGGAATGCTCGTGGCGCTGTTGACGCCGCGGCGCATCCTCGTTGCCGCGCTAAGCGGCGCCGCGGCGCTGGCCGCCGGCATATCCAGCGGCGCCGTTGCGGGGGCGCTGAGCGATGGACCCGTGCCGGTATGGCTTTGGTTCTTCGCGGCCCTGGCGGCGGCAAGCATCGCGTTGGCCGCCGCCCGTCTGCTTGCGCGGCGGCCGGCGGAACCCAAGACCGGGAAGCAGAAGCTGGCCGCAGGCCTGCGCGTCGGCCTTCTGGTCGGCGTGGCCCTTGTCCCGGGAATCCCGCTGGGAATCACCGCGGAAAGTTTTTACCGGCTTCGGACGATGGGCAGGGCGGGTGATATCCGTTGGCGAACCGCTGGCATGGAAAAGTTTACTCGAGGCTTCGTCGACGTCGGCTTTTGGTATCCCGGAGAAGTCGGAAAAACGCAGCTCGCGCGCATGACCCGCTTCAATGGATTGGGATCAATCGTGCTCCCAAACCCCAATTTGTACGACGACGATTTGGCGCTGTTCGCCGCCTGGCCGCGGTTGCAAATGGTCTCGATTACCGACGCACCCATCACCGACGCCGGTGCGGTCCACTTCGCCGGTTTAAAGTGGCTCGACAATCTCGTTTTGGACGGCACGAAGGTAACCGGCAAAGACCTGCCGCAAATGCCGATGGCGCCGCGGCTCCTGTTTTTGTCGCTCGACCACACGCTGGCCGGCGACGAACTGCTGGCCGGCGCCGCCCGGTTCACATCGCTCTACAATCTGCAGCTCAGCGGTACGAGAGTCACCGAGCAAGGACTGGCGCACTTGAAACTAGCGACGTCATTGAGAGGCGTCTCGCTGGCCGACACACCGATTGGCGACGTCGGCTTGGCGCACCTGGCAAAACTGCCGCGGTTATCGCGCCTCGATCTGAGCGGCACCTCGATCACCGATGCCGGAATACCGACGCTCGCGGCCGCGGCGTCCTTGAACAATCTTGAGCTGAACCGCACGCAGATCACCGACGCCGGCTTGGCCGCGTTGGGCAACATGAACACAATGATCTATCTTGGCTTGCGCGACACGCCTATTACCGACGCGGGCGTCGCACTGCTCCAGAGTTTGCCGCTACTCTATCGGCTCGATCTCAGCGGCACGCGGGTGACCGATGGCTCGATCGACGTGCTTGCGCGGTTTCCCAAGTTGGGCATGGTCAACCTAACCGGAACTCAGGTAACGCCCCAAGGCATCGACCAGTTGCGGCGTTTATCGGCCACCGGACTGACAGTCGAGGGCGGGCGGTAACCGCGTCCCGCACACGGAGAATTGCGATTCCGTAGCGATTGTAGCGATTCTTCCTCAAGTGCCGGCTTTGCCGAAGACGATGCCTAGGCAAGACGGTGAGAATCTTCCGGCGATGCTCGATGCGTCCGCCGGACGGATTTGGAGCCACCATCCACTTGGGAAAAAAGGCGAGCTACGGATGCGATTCATACGCGCGGCGGCGTTGGGGGGAGCACTATCTAGTTTTCTATGGCTGGCGGGCGCCGGAATGGCCGACGACCACGCCTCGCCAGCCTCACAGCGGCGCGGCGCGGTTTCGCCGGAGAGCATTGCGAGCGGTTTTGCCGCCGAAGAGCCGCCCGTCATCATCGCGCCCGAAGATGCGCCCGTCCCCGACGAAATCATGGCCGCGCCGTTGCCGAACACCAAGTGCGACCTGGGCAGGTTTGGCGGCAACTGGAGCGGGTTCACCGCCAAGAACTACTGCCGCCCGATCTATTTCGGGGCCGAATACTTGCTCATGCGGGCGCACTTCAGCCAGGCGATCGCCTTTGCCCAGGTCACCGACTCGATCCAGAACGGCATTCCCAACGAACAGTCGAACGCGCGGGAAATCAACTTTCGCTACAACTCGGCGTTTCGCACCTATCTGGGCTACCATCTGAGTCCCGACTCGGACTTGCAAGTCACCTACTTCCACCTGAATACCAGCGTGGCGGTTAACGGCACGCCGGCACTGTCCAACCAGTTTTACATCGACGCCTTCGCCGACCGCGCCACGTTTGGCCAGACCATTGCCACCAAGTCGTCCATCCAGCTCAATATCTTCGATGTCGATTACGTCCGGCCCTATGTGGTGAAGCAGGGGCGAGTTGGCTTCCGGGTCGCCACGGGTTTGCGCTTTGCCGACATCCGCCAGCATTACGATTCGACGGTCTATACGGCCAGCGGCTTGCTGCAAGGCCAGGGCGTTTTTAACACCAGGTTCTTTGGCGTCGGCCCGCACTTCAGTGTGCTTGCCCAGGCGCGGCGGCGAGCCGACAGCCCCTTCTCGTTGGTGGCTCGCGGAGCGACTTCGTTGCTCGTGGGCGGCTATAGCGTTTCTTCCGGCGCGGTGATTCCGGGCGTGGCCGGCGGCGGTCAGGCGGCCAGTCGCACCCTGACCGTGCCCGTCGTCGAAGCCGAGGTCGGCGGCGCCTGGCAGCCCACCGAGACGTTGATGTTCTCGGCGGGTTGGCTCTTCCAGGCCTACTACGACCTGGGCGTTTCCGGCGGCAACGACGGCGGCAAATTCACCGAGGCCGACACCGCCAACATCATGGCCTTCGATGGGCTGTTTGTGCGCGGGCTGTGGCGCTATTAACATCGGCTCACCACCGAACCGCGGGGGCGGTTGTTTTGGGCGGCGGCTTTGGGTAATTTAAGGTAGGTCCGAGCGGCGCCTGCCGGCGGATCTCGCTCTCAACCCGCCCCGGAACGAAGATCGCCCGCCAAACAATCGTGCTCCCGTCGTTGTACCGGCCCGCGCGGCCCGGATCCGCCGGTTCGTAACCCCTTGGCATCGTGCCGGGGCCTATGCCGAATCGCCGCCGGCCACAAGGGTCGGGACTACCGGCGCCCAACACGGTCCCCTACGACGAAGACGCTCCGCGTTGGAATGTTGTCGCCCACCTGAGGAGAATTCATGACTGTGACTGAAGCCCGACCGGCGGCCGATCTGCAAGCGGCCGCCAAAGCCGCGCGCGACCGGCTCGACGCGCATGCCTACGAGACCGTGCAGTGGCATTTTCATCCGTCAACCGGCTGCCCCTTCTGGCTGGAATATAAGTCGCAGCTCAGCTTCGATCCGCTCAAAGAAGTCAAGTCCTACGACGACCTGAAAAAGTTTCCGCCGTTTCAAGACGAATGGCTGCGGGGTGGGCCGGTGCGGCGCTGGGTGCCGAAGGCCTTCGCCGATCGGCCGGTGTATGTGTTTGAGACGGGCGGCACCACCGGCGTGCCCAAAAGCCGGATCTCGATCGACGATTTCCGCACCGACTATGAGCTGTTCAGCGACACGCTGCCCGAAGAGCATTTTCCCAAGGGCGCCAACTGGCTGATGCTCGGTCCCTCGGGTCCGCGGCGGCTGCGGCTGGCCGTCGAACACCTGGCTCAATATCGCGGCGGCATCTGCTTCTGCATCGACCTCGATCCGCGCTGGGTGGTCAAGCTCATCAAGAAGGGCTGGATGGAACATCTGGAAGCGTATAAGCAACACTGCATCGACCAGGCGGTCACGGTGCTCGGGGCCGGCCACGACATCCGTTGCATGTTCACCACGCCCAAGCTGTTGGAAGCCCTGGCTCTGGAACTAGAGAAGCGGGGTTCGAGCATCCGGCAAACGGGCATCACCGGCATTTTTTCGGGCGGCACCGAGTTCACGCCGCAGTGGACGCGCTTTGCCACCGAAGAGTTTTTGGACGGCGTGTATATGACGCCCACCTATGGCAACACCTTAATGGGACTGGCCTGTTCCAAACCGGTCACGCCCGCAGAGAACTACAAGATCAGCTACTATGCTCCGCAGCCGCGAGCGGTGGCCGAGGTGGTCGAGTTCAACGACGCGAACCAGTTGGTCAGTTATGGCGGCACGGGCCGCGTGAAACTGACGACGATGACCAAAGAGTTTTTTGTGCCCGGTTTTCTGGAGCGCGACGAAGGCGAGCGCGAACCGCCCTATGCCAAGTATCCTTGGGACGGCATCAGCGGCGTACGCCCGTTCCGGGAGTTGGCTGAGGCGACGACCGTGGGGGTTTATTGAGGGGTCGGAGGCCAGAGGTCGGGGAGAAAAAGGGGCCCGAGGCCGGAGGCCGGAGGCCAGGGAAGACGAGGGAATAGCGACGGGCGATTAGGGACAAAACGAAGGCATGTTTTGGCATTGATTCGTGACTGTGCCACCGGAGATCCTGCGATGAGCTCGTTTAACTACCGCGACCTACAAGTATGGCAAAAAGCAATGGATTTTGTCCTGGCATGTTACGAGGCCGCCGCCGCGTTCCCTAAAATGGAACAATATGGATTGAGCAGCCAACTGCAACGAGCCGCGGTCTCGATTCCCGCCAACATCGCCGAAGGACACGGCCGACGTCATACTCGGGAATTCATCCACCACTTATCCATTGCATACGGCTCTTTAATGGAGGTCGAAACGCACGTACAGATTGCCCAACGTCTCAACTACCTGAAATCTGATCGCGCCGCTCATATGTTGGAATCCAGCGCTGAAATTGGCCGCATGCTCAACGGGTTGACACAATCGCTCGAACAACGCCTCAACGCTTCGTCCTAAGAATTTTCTTCCCTGACCTCTGACCTCCGGCCTCTTTCTTACCCCGACCTCTGACCTCTGGCCTCCGACCCCTGCTCACCATGCTTAAGATTCCCGCTCTCCGTTGGGGCAAACCCTACGAATCGCTCGAAACCGATACCGTCACGCACTTCCTGACGGGCGAGCCCATCGCCCAGGTCAGTCAGGCCAATGGCGGCTTGCTCGAGCGCGATATGCGCTTTGCCGCGCGTGCCCGAGACGTGCTGCGGCAGATTCCCTGCGGCGAACTGATCGAGCGCGTCAAAAAAGCCGGCGAGCTGTATCTCAACGGCACGCTGCCCATCGGCGATGGCCAGCAATCGCCCAAAGAGTTCGCTCGGCAGCAATCGGCCTCGACCGGCCTGCCGGAACACATGTGCGCCGCCAACATGCAGAAGAACTACTTCGTGTTGACGCACATGAACCAGATGCTCGACGCGTTGACTCGCGGGCTTGACCTGGAGATTCTCAGCCGCGGCTACGGCGTCGAGCAGCGCGGCGTGGTGGTGAGCTATCAGGCGCAGTCGCCGGTGGTCGGGCTGGTTCTGCCGTCGAATTCGCCGGGCGTGCACACACTTTGGCTGCCGGTCATTCCGATGCAGATCGGGCTGGTGCTTAAGCCGGGCCCGCAAGAGCCGTGGACGCCGTACCGCATGGCGGCGGCGTTCTTCGAGGCGGGCATTCCGCGCGAGGCAATCTCGATCTACCCCGGCGGCGGTGAAGTGGGCGCCGCGGTGTTGGCCAATGTTGACCGCGCCATGATCTTTGGCGGCACGGCCACCGTCGAGCGTTACAAAGGCAATCCGCGCGTACAAGCCCACGGTCCCGGCTTCAGCAAAATCTTGCTGGGCGACGACGTGGTCGATCAATGGGAGAAATACATCGACCTGATCGCCGACAGCGTGTACCTGAACAGCGGACGCGGCTGCATCAATTGCTCGGGCGTGTGGGCCTCGCGGCACACCGACAAAATTGCTCAGGCGCTGGCCGAGCGGCTGGGGCCGATCGAGGCCTTGCCGCCCGAAGACCCCAAGGCCGGTTTGGCCGCCTTCACCGTGCCCGGCTCGGCTCAGGCCATTTGGAAGTCGATCGAGGCCGACCTCGGCGAGAACGGCGTGCGTCACGCCACCGAACCGTATGGCCCCCGGCTGGTCGAACGTGAGCGTTGCGCCTACCTGCGGCCGGTGGTCGCGCAATGCGAATCGCCCGACAACGCCATCGCCAAAAAGGAATTCATGTTCCCGTTTGTAACGGTGGTCAAATGCCCGCAAGAGAAAATGCTGGAGTCGATCGGTCCCACGCTGGTCTGCACCGGCATCACCGACGACGCCAAATTTCAGCGCGAGCTGACCGACGCCACGCACATCGACCGCTTGAACATCGGTCCGATTCCAACCATCAAGCTCGACTGGTTGCAGCCGCACGAAGGGAACATTGTCGAGTTTCTGTTCCGCGCTCGGGCGTATCAACTTCCCAAAGAAAAACTGGCGGCGATTTGAGTCGCAAGAGTGAACAGAAGATTTGAACAGAAGGTAACAAAGAGAACGAAGAAAGAGTTAGCACAACTAACCCGACGCGTAAGCGAAGACGTTTGGCGATGATGCGACAGCCTCGCTTACGCTTCGGGTTTGTGTTGTCGCCTCATTTCTTTCTTCGTTCTCTTTGTTGCCTTCTGTTCAGACTGTCCCACCCATCGAACATGTTGTAGGCGAATGATTCCGTTTGACTTTCAACTTCGCACGCGGATTGTGTTCGGTCCCGATCGGGTCGATACCTTGGGCGAGTTGGCGGCCGAGCTGGGGGCGCGGCGAGCGATGGTGGTGAGCGATCCGGGCATTGTGGCAGCCGGCCATGCCGTCCGTGGCGTGGCGGCCCTCGAGCGGGCCGGCATCGAAACACACTTGTTCGAGGGCGTCGGCGAGAATCCCACCGACGAGCAAGTCGAGGCGGGCGTGGCCTTCGCCAGGCAATGCCGCCCCGAACTGCTCGTGGGCCTCGGCGGCGGCAGCTCGATGGACTGCGCCAAAGGAATCAACTTTATCTTTTGCTGCGGCGGACGAATTCAAGATTATTGGGGCACGGGCAAGGCCACCCGTCCGCTTTTGCCGATGATCGGCGTGCCCACCACCGCGGGCACCGGCAGCGAGGCGCAATCGTTCGCCCTGATCAGCGATAGCCAGACGCACGTAAAGATGGCCTGCGGCGATAAGAAGGCCGCGTGCAGCGTGGCCCTGCTCGATCCCACGCTCACCGTAACCCAGCCCGCGACGGTCACCGCGCTGACCGGCATCGACGCCATCGCTCATGCCGTCGAAACCTATGTGACCAGCCGCCGCAACGCCGTCTCGCTGGCCTTCAGCCGCGAGGCTTGGCAGTTGCTTGCCGAGAATTTCGAGCGCGTGCTCTCGCATCCCGAAGACCTGGCGGCACGGGGCGGCATGCAGCTTGGCGCGTGCTTTGCCGGGCTGGCCATCGAAAATTCAATGTTGGGCGCGGCCCACGCCTTGGCCAACCCGCTGACGGCGATTTACGACATTGTGCATGGCAAGGCGATCGGCCTGATGCTGCCGCACGTCATCCGCTTCAACGGCGTCGAGTTTGATGGTTGGTATCGCGAGTTGTTGGAATATGTACCCCACACCAACGGCGCCTCTCGGCACGCGAAGGCGTCGGAAGTGCTGGCCGAGGTGGTGGCCAAGTTCGCCGTCGAGGCGGGCTTGCCCGATCGCTTATCGCAATGCGGCATCGATCGCCACCGTCTGCCCGAGCTGGCCGCCGACGCCGCCCGACAATGGACCGGCGGCTTTAATCCGCGCCGCGTTGGAGAACAAGAATTACTATCCCTCTATGAAGCTGCATTTTAAAATGAACGAGCAGATGTTCGAGAAACGCGCGCGGCTCGCGGAACTGGCCCAAAGTCGCCTTCCGCTCCGCGAAATTAGCGCTACTTTCGCGGAGCGAAAGGCGACAATCGAGTGCGGCGTATTTGCTCTCGTCGCCTTCGCAGTACTCGCGATGTTCGCTCCTTCCGCCGCCGCCGAGCCGCCTGCCCGTTGGATCTATCTGATGACCAACCTGCAGGTGAATGACAATGTTCCGCAAGCCGAGGCGTTGCTGCGGCGGGCGGCCAAGGCCGGTTACAACGGCGTGCTGCTGGCCGACTATAAGCTGAATATTCTCGATCGCGTACCCGAGCATTACTTCGCCAATGCGCGACATTTCAAAGCGGCGGCCGACGAGTTAAAGATCGAAATCATTCCGGCGGTGGCGCCGTTCGGCTATAGCGAGGGCATTTTGGCGCACGACCCGAACCTGGCCGAAGGTTTGCCGGCGCGCGACGTGCCGCTGCGCGTAAAGGGCCGCGAAGCGACGGTCGATTCTGCGCTGGCCGACGCCTTGCCCGGCGGCGCGTTTGAGGAGCATCGCGGCCAGGCATTCACCGGCTGGGATTTCCAGGACGAGCCAGGCAAGCTCAGCTTCGTTGATACACAGGTCCATCATGGCGGCGGCAGTTCGCTGCGGTTCGACCAGCCGGCAAAAAACAATCCGCCCAGCGGAAACGCCCGGGTTTCAAAACTCGTCAAAGTGCATCCGTGGGGGCAGTACCACGCTTCGATCTGGATCAAAACGCAGGGGTTCGAGCCGGCCCGCGATGTTCATATGTTCGCCCTATCGGCGTCGGGCCAAAAGCTCTCGCAGAGCAATCTGGGCGTCAAGCCCGATCAGGACTGGACCGAACACCATATCGTGTTCAACAGCCTCGACAACGACGAGGTGAGGTTTTATGTGGGGGCCTGGGGCGGACGGACCGGCAAGCTGTGGCTCGACGACGCGCGGCTCGAAGAGACGGCGTTCATCAACCTGTTGCGGCGGCCCGGCTGCCCGCTCACGATCGCCGGCGAAAACGGCACGGTGTATCAGGAAGGCCGCGACTACGCCGAGCTGCGCGATCCGCGGATGGGCTCGATCCAATGGCAAGGCGGTTTTGAAGTCTATCACCAACCGCCGCTGCTGACCATTCCCGCCGGCTCGCGCATCAAGGACGGCCAACCGTTGCGGGCCAGTTTCTATCACGCGGTGACGATCTATGACAACCAGGTGCCCTGTTCGCTGGCCGAGCCGCGCGTATTCGAAATCTTGAAAGACCAGGTGGAGCGGGTCGAGAAGCTTTTCCACCCCAAGACCTATATGCTGAGCCACGACGAGATCCGCGTGGCCAACTGGACGGAAGACGAACTTCGCCCCGGCCGCACCGCCGGCGAACTGCTGGCCGAAAATGTACGCCGCTGTGTCGAAGTAGTCCGGCAGATCAATCCCCAAGCGCGGCTCTGCTTCTGGTCGGACATGTTCGATCCGCATCACAATGCGGTGAAAGATTTTTTTCTGGTCAACGGCGATTTGGCGGGTTCGTGGGAGGGCTTGCCGCGCGACGCGATCATCATCAATTGGAACTCGACCAAGCCGCACGAGAGCTTGCCGTTTTTTGCCGGTCGCGGGCACCAGCAGGTTTTGGCCGGCTATTACGACGGCAGCGCCGAGTCGATCCAACCGTGGCTTGCCGCCGGCAAAGATTTGCAAGGCATCCAGGGCGCGATGTACACCACCTGGCGGCACAACTACGATGAGTTGGAGGCGTTTGCGAAATACGCGTGGGGATTTTCCTCAATCGATGTGGTAAAATAAACGCAGGAAGTGAACGATGCAAATCCGAGGGCGACTACGATGTTGAACACGGTTCGTGCGGTGATTCGAGATGGAAGGGTCGAATTCGCTGAGAAGGTTGACGTTCCCGAGGGAACGGAGTTACTGGTCACGATTTTATCCGGCGATGATGCGGAGTTTTGGCTAAAGGTCAGCGAAAGTTCGTTAGGCCCCATCTGGGACAACCCCGCCGATGATATCTATGCCGAGCTACTCGAAGAATGACGTCATTCTCATTCGGTATCCGTTTTCAGATCTCTCGGGTGCAAAAGTACGACCTGCTGTCGTCGTCGGATCGCCGCACGTATCACAGGATCTCTTCATCGTGGCGCTTACGAGTCAGCTAACGGCGCTTCTGCCGAAGGAATTTGTATTGCAGGACTGGAAGGCCGCAGGGTTGAATGTTCCAACCGCAGTGAAGCGTGCGATTCAGACGATCCATCAGCGTTTGGTTACGCGGAAGATCGGCGAGCTATCGGATCGAGATGGCGCGATCCTCGAGACGTCGTTGCGTCAATGGCTCGACTTGCACTGATGCTTGCGCCTGTGTTAGGAGCGGACGAAAAATAACTTCGACATACACATCCCTCTCCCTCCGGGAGAGGTCAGGTGAGGGCCAAGACAATTGCCGAAGTTATTTTTCGCCCGCTCCTTAGTCACGCCCGACAGGTCCGTGGCCCCGCTAAAAAACCGTATGGGCATCCTCATTTTCAATCTGCCGGGCTTGGTGATCATCGCCCTCGCGTTCGCGATTGCATATGGCATTGGAGCGCTTACCGGCAGAAGCGAGGAAGGCCCTCTCACGCTCTTCGGCGGCTTATTCGTGCTGATTTTCGATTTGTCCTACCGCCTGCTAAAAGCCAATGGCCATTGGTTTACTCCGAGCCGCGGTGGAAGCTTATTCTTTTTGCCTGCATGGATGCTCGGAGCGCTTTGGATCGTTTTGGGGATCGTTTATACATTGCAACAATGATTCATCCTTGCGGTATCGTCGTGATCACGGCCGTTGTTTTCGCGCTGGCTGCACCTGGCGCCGGCGCGGCCGACGTTTCGCCTCGCGATTCTTTGCGCGAAAGCGCCGCGGCCGACGCTTGGCCGCTGTTTCGCGGCGTGGCGGGCTGCACGGGCGTTTCGGACAGCAAACTGCCCGACCGGCCGGCGGTGCTCTGGAAACGCTCGTTCAAGAACGGCTCGTTCGAGGCCACCGCGGTCATCGTCGGTGACGCGGTCTATGTGGGCAGCCTCGACGGCGATTTTTACGCCCTCGATCTGTCCAGCGGCGAAGAGCGCTGGAAACTGCACACCGAGTTGGGTTTCCAGGCGGCGGCGGGCGTCCGCGACGGCGTGGTCTATGTGGGCGATGCCGACGGCGTGTTCTTCGCCCTCGACGCCGCCACGGGCGAGAAAAAGTGGAGTATCTCCGCCGAGGCCGAAATCAACGGCGGCACGAATTTTTACCACGATTGCGTGCTCTTCACCTCCAACGACGGCAAGCTCACCTGCCTGAAATGCGCCGACGGCTCGCCCGTCTGGCAATACTCCATCGAAAACATGCTCAAGTGCGCTCCCAGCGTGGCGGGCAATCGCTGCTTCCTGGCCGGCTGCGATGGCAAGCTGCACGCGGTCGATTTGGACAAGGGCGAAGCCGTGGCTAAAATCGAGATCGACGATCCCACGCTTAGCACGCCGGCTGCCAGCGGCGACCGCGTCTATTTTGGCACGCAGGGCGGACGCACTCTGGCCGTCGATTGGCGAAAGTCGGAAATCGCCTGGAGCTACGAACCCAAACGCTCCGGTCAACAGGTCAAGTCGTCGGCGGCGGTGGCGGCGGGGCTAGTGCTGTTTGGCGGGCACGACCGCATGATGCACGCGCTCGACGCCCGTTCCGGCCAAGAAGCTTGGAGCACCGCCGCGCGGGCCAACATCGACGCGTCGCCGGTGGCGGTGGGCGACCGTGTGGTGGTCGGCACGCAGCGGGGCGAGCTGATCATGTGGGAGCTGAAAACCGGCAAGCAGGTTTGGCAATACGAGGCCGGCGGCCGATTTTCGGCCTCGCCCGCCGTGGCACAGGGTAAAATGGTGATTGGCAACGACGCCGGAGATCTATTCTGCTTTGGCGCGCGATAGTCCGGAAACCAATGAGGAGACGCGGAGAAGAGGAGACGCGGAGAAGTAGGTTGGGCCGAGCGCAGCGAGTACCACCAACGGCCGCCCAGGAAACACATCGCCGCGCCGTCCAAAAGGCGGGGCTCGCTGCGCTCGGCCCACCCTACAAACGTTCGCCATCGGCGGCGATCAACAAACACCAAATCGAATGACGACTGAAACGACCAAAACCGAAGTCGGCAGCTATTTCATTGCCAACTATCCCCCGTTCTCACAATGGACGGCCGAGGGACTCGGCGACGTGCGCGCCGCGCTGGCCTCCCCGCCGCGCGAGGTGCCCCTGGGGCTTTATTTGCACATTCCCTTCTGCCGCAAGCGTTGCAAGTTTTGCTATTTCCGCGTCTATACCGACAAGGCCGCACCCGACGTCGAGCGCTACGTCTCGGCGCTCGCCCGAGAAATCGAGCTGGTCAGCCGGCTGGGCGTGATGGGCGGGCGGCCTTTCCGCTTTGTGTATTTTGGCGGCGGCACGCCTTCGTTTCTCAGCGCGCGGCAGCTCACTTCATTGGTCGATCGGCTGCGGGCCAACATCAACTGGCAGCACGCTGAAGAGGTCACCTTCGAGTGCGAGCCGGGCACGCTCTCGCAGCCCAAGCTGGCCACGCTCAAGGAGCTGGGCGTCACGCGGCTCAGCCTGGGCGTCGAAAACTTCAGCGACGCCATTCTGGAAGAGAACGGGCGGGCCCATCTTTCGGCTGAAATCTACAAAGCGTGGGACTGGATTGCGGCCCTCGATTTTCCCAACGTCAACATCGACCTGATCAGCGGCATGGTGGGCGAGACCTGGGACAACTGGAAAGACTGCATTCGCCGCACCATCGAGCTTTCGCCCGACAGTGTGACGATTTATCAAATGGAGCTGCCCTTCAACACGGTTTACTCGCGCGACATTCTGGGCAACCAGGTCGAGACGCCGGTGGCCGACTGGCCCACCAAGCGAGCCTGGCAGAACTACGCTTACGACGCGTTGCTGGCGGCTGGCTATCAGATCTCCAGCGCCTACACGCTGGTCAAAGACAAGGCGAAGGTCAACTTTAGTTATCGCGACAACCTGTGGCGCGGCAGCGATCTGCTGGCCACCGGCGTGGCCAGCTTCGGACACGTTTCGGGCGTTCACTACCAAAACCTGACCGAGTGGGGCAACTATTTGGAATCGCTCGAAGCGGGCGAGCTGCCGCTCTATCGCGGCCTGCGACCGACGCCGCACCAGCTTCTGGTGCGCGAGCTGATCTTGCAGCTTAAGACCGGCCAGATCCACGCCGGCTATTTCCGCCAAAAGTTCGGCGTCGAAATTTTGGACGAGTGGCGCGACGCCTGGACCGAGTACGCCGGCGATGGCTATCTGACCATCGACGGCGACCGCATTACGCTCACGCGCGAAGGGCTGCTCCGCGTCGACAGCCTGTTGCCGGCGTTTTTTGAGCCGGAGCACCAGGGAGTGCGGTACACCTGACTGCCGCGCCGGCTCGGTCTATTTGCGGGCCGTCGGCCCGCTGCTGGGCGACCCCAAATGGTCGCAAAACTCCGATCGCTGGATCTCGGAGACCTGTGGGGTCAGTCATCCGTTTGTGGCGACGCTCCGTGCTCAACTGGTAACGGTTAAAAGTTGAGCCAAGGCCCACGCACTGTTCGTTGAAGGGCGAGTACGGCTTAAAGCCTCGCATCGCTTCCTTGTAGATGCGGAGCCGGCACTTCGACGGCAGCTTTCGTAGGCGCGAAAGGTGGTGCGGGCGGTGCGCAATTACCACCGCCACGATCGCGGTGGTATAATGCACGCGAGCAAGGGGTCTCGATTTATGCCGGAAAGGCCCGCGGGGCGCTTTCAGGAAGGTTAAAAACGCATGCCCATCCGCCTAACCGAAGATCAATGGAGTGAAGCCCGCCATCTCGGCGAAGTGCCGATTCGTGTCTGCGACCCCGCGCAACAGTCGACTTACGTGCTTCTGCGGGCGGAGGTATATGAGCGCTTCAAGGCGTTGTTCGAGGACGATCCTGTGACCGAACCAGAACGCATGTTCCAGTTGCGGCAATTCGGCCAGCGAGCGGGCTGGGACGATCCGCAAATGGACATCTATGATGACCTCGACCCGCGCCGCAAATCATGAACGTGTCTCGCGGCGACGTGGTCCTGGTCGATTACCCATTTAGCGATCGGACGGGCAGCAAGGTCCGGCCCGCGCTTGTTGCTCAAACGGACGTTCTCAACCATCGGATCACCGGCACCATTCTTGCCGGCATCAGCCGCTCGACGCATCGTGCATCACCCACTATTGACGTTCGATCAGCGATTGATCATCGCGAAGATCGGAGAACTATCCACGGCGCTGATGGGTCAAATCGAGGGGTGTCTCAAGGCGGCGCTTGAGCTTCCATGATTATTTCTGTGTGGCATCGACGCCCTGTTCCTTGAGCCAACAAAGCTTCCGCCAGTTGTCATCGAAGCTCGCGTTGGGGCTCAATGCCCCCGAAAGCTCGCGGCGAAAGCTGCCAGTTCGCCAGATTCTGGATCGATGCCCGCAATATTAGGCCCCTTGCGCTTGTTGCAATGAAGACAACTCCAGGCCAGGTTCTCCAAAATCGTGGCGCCGCCGTGTTGACGTGCGATGATGTGGTCCACCTGGAAGGGCAACGGATCAAACCGCTCGGGCATGCGGCAATAGTCGCAGCGCTCGCCCGCGAGTTTCCACAACTTGTTGAGCAGCGCGCGATTCACGGCTTTCGCGGTTTCTTGTCATTCGGCTTTGGCTTATGGCGCAGCGCTTGCCGCGCCTTCGACTTGGTTATCCGTCGTTCTTCACCACGCCGTGCAACCGCGACAACTCCTCAATCAGCGCCTTTAACTCTTCAGCGGTGAGCTCGACGGGATCGCCGTGCTCGTTCACCGCCTTCAGGTGTACGGTGTCGGACTGTTCAACCCAAGCACACACGCGCCCGCCGGCCGTTTTAAAAATGTCCGCAGCCTTCATGGTCACGTGCCGGTCGTTGGAAAATGAGGATCGTTGGTAGTGGGATCGAGTATTCTACTGCCATCTGCATTATAACCATGCACATGGTCAACGGCAGCATTGGGGTTGTTATACGGATGGCCGGTAACGGGATCGATATGCCCGCGGTCTAAACGAAGGCGTTCGCGATTCGTCACCGGGTCGGCCCACTTTCTCGGCTGCCCGTCGCCGGCGTCCGGGTGTCCTGTTGGCTTCCCTACAGAAGGCACAGCGTTCACAATGCGCGAAATGTGACGCGACGCGGATTCGCCCCTCGCGGATTGGCTTACGGCACGGAGTCCGTACCCTACAGACGCCGAACGCAGAATCATCCGCGGCGTGAGCGACCAATCCGCGTCGCGCCGACGACTGAGCCCTGCGCCAAAATGCTGAACCCTGAAGCCTGAACCCTATTTCTTCCGAGCGAACTTCTCCGCCACCGCCGCCTGGGCTGCAGCCAGCCGGGCAATGGGCACGCGGAAAGGAGAGCAGCTCACATAGTCGAGCCCGATCTCGTGACAGAAAATCACGCTGGCTGGGTCGCCGCCGTGCTCGCCGCAAATGCCGACCTTCAATTTGGGGCGGCTCTTGCGGCCATCCTCGACGCCCATCCGCATCAGTCGGCCGACGCCGTCGCGGTCGATCGTTTGGAAAGGGTCGTTGGGCACAATGTCGTGCTCGCGGTAGTAGTTGATGTAGCCCGCGTAATCGTCGCGGCTCATGCCGAGCGTCGTCTGCGTCAGGTCGTTGGTGCCGAAGCTGAAGAATTCGGCGCCCTGGGCGATCTCTTCCGCCCGAACCGCGGCGCGTGGCACCTCGACCATCGTGCCCACCAGGTAGTCGACCTTCACGCCCTTTTCGCCAAACACCTTGGCCGCCGTCTCGCGGATGATTTTTTCCTGGTCTTTGAACTCCGCCAAAAAGCCGACCAGCGGAATCATCACTTCGGGCAACACGTTCACGCCGTCGCGCTTCACGTCGCAGGCGGCCTCGAAAATGGCGCGAGCCTGCATCCGCGTGATTTCGGGATACACAATGCCCAAGCGGCAACCGCGGTGGCCCAGCATCGGGTTGAACTCGTGCAGCTCTTCGACGCGGCGGGCGATTGTCTCGGCCGAGATGCCAATCTTGCGGCCCAGCGCCTGTTGCTCGGCGGCTTCGTGCGGCAGGAATTCGTGCAACGGCGGATCGAGCAGGCGAATGGTCACCGGCTTGCCGTGCATCGCCCGAAACAGGCCGTCGAAATCTTCGCGCTGGAAAGGCAACAGCTTGGCCAGGCCCTTTTCGCGGTCTTCGACCGTGTCGGCCAGAATCATTTCGCGGAATTCGTCGATGTGGCCGAAGAACATGTGCTCGGTGCGGCATAGCCCGATGCCCTCGGCCCCAAAGGCAATCGCCTCGCTGGCCTGCTTCGGCTCGTCGGCGTTGGTGCGCACCCGCAGCCGCCGGGCAGAATCGACCCAGGTCATGAGCTGCGCATAGCGTCGATAGGTTTCCGATTCTTCGGGCTTGAGCGTCTTGTGCAAAAGCACTTGAATCACTTCGCTCGGTCGGGCTTCGACCTCGCCCTGAAACACCTCGCCCGTAAAGCCGTCGATCGAGATCACGTCGCCCTCGCGCAGCACCTTGCTGCCGGCGGTGACGGTTTTTTGGCGATAGTCGATTTCCAGATCGCCGCAGCCGACGATGCAGGCTTTGCCCATCTGCCGGCTGACCAGGGCCGCGTGCGAGCTGGCCCCGCCAAACGCCGTCAGAATGCCTTTGGCGATCTTCATGCCGCGGAGATCTTCGGGGCTGGTCTCGCGGCGCACGAGAATCAACTCGACATGGTTGTTCTTTTGCCAGAGCGCCTCAGCGTCGGAGGCGTGGAAGCAGATCTTGCCGGAGGCCGCGCCGGGACCGGCGTTGATGCCCTTGGCCAGCAGGCGGCCTTCGGCGTTGGCCTTCTTCTTTGACTGCTGATCGTAGACCGGCTGCAAAAGCTGGTTCAGGTCGTCGGCGGGAATGCGCTTGGCCCGCAAAGCTTCGTCTTTGCTGATGAGTCCCTCGTTCACCAGGTCGACGGCGATGCGCACGGCGGCAAAGCCGGTGCGCTTGGCGTTGCGCGTCTGGAGCATCCACACGCGGCCTTTTTGCACCGTGAACTCCAGGTCTTGCACCTCTTTGTAGTGCTTCTCCAGCTTGCGGCCGATGTCGCGAAGTTGCTTGAACGACTGCGGCATGTCTTGTTCAAGGGTCTCTTCGATGCGCTTGGGCGTGCGAATGCCGGCCACCACGTCTTCGCCCTGGGCGTTGATCAGATAGTCGCCGTTGATGCCCGGCGTGCCGACGGCCACGTTGCGGGTGAGGGCCACGCCGGTGGCGCAGTCGTCGCCCAGGTTGCCAAAGACCATGGCCTGCACGTTGACGGCGGTGCCCCACTCGTGCGGAATGCCGTAAGTGCGGCGATAGACCACCGCCCGGTCATTCATCCAGCTTCCGAAGACGGCGCCGATGGCGCCCCACACCTGGTCCATCGGGTCGGTGGGAAAATCTTTGCCGGTGCCTTGCTTGATGGCTCGCTTGAACTCAGCGACCAACTCCTTGAGCTGCCCGGCGTTCAGCTCGTGATCGTGCTTCACGCCGGCCTGGTGCTTTTTGGCTTCGAGCAGCTCCTCAAACGGATCGGAGTCTTCCTTGGTCTTGGGCTTCATGTCGAGCACCACATCGCCGTACATCTGCACGAAGCGGCGATAGCTGTCCCAGGCGAAGCGCTCGTCGCCCGACTGCTTGATGAGGCCCTCGATCGTCTGGTCGTTCAGGCCGATGTTGAGCACGGTGTCCATCATGCCGGGCATCGACTCGCGGGCGCCCGAGCGGCACGAAACCAACAGCGGGTTGGTGGTCGAGCCGAACTTGGCCCCCATTTCTTTCTCGACCTTGGCCATGGCCTGATCGACCAGCCTGCGCAGCTCGGGCGGATAGCTGCGTTTGTGGTCGTAGTAATAAGTGCAGACGTTGGTGCCGATGGTGAAGCCGGCGGGTACGGGCAGGCCGATCTTGGTCATTTCGGCCAGGTTGGCGCCTTTGCCGCCGAGCAGGTTTTTCATGCTGGCGTCGCCGTCGGTGCCGCCGGGGCCGAAGGAGTAGACGTATTTTTCCTTGCGGGCGGGCTTGGCCGAGGCGGGCTTGCCGTTCTTCAGCGCCCGCTCTTTCGAGCCTTTGAGCAGTGGCTTGGCTTTGGCTGATTTGGCCGATTTGGCATTACCGCTTTTGGCGGGCTTGGTCTTCTTGGCGGACTTGGTTTTCACAGCTTTGGCCATCAGGATGTTCCTTGATTAACTCTATTCGAGGTTTTCGGTATGTGTTCCGCCACGATGGGGCTTGTCCCCGTCGGGCGATGACTGGTCAGCTAGACACCTGAAAAAACCCACCCCTTAATTTCGGCTTTTCGTACGCCGCCGGAGGCGGCGTACGAAAAGCCGAAACGAAAAAAAGGATCGTTATCGCCGATGCTAGCTTGTCAGTCATCGCTCCACCGGGGCAAGCCCGGCGGTGGCGAGCGAAATCGATTCCTACCTTAATTTGATTAACCGGGGCATCGCCTAGGCACTGCCCCAACCACCAGCCATGCGCATTCGTCAATCACGGCCGCGCGACCAGCAACCGGCCGGCCACCAAGGCCGGGGCTACCAGCGACATCGCCTGGCTGCCCCGCCGACATGTTTTACCGGGCGGAAAACACGCAAGTCTAACAACGGCCAGGGGCATGGTCAATGAATCTGGGGTCGCTCCATTCTCTAGAATCGCTATAATGACGAATCTATCTATTCGGGCCGAGGGACGGAGTCGATGAGCCAAACCGAAATTGAACCGGTTGAAATGAGTCTGCCGCAACGTCTTGCCTCTGCGGGCGTTGGCTCTGCCACACCCTACGACAAGTGTCTGGCGCTGGCCAACAACCTGTGGTGGAGCTGGCAGCCGGAAGTGATCAATCTTTTCCGCGATCTCGACCCCATCCGCTGGCGGCAGCTCGACCACAACCCCATCGCCCTGCTGGCCGAATTCACGCCCGAACGGCTCGAAATGCGGGCCGCCGAGTTGGTGCTCTATAGCCGCATCAACTACGCCTATCGCCGGCTGAAAGAGTATCTGAGCAACATCCAAACCTGGGGCAGCACCCATGCCGGCGTGCTGGGATCGAAGCCGGTGGCCTATTTTTCGGCCGAGTTCGGCATGCACGAGTCGGCCCCCATTTATTCGGGCGGCCTGGGCGTGCTCTCGGGCGACCATGTAAAAACGGCCAGCGACCTGGGCCTGCCGTTTGTGGCCGTCGGGCTGTTTTACGATCAAGGCTATTTCAAGCAGCACCTCGATCACGAGGGTTATCAGCAGCAAGAGTACCTGGACACCAAGGTCGAAAACCTGCCCATGTCGCCCGCCATCGGGCTCGACGGGCAGCCGGTGCATGTGACGATCGAAACGCGCACCGGCCAGCTTGTGGCCAAGGTGTGGCTGATGCGAGTGGGCCGCGTGCATTTGTACTTGCTCGACAGCGACGTCGACGGCAACAGCCCGGAAGACCGCGAGCTGACCAGCCGGCTGTATGGCGGCGACCATCGCACGCGCATCCGGCAAGAGCTGGTGCTGGGCGTCGGCGGCGTGCGGGCCTTGAAGGCGCTGGGCATCACGCCCGGCGTGTTTCACCTGAACGAAGGTCACAGCTCGTTCGCCACGCTGGAGGCCATCCGCGACATGATGGAGTCGGACGGGCTCAGTTTCGACGAAGCCCTGCGCGACATCGCTCAGCACACCGTCTTTACCACGCACACACCGGTGCCCGCCGGGCACGACCGTTTCGACGCCGGGCTGATTGAAGAACACTTGGGGCCGCTGCGCGACCGGTTGGGCATTTCGCTCGATCAATTGATGGGGCTGGGCCGCGTCGAGCCGCACAATGGCGGCGAAACGTTTTGCATGACCGTGCTGGCGCTGAAGCTTTCGCGGCGGGCCAACGCCGTCAGCTCGCTGCACGGACACGTCAGCCGCCGCATGTGGGCCCACCTGTGGCCTTGGCGCGTCGAAGAAGAGATTCCCATCGGGCACATTACCAATGGCGTTCATGTGCCGAGCTGGTTGGCCTGGCAGATGCAGCAACTCTACGACCGCAATTTTCCGGTCGATTGGTTCAAGCGAATGTACGAAGCCGACGCCTGGCAGGGCATTCATCACGTCGATCCGGGCGAGCTGTGGGAAACGCACTACGCCTTGAAAAACCTGCTGCTGTCGTTCGTGCGGCGGCGGGTCAGCCGGCAATGTCGGCGGCGGGGCGAAAGCGACGAGGTGGTCGAAGCCGCCCGCAATATGCTCGATCCGCACGTGCTGACCATTGGTTTTGCCCGGCGATTTGCGACCTACAAGCGGGCCGACCTGATCCTTTCCGATCTCGACCGGCTGTCGGACCTGGTGAACGATTCGCAGCGGCCGATTCAAATGATTTTCGCCGGCAAGGCGCACCCCGCCGACGAGCCGGGCAAGCAGCTCGTCAAGAAAATCGCCAACCTGCGGCACGACCCGCGCTTCGCCGGGCGGGTGGCTTTTATCGAAGACTACGACATCAACGTCTGCCGCCACATGGTGCAGGGCGTCGATGTCTGGCTGAACAACCCGCGCCGCCCCTTGGAAGCTTCGGGCACCAGCGGCCAGAAGGTGGTGCTCAACGGCGGGTTGAACCTGTCGGTGCTCGACGGTTGGTGGGCCGAAGCCTACGACGGCAACAACGGCTTTGCCATCGGCAAGGGCACCAGCCACGTCTCGGACGAAGTGAACGACCGCCGCGACGGCGCCGATTTGTACCGCCTGCTCGAAGACCAGGTGATTCCACTCTATTACGACCACGACATCGACGGCCTGCCGCGGCATTGGATCAAGATGATGATGAACTCGATCGCCTCGCTCGCCTGGCGGTTCAGCGCGCATCGCATGGTGATCGACTATGTGCGCAGCGCATATTTGCCCGCGGCGGGCGGGCTGAGTTGCGATATGGACCGTTAGAGAGTTCGGGGTTCAGGGAAGGGGCCGGAGGCGAGGCGTCAGAGGCTAGAGGTCAGAGGCCAGGGGTGCTCGCTGAAAGGCGACTGAGAGTTACGCCGATAGGCTCGCCAGCCGGCCGCGGTACAACACGGAGTCGCTCTCTTCGTAGCAGCAGAAAATGACTTCGGCTGGCAGTTTGTGGTTCGCCAGCCAGCCGCGAACCGTGTGAACGGCTACATCGCATGCCTCTTCGGCCGGATATTCATGCGATCCGGTGGCGATACACGGAAACGCGATGGTGCTTAGATCGTGTGTTTCCGCTAATTGGAGAGATTCGCGATAGCATGACGCCAGCAGCGCTGCTTCGCCGAAGTCGCCGCCCTCCCAGACCGGCCCCACGGTATGGATGATGTGCTTCGCTGGGAGCCGATGACCTTGGGTAATCCGCGCTTCACCTTCGGGACAATATCCCAAGGTGCGGCATTCCTCAAACAAGCCCGGCCCCGCGGCGCGGTGGACCGCCCCATCGACGCCGTGGCCGCCGACCAGCGCTTCGTTGGCCGCGGTCACAATGGCGTCGACGTCCAGCGTGGTGATGTCGCCGACGATTACCCTGATTCGATCGCTGGAGAGATCTGGCATCGATGACCTTTCTATCACGGGGTAGGGCAAGTCGCTAGTGTGGGCAGAGATCGACAGCTACCCCGTCACGGGGAGCCGAGGGGGGCTGTTCCCTATGTTTTCGCCGCGGAAAACCCACCAAGCCAGTTTTCAGAAAGAATGCGGGAAGAGGGGCGAGAAGAAGTCGGAGGCCAGAGGTCAGAGGCCAGAGGTCGGGGAAAGCAGACATACTCGCGGAGCGAAGCGAGAATGCGCTTGCATGGGACTAAGTCGATGGTTCAGAACGTTGACGCAAGTCAGTCAACACCAATACGTTGCCGCGCGCATCTGGAATAGGTATGGCTGGTTTTCCGCAAGCGAGCGAGCGGGACCGGCCTGTTGAGCCCGAGCCAACAGGAGAATCTGAACAAAAGCCAACGAAGAACGGAAGGGCATGTTTTTCTCCGGCGGCTTTTTTTGTCCGAACGCGAACCAGCATTCGGGTGGCTTCCTAACAGCGGGTGCTGGCATGAGCCATGTGGCACAGCCGCCCTCGGCTGTAGGCCGGTCAACGCCGCCGTTGGCGGCAATCACAGCCGGGGGCGGCTGTGCCACATCGTCGGCCATGGACCCAGCGGTGCCGCACGATTAGGACACTACCAGCATTCGCGGCCTGGCGCTCGCCCACGGCGTGCTTTAGGTGAAAGCGAAACGGCGACGCGACGTGACGTAAGTGCTTGAAGTTCGAGTCGCGAAAAAACCCCTCTGGCGATGGGGCGAGTAATGAGATTTCACGAGTTTTCACGGCTTGTGCAAATTTGCAAAAGCCGTGCGCCGTGGAATGCGGAAAAACGACTTACGGCGATTGACCGTTGATGATTGACGTTGGCCTGCCGCGGGGGTACAACGCGCTATTCCGGCTGATTCATCAGTCCACACCAACCCGAAGCCTAAGCGAGCAGTCTGCGCACGGCCGTATGGGCTGATAAATTTCCCGGGTTAGGGGGCTGGTGCGGCTGTCTTCAGCAAACGAGCAATGCCATGCGCGGCGATCTGTGGCGGATAACTTGCTATGTGATGTGGGCGTGCGTCGCGGCCGGTTGCTCGCGTTCGCAGCCGGCCAAGCCCAGCGGCGCCTCCGCCGAACGCCCGCAGGAAACCGTGGTGATGTTGGCCGCGGCCAGCACCCAAGAGCCGGTCGAAACGGTCGCCGCCAATTATGAACAGACGAGCCGCTCGGTCGCCGTCAAATGCAGCTTTGCAGGGTCGGCCCTTCTGGCTGAACAAATCGCCGCCGGGGTCGACGCCGATTTGTTCCTGTCGGCCAACCGGCAATGGGTGCAGCACCTGACCGACCAGGGCCTGGTGGCCGAGAGCGTTTCGCTGCTGCGCAACCGGCTGGTGGTGATCGTGCCCGTCGAGTCCGAAGTGGTCATCACCCGGCCCGAAGATTTGTTGAAAGATTCGGTTCGCCATCTGGCGATGGCCGATCCCGAGGCGGTGCCGGCGGGCATTTATGGCCGCCAGGCGCTCGAAAAACTGAACATCTGGAATGGCGTGCAAGACAAGGTAGTCGCCGGGACCGACGTGCGGCAGGCGCTTTCTTACGTCGAAACCGGCGCGGCCGAGGCGGGCATTGTCTATGCCACCGACGCCGTCATTTCCGACAAAGTGCGGACGGCGTTTCCCATCGCCCTGGAACTAAGCGAACCGGTGGTTTATCAATTGGCGCTCCTAAAATCCGCCGCCGAGAAGCCAGCCGCCAGGGCGCTCTACAAGCATCTGCAATCGCTCGAGGCGCTCACGATTTTTCGCCAGCAAGGGTTTGGCGTTGTCGAGGCTGGGTCGCGAGACGAGGGGTCAGAGCAGCCGCCGGGAGAGGGTTCAGGGTTCGGGGTTCAGGGTTCAGCTTCTTCATCGCAGCCTGATAAGATTGATCGCGGCCCAAGAAGCAACGAAGCGAACCCCTGACCCGCGGCCTCGGATCCCCGATCCCGAATCCCGAATCCTATCCCTTCCTCATGCTCACCACCTCCGAATGGTCTGCCTTGGAGCTAAGCCTTCGGGTGGGAGTGTGCGCGGTTGCGGCCAGCCTGCCGATGGCGATACCCCTTGCCTATTTGCTGGCGCGTGGCGGCGCCGGCGGACGCTGGCCGGTGCAAGCCGTGCGATGGGCGATCCAGCTCGGCGTCGACTTGCCGCTGGTGTTGCCGCCGGTGGTCACCGGATACTTGCTCTTGGTGTGTCTGGCGCCGGGCGGACCGGTTGGTAGCGTGCTCGATCGGTGGTTTGGCGTGCGGCTGGTGTTCACCTGGTGGGCCGCGGCGATCGCATCGGCCGTCGTCAGTTTCCCGCTGTTGGTCAGGACGATTCGGTTGGCGTTTCAGAGCGTCGATCCGAGGCTGGAAATTGCCGCCCGCGGGTTGGGCGCCGGACCGGTCGATAGCTTTTTTTCGGTCACTCTGCCGTTAGCCCGCCGGGGCATTTTGGCCGGGGCCATCTTGGCGTTTGCCCGTTGCCTGGGAGAGTTTGGCGCCACGATCATGGTGCTGGGCAGCAGCGAAGGCCGCCGCACGATTCCGCTGGCCATCTACAGCCTTTCGCATCGGCCCGGCGGCATGGAGCGCAGTTGGCGGTTGGTGCTTCTTTCGGTGGGGCTGGCGTGCGCGGCCCTGATTGCCAGCGAGTTGCTGGAGCGGAGGCAGTCGCTGCGTGAATCGGCTTAGTTTTCGCTGCCGCCACCGGCACGCCAGCGGCTTCGAGCTGGATGTGGCGTTCGAGATCGAACATCAGGTGACGTCGCTGTTCGGCCCATCGGGCAGCGGCAAAACAACGGTGTTGGCCCTGATTGCCGGCGCGCTGCGACCGCAATCGGGACTCATTGAGCTGGGCGAACGAACACTGGTCGACACAGCGCGCCGTGTCTGCCTGGCCGCCGAGCGGCGGCGCGTGGGACTGGTGTTTCAAGACCATCTGTTGTTTCCGCATTTGAATGTCGAAAAAAATCTGCGCTATGGCGAGCGCCGCCGCGCCGCCGGCGCGCGGAAGATCGACTTTGCCCAAGTGGTCGAGGTGCTCGAGCTGGGCGATTTGCTGGGCCGCATGCCCCGCAATCTATCGGGCGGGCAGCGGCAGCGCGTGGCGTTGGGGCGGTCGCTTTTGGCCGGGCCTGAGCTGCTTTTGCTCGACGAACCGTTGGCCGCGCTCGATGCTCCGCTGAAAGACCGCATTCTCACTTACCTCGAGCGAGTCGTTGCCCAGTGGAAACTGCCGACTCTCTACGTAAGCCATGCGGCGAGCGAAGTCGAGCGGTTGGCCGACTGGGTGATTGTGCTGCGGCAAGGCCGCGTGGCCGCCACCGGCACGCCGGGCGAGGTGTTGCATTTGGGGCAGGGGACTGCGGCGTCTGAGTTCAAGCTCTAATGGGAACGCTCACATGGCCATGACTTTCGATGCTACGCTGAAAGCACTGGGACGCGAGAGCCCCGCGGTTTTTTGGCGGCGTTCGACAGGCCGCCTGATTCGCCGACGACGCTGCTCAATGTCGATCTCTCGACCGTCACGGCGGCGGCTGATCTGGTTGTGGGGCTGGGCGACCCGCTGGTTGAGATCGTCCACATCGAATTTCAATCGAGTGCATCGGCTCGGAAACACGCCGATCTGCTGCTTTACAACGCTCTGCTCTATGCTCATCATCTTGTGCCCGTGCACACGATGATCGTCTTGCTTCGGCCTGGTGCGGCGCATCCGAACATGGGCGGCGCCCTCCACTACGCCGCTCGACCTGGCCGTGGTAAGATGGATTTTGGCTATGAGGTCGTGCGGCTTTGGGAGCTGCCCGCTGACGAATTGCTGAACGGCGACCTTGCCGTGGTGCCGTTGGCGGTGCTCGGCAGGCTGCCGGAAGGTGAGACGCTCGAGGAAGGCTTAGCGGCCGTTGCTAAGCGCGTCGTCGAGCGGCTAACCCAGGAAGCTCCGCTCGACCGAGCAAAAAGGCTGCTGACTGATGCGCTGCTGTTGACCGGCCTACGAGTCAAGCGAGAAGTGGCCGCGGAAATTTTCCGGGGAGTTCGAATGATGCAAGAATCAGACACCTATTTGATGATTCTGGACGAGGGCAAAGAGAAGCAAGCAAAGAAGTCAATTCTTTGGTTTGGAGAAGAGCGATTCGGCCCTGCCGGCAAGACAGTGTACGACCAGCTTGATAATATCACTGATCTTGAACGACTTGAGCGGATGACTCGACGAGCAGCGACGGCGGCGAGTTGGCAGGACATCTTGGATACGCCCTAGCCCGTGCGCAACACAACGGGTGAGTGAGTACAGCCCGCCAGGAAATTGATGGACGGGCAATGCCTGCGACTACGACCTGCTTGCGGGCAACCGCGTGGGGCCTAGCCTCAAAGCATGCAGGTGATGAACTCAGCTTCCAGCGAAACCGTCGCTCAGTCTAAGCGGTATCCAACATTTCGGACGCTGCTTTTGACCGTCGTGTTGGCGGAACTGTTGGCTGCTTGGGCTCTGCGAGCCGAATTGTGGCGAAAGGCTGGCCTCGGTTGGTTCTTCGCCGCAATGATCGTGGCCGCAGCGCTGATTGTCGTCGCTGCCGCTAGGGCGTTTCGCTGGCTCATCGCGCACCGTTTTCGATTCAGCTTGAAGGCTTTGTTGGTGACGGTGCTTTTGGTCGGCGCGAGCCTTGGCTTCTTAGAGCGAACGCGAAAGCAGCGGAACGCCGCGGCAATTCTCACGGGCCTGGGCGCCTCGGTCAGCTATGCCGGCGACGACGAGCCGGGGCTCAGGACGTTGATCGGGCGGCAATACTTCGAGTCGCCGATTGCCATGTTTGTCGGATCGGGGTTTCAGGGAAGCGATTTGCCCGGTTGTGTTATCGTGCACGACACTAGCAAGAATTTTTAGACTCGCCATAATAGCCGGGGGGCTGGACGTCGTTTTATTGAAAGCGTGGCTAGGATGGCGCAGGGCTTCCAACCCGAAACAAGCACGCCGACCGACTGGCAGGCGGTCCGCGCTCGCCTGGCGGCCTCGGGCGGGCGCGAGTATTGGCGCAGCTTCGAACAACTGGCTGACACGCCCGGCTTTCAAGAGTATTTGCGGCGCGAGTTTCCGCGGCAGGCGGGTGAGTGGATCGACGCGTCCGGCCGCCGGCATTTTCTGAAGCTGATGGCCGCCTCGCTGGGCCTGGCCGGCGCGATGGGCTGCCTGCGCCAACCCGACGAAAAGATTGTGCCCTATGTCCGCCAGCCCGAAGAGGTGCTGCCCGGCAAGCCGCTATTTTTTGCCACCGCCATGACACTGGGCGGCTATGCCACCGGGCTGTTGGTCGAAAGCCATCTGGGACGGCCCACCAAGATCGAAGGCAACCCCGACCATCCGGCCAGCCTGGGCGCCACCGACTCCTTTTGCCAGGCCTCGATTCTTTCGCTCTACGATCCCGACCGTTCGCAAACAGTGATGCACCGCGAGCGCATTCAAACCTGGGACAGGTTTTTGACGGCTATCTCAGCGGAACTGCCGGCCCTGAGGTCGGCCGGCGGCCGCGGCTTGCGCATCCTGACCGAAACGATCACCTCGCCGACGCTGGCCGATCAGTTGACTGCGCTGTTGGACGAATTGCCCGAGGCCCGCTGGCATCAGTACGAACCTTGTGGGCGCGACAACGTGCGTGCCGGTGCGCGGCTGGCCTTCGGCGAGTATATCGACACCGTCTATCGTTTCGACCGGGCGGACGTGGTGCTTTCGCTCGACGCCGATTTTTTGGTGGGCATGCCCGGCAGCTTAAGTTATGCCCGGGCCTTCGTTGACCGCCGCCGCGTGAGCACGCTCGGCACCACCATGAACCGGCTGTACGCGGTTGAAAGCACGCCGGGGCTGACGGGGGCGACAGCCGATCATCGCCTGCCGCTGGCCGCTTCGGAAGTCGAAGCGTTCACGCGAGCGCTGGCCGAGCAACTGGGTGTCGAGACCAATCGCAGCCGTCCGAGCGTGCCCGCCGGCGAATACCTGCGTTGGCTGCAAACGGTGGCCGCCGACTTGCGAGACCATCGCGGGGCGTGCCTGGTGGTGCCGGGCGAGGGACAACCGCCGATCGTGCATGCGCTGGCGCATGCCATCAACCGTGAGCTGGACAATATCGGCCAGACCGTTGAGTACATCGAGCCGGTCGAGGCCCGCCCGGAAGATCAGCTTGAGTCGCTGAAGACCTTGACCGACGACATGGCCGCCGGGCAGGTCGCCATGCTGGTGATTCTCGATGGCAACCCGGTTTATACCTCGCCGGCCGAATTCGACTTCGCCGAGCGGCTCAAGCAGGTGCCATTTTGCGTTCACCTTTCGCAGAGCTACGACGAGACGTCGTTCCTCTGCCATTGGCACCTTCCAGCCGCGCATTATCTGGAGTCGTGGGGCGACGCTCGGGCGTTCGACGGCACGACGACGATCGTGCAGCCGCTGGTCGCGCCGCTCTACGGTGGCCGCACCGCGCATGAGCTGCTGGCTGTGCTGGCCGGGCAGGCGCAGCAATCGACGTTCGAGATTGTGCAGGACTTTTGGAAGCGGCGGATCGGGGCCGACAATTTTGGTTCGATCTGGCGAAAAGCGGTACACGACGGCCTCATGCCCGACACGAGGAGCGCCTCGCGCGAGCCGATGCTGACCTTCGCCGAAAACGACCAGCCCTCCAGCCAGAACGGCGCCAGCGGCGGTGTGGAAGTCATCTTCGGCCCCGATCCGACGGTGTGGGACGGGCGGTTTGCCAACAACGGTTGGCTGCAAGAATTGCCCAAGCCGCTTACCAAGCTGACCTGGGACAACGCCGCCTTGGTCAGCCCGGCACTGGCCGAGGGCGAGCAGTTGACCAATGGCGATGTCGTGCAGATTGCGGTGGGCGAGCGCACGATCGAGGCGCCCGTGTGGATTGTGCCGGGCCACCCCGATGGCTGCGTCAGTCTCTCGTTGGGCTATGGCCGCACGCGGTCGGGGCGGGTGGGCACGGGCGCCGGCGTCGATGCCTATCGAATTCGTCCAGCGCGGCACGCCTGGTTCGCCACCGGCGCCGTGCTCACGGCGACCGGCCGGCGCTATCCGCTCGTGGCCACACAAGACCACTACAGCATGCAAGGCCGCGATCTGGTGCAGTCGGGCACGCGGGAACAATTCGAGCAGGATCCTGATTTCCTGCAGCACACCGGCGACGAGAAACAGCGCGAAGAAACGCACCATCCCGAAGAGCTGCCGACGCTTTATCCCGAACAAAAGGCCGACCCCGACAATGCGTGGGGCATGGTGATCGACCAGACCGCCTGCATCGGCTGCAATGCCTGCGTGGTGGCCTGCCAGGCCGAGAACAACACGCCCATTGTGGGCAAAGAACAGGTCTCGCACGGGCGTGAGATGCAGTGGCTGCGCATCGACCGCTATTATCGCGGCGGGCTCGAAAACCCCAACGTCTTTTTCCAGCCGCTGTTGTGCATGCATTGCGAGAATGCGCCCTGCGAGCTGGTCTGCCCGGTGGGCGCCACGGTGCACAGCACCGAGGGGCTGAACCAAATGGTTTACAACCGTTGCGTCGGCACGCGGTATTGTTCGAACAACTGCCCTTATAAAGTGCGGCGTTTCAATTTTTTGAATTACGAGGCGCTGTTCGGCTACGACCACGAGCCGCAGTTGGCCATGCTGCACAATCCGGACGTCACGGTGCGCAGCCGCGGCGTGATGGAAAAATGCACGTTCTGCGTGCAGCGCATTCAAGAAGGCAAAATCGAGGCGCACAAGGAAAACCGCGATATCGCCGATGGCGAAATCGTCACGGCCTGCCAGCAGGCTTGCCCGACGCGCGCGATCGTCTTTGGCAATCTAAAGGACCCCAGCAGCGAGGTGGCTCGGCTGCGGCAGTCGCCATTGAACTATGGCCTGCTGGCCGAGTTGAACACCCGTCCGCGCACCACCTATCTGGCCCGACTGAACAATCCGCATCCCGATCTGGATCCTCCCGCCGAGACCGACACTCCGCCGCTCGATCCCCGCGACCGGCGCGTCGGCGAGGAGTCGGAACGATGAGCGACCACACACCGGAAAGCACCACGGTGTCGGCTGGCGCACGCGTCGGCGGCATGCCGGTGCTCCAGCCGGGGCACACCTACGGCTCGGTCACCGACAAAATCAGCTCGATTGTGCTCACGCAGCGCACGCCCAAAAGCTGGTGGGTGGGTTTTGGCGTGGGCTTCGTGCTGCTGATGACGTTTCTTTATGCGACGGCCTATCTGCTGGCCACGGGCATCGGCATTTGGGGCACAAACATTCCGGTCGGCTGGGCGTTTCCGATCGTCAATTTTGTCTGGTGGATCGGCATCGGTCATGCCGGCACGCTCATCTCGGCGTTTTTGCTGCTGCTCAAGCAAGAATGGCGCACCAGCATCAACCGATTCGCCGAAGCGATGACGTTGTTCGCCGTGGCCTGCGCGGGGCTGTTTCCGTTGTTGCACTTGGGGCGGCCCTGGGTGTTTTATTGGCTCTTCCCTTATCCGAATACAATGGATCTGTGGCCGCAGTTTCGCAGCCCGCTGGTGTGGGATGTGTTCGCGGTCTCAACCTATGCCACGGTTTCGCTGTTGTTCTGGTATGCCGGGCTGATTCCCGACATGGCCACGCTGCGCGACCGCTCGCGGCGCGGCTTCGCGCGCATCATTTATGGCATGATGGCCATGGGCTGGCGCAACAGCGCACGGCATTGGCATCGCTATCAGATGGCCTATCTGCTGCTGGCTGGGCTGGCCACGCCGCTGGTGATTTCGGTCCATAGCATCGTGGGCATGGACTTTGCCGTGGCCATCGTGCCCGGCTGGCACAGCACGATCTTTCCGCCGTATTTTGTGGCGGGGGCGATTTTTTCCGGCTTCGCCATGGTGATGACGCTGGCCATTTCGCTGCGCTGGATGTACGGCTTGCAAGACTTTGTGACGCTGAAACATCTGGACAACATGGCCAAGATCATGCTGGCCACGGGCAGCATGGTGGGCTACGGCTATTTTTGCGAGTGGTTCTACGCCATGTATAGCGGCAGCCCGTTCGAGCGTTATGTGACGATCAATCGCGCTCTGGGCCACTATGCCTGGAGCTATTGGGCGATTCTCGGCTGCAACGCCCTGGCGCCGCAACTTTTTTGGTTCCGCGCCGTGAGGCGCAGCGTGTGGTGCTTGTTTTTGCTGTCGCTGGTCACGCAGACCGGCATGTGGCTCGAGCGGTTCGTGATTGTCATCACCAGCCTGCACCGCGACTATCTGCCGTCGGCCTGGCACATGTATTATCCCACGGTGTGGGATTTCGCGGAGTTGTTTGGCTCGATGGGCTTGTTCTTGACGTTGTTCTTTTTGTTCATCCGGTTCTTGCCGATGATTTCGATTTTTGAATTGCGCGAGTTGGTGCGCGAAACATCGGGAGAAGGAGAATAAGAATGGCAAACGTCAGCGATGGCCGTTTCGCGCGTAGGGTGGGCCGAGCGCAGCGAGTCCCACCATCGGGCACAAGCACTTGCGGAGTTAGCACGTTCTGTCACGGTCTTCCGACTGTGCCGGGCCGCCGGCCGAAGGTCTCCCGCGTCGGGCGGTCAGGAGACCGCCCCAAAACAAGATCGCGGCCCAAATGGTGGGACTCGCAAGCTCGTCCCACCCTACAGCGCTGCAAGGAAGTTTGACCGCATGAACGTTCCTGCTAGCCTCTATGGCTTGATGGCCGAATTTGAGACGGGCGATGAACTGCTCGAAGCGGCCCGCCGCGCGCATGCGGCCGGCTTTCGCCGGATGGACGCCTATTCGCCGTTTCCGCTGCACGGGCTTTCCGAGGCGCTGGGCTTCCGCCGCACGCGGCTGCCGCTGGTGACGCTCATCGGCGGCATCGTCGGCGGCCTCGGGGCCTATTACATGATGTATTACGCCTCGGTCGACAGCTACGCCATCAACGTCGGCGGGCGCCCGCTGCATAGCTGGCCGGCCTTCATCCCCATCACGTTCGAGCTGACGGTGCTGATCGCGTCGTTTGCGGCGCTGTTTGGCATGTTCGCGCTCAACGGGCTACCGATGCCATATCATCCGGTGTTCAATGTGCCCGAATTTGCACGCGCCAGCCGCGATCGGTTCTTTCTGTGCATCGAAGCCCGCGATCCGCAGTTTCGCATCGACCAGACACGCCAGTTTCTGGCCGAACTATCGCCCGAAAACATCTTCGAGGTGACGCCATGAACCACGATCGAAAGATGTGCAATCGACATCATCGTGCGCCGCGAGCAGACTTCGCTCATCGTCGCCTTTCGCTCCGCGAAAGTAGCGCTACTTTCGCGGAGCGAAAGGCGACATTGGCGCGGCCGATGTCTGCGCGTGGGTATTTTGTTGCACTGGCAATCTTAGCAATCGCGGGCGGCTGCGACATGCTCGACATGTACGACGAACAGCGTTACGAGCCGCTCGAAGCGAGCAGTTTCTACGATAACGGCAGTTCCGCCCGCCCGCTGGTCGCCGGCACCGTGGCCCGCGGCGACCTGCGCGAGGACGAAGCCCTTTACACTGGCAAGCAAGACGGCAAGCTGGTGGAAGAGTTGCCAATGGAAGTCGATCGTGACCTGCTGGTCCGCGGGCAAGAACGGTTCAACATTTATTGCTCGCCCTGCCACAGCCGCGTGGGCGACGGCTTTGGAATGATTGTCGAACGCGGCTTCCGCCGACCGCCCTCGTATCACATCGACCGGCTGCGGCAGGCGCCGGTGGGGCATTTTTACGACGTGATCAGCAACGGTTTCGGAGCGATGCCCAGCTACGCCAGCCGCGTCGAGCCGCACGATCGTTGGGCGATTGTGGCCTACATCCGCGTGTTGCAGCGCAGTCAGAACGCTCGGCTGGCCGACGTGCCCCAGGATCAGCGCGACCAAATCGCCGAGGCCGGCGAAGAGGAAGCCGAGGGCCGGGCAGCCGCCGAACGGCGCGACACTCGTGAGCAGCGCGAGCTGGAGCGCGACATTCGTGAACACCAGCGCCCGCCGGAAGAGGGCGAGCGCCGGCGCCGCGAGATCGAGCGGCAAGAGCGGGAGGAACCGGAATGAGGAAGAACGATCGGTTGCATTCCGCATTCCGCACTTCGCATTCCGCACTCGACCGGCCGGGACATCGCCAAGGCTCTGCCCCAGCCACCGGGCGCAAGTTCTCACACCGGGGAACGCGCAGATGAGCAACACGCCGAGCTACACCGCCGCCGACCGCAACGGCTATGTGCGCCGGCATGGCGCGATTGCGCTGGTGATCGGCGTGGGCGGCGCGCTGGCTTGCGCGGCGGGCTACGGCGGCGGATCGAAAGAATTCTTCGCGGGCTACCTGGTCGCGTTTTTGTTTTGGTTGGGGCTTTCGCTCGGCACGATGGTCATCGCCATGTTGCACGGTGTCACCGGCGGCGCCTGGGGACTGGCCATCCGCCGCATCGCCGAAGCCGGCTTCGCCACCGTGCCTCTGATGGCGCTGTGCTTCGTGCCCATCGCCCTGAACGTCACCACCATCTACGAATGGGCCGATCCGTCGATCGTCGAACACGACGAGCTTTTGCTCCGCAAGACCTGGTGGCTCAACGTTGCCGGCTGGCAGACGCGCGCCATCATTTACTTCGCCGTCTGGATCGGCACGGCGGCGCTGCTGCGTCTCTTGGCGCCTGGCGAAGACCCCAATAGCGAATCGCCCCGCGGCCTGTGGCTGCAGCGCGTCAGCGGCCTGGGGTTGATTCTCTACGGCTTCGGCATCACGCTGGCCGCCGTCGATTGGGTGATGTCGCTCGAGCCGCATTGGTTTTCGACGATGTACGGCGTTATTTACATGGGCGGGCAGTCACTGGCCGGCATGTCGTTTGTCGTCCTGATCGCCAATCTGCTCAGTCGCTTTCCGCCTTGGGACCGCATTGTCACCGATGACCGCCGCCACGACCTGGGCAACCTGCTGCTGACGATGGTCATGTTCTGGGCCTATGTCTCGTTCATGCAGTATCTGATTATCTGGTCGGGCAACCTGCCGGAAGAAAATGTGTGGTATTTGCACCGCTCGGTCGGCGGGTATGAGCTGTTGGTGATCGTGCTGATGGGATTTCATTTCGCCGCGCCGTTCTTGCTGCTTCTGTCGCGCGACGTGAAGCGAGACAGTCACCGGCTGACGCTGCTGGTGGCTTGGCTCTTGGCCATGCGGCTGGTCGATCTCTATTGGTTGGCGGTGCCCGCGTTTTTCCCGGACACCCTGACGCTGCCTTGGCAGACTGCGGCGGCGTTGGCGGCGATCGGCGGTTTTTGGCTGGCGGTGTTCGCCTGGCGGCTGTCGGCGCGGACCGACGCCCCGTTGTACGATCCGATTCTGATGGAGGACGCGGATGAGCGAGCCGGTCACGCAGCCGCCTGATGCCGCCTCAGTCGCGGCAGGCCACGAGTTGCACGACGTGCGCGTCACGTCGATGCTGGCGTTTGCCGCTGCGCTGGCGGCGCTGGTGGCGCTGGCCTGCGTGTTCTTGATTTGGCTGTTCGGATGGTTCGAAGCTCGGGCTGAACGACACGACCCGGTGCTAAGCCCTTTGGCGGAAAGCCAGACACCGCCCGAACCGCGTTTGGAAACCAGGCCCAGTCGCAATCTCGAACAACTCCGCGCTGCCGAAGACCGCTTGTTGCGTCGGTATCGTTGGATTGACCAGGAGCAGGGAATGGTGCGGATACCTGTTGAGCGCGCGATGGAGCTTGTGGCTCAAGAAGGTCTGCCGGCACCCGAGGCTTCCTCGCCAGCCACGGAGGACAGCCAATGACTGATGTTGTCATCGTTGTGTGCCGGGGCGTCGCTAAGGCTCTGCCCCAGCCGCCGGCCGTGTGTCGTTCGTTTAATGTGTGGCTGAGATATCCTGGGTACTCGTTGCTTGCGTTTCTTTCCCTTCTCGCTGTCGCCTCCGCGCAGCGCCCGTTTGGGGCCGATGCGTACCGCGCGCCGGCGAATCAGGGGCAAGTGGCCGGCATGGTCTCTCAAATCGGCATCGACCAGCGGTTGGGCGAGCAATTGCCGCTCGACTTGGAGCTGCGCGACGAGACCGGCCAAACCGTCAAGCTCGGCGACTATTTCCGCGAGCAGCCCGTTGTGCTGATGCTGGTTTACTATCGCTGCCCGATGCTTTGCACGCAGGTGGCCAATGGTTTTCTAAAAAGCAGCCAGGCGATCAAATACGCGATCGGCCACGATTACCAGGTGGTAACGGTCAGCTTCGATCCGCGTGAAACCACCGAGTTGGCGGCCGAAAAAAAAGCCAGCTACGTTCGGGCATATCGCCGCGAGGGCGCGGCCGCCGGCTGGCACTTTCTGACGGGCGATGAAGAGGCGGTCCGGCGGCTCACCGAATCCGTGGGTTTCCGCTATCGCTACGATCCCAAATGCGACCAATACGCCCACGCCAGCGGCATTATGGTGGCCACGCCCGATGGCAAGCTCTCGCGCTATTTTTATGGCATCGAATACGAACCCAGCTATCTGCGGATGGCGTTGATTGAAAGCTCGCAGGGCCGCATCGGCACGCCAGTCGAGAAAGTGCTGTTGATGTGCTTTCACTACGACCCGCTGACCGGCAAATACGGCCTGGCGATTGCCGCCGCCCTGCGGCTGGGCGGGGCGCTGACGATGTTGCTGCTCGGCGGCTTTTTGATTGCGATGTATCGGAAAGAGCGGCGGCGCTCGCGGGCGGTGCGGGACGAAACGGTCCTCCGGGAAAATGAATTCGCGTTGAGTGGCGCCGATGGCATTGCGTCATCCTGACCCCATCCGCCTCGCGCGGATGGTGAACAAGACGGTGAGCTAGTGGTTCGACGAAGCAAATATGAAGACCCCATCCAGCTTGCCTGGATGGTGAATAAGACCCGCGCCGGTTGGCGAGCGCCGATCCTCTCCTTCACCATCCAGACAAGCTGGATGGGGTCGGGGGTAGACGCCTCGGCGTCGTTTAGCCCGCCATCTTCTTCACCATCGAGGCAAGCTCGATGGGGTCGGACCATCACAACGTGGGCGATGACACGGCAGGTCCGCCTCGCTGGCGCTTCGGGTTGGTGTGAGGGTGCGGCCGGTGAAGGGGAGGGCCGATGAACACCACCTTCCAGCTTTTGCCCGAGCAGGCCTCGACCCACGCGCCGCAGGTCGACCTGCTCTATTTCTTCCTACTGGGCGTGGCGATGTTTTTCACGATGATGATCGCCTTCTTGATCGTGTTTTTCGCGATCAAATACCGGCGCGGGGCGACCGTCGACCGCACAACCACCGACCATCACGCCTGGGCGGTCGAAATCATTTGGATGGTCGTGCCGCTGATTCTGGCGGGCGTGATCTTCGCGTGGGGCGCCCAGCTTTATTTCGACGCCAACCGCCCGCCCGCCGGCGCGTTGGAAGTGCAAGTGGTCGGCAAGCAGTGGATGTGGAAGTTTCAGCACCCCGAGGGCAAACGCGAAATCAACGAGCTGCACGTGCCCTTGGGACAGCCGGTGCGGCTGAAGATGATTTCGGAAGACGTGATTCACAGCATGTTTTTGCCGGCCTTCCGCGTCAAGCGCGACGTGCTGCCGGGCACATATAGCCACACCTGGTTCGAGGCCACTCGCCTGGGCGAATATCACCTGTTCTGCGCCGAGTACTGCGGCACCGAGCATTCCCGGATGAAAGGGCGTGTGATCGTGATGGAGCCCAGCGATTACCAAGCCTGGCTGAGCGGCGGCACACCGGGCGAAACGCCGCTGGAGGCGGGCCGGCGGCTGTTCGAAGAGATGCGCTGCTCGACCTGCCACCGCGGCGGCAGCCCGACCAGCCGATGCCCGCCGCTGGAAGGCGTCTATGGCAATCCGGTCAAGCTCGAGAATGGCCAGACGGTGGTCGCCGACGAAGAGTATTTGCGCGAGTCGATTTTGCGTCCGGCGGCCAAGGTGGTGGCCGGCTTCCGCCCGATCATGCCGCCGTTCGAGGGACAGCTTGGCGAGGAGGGGCTGATGCAGATTATTACGTACATCAAATCGCTGGCAAAACAAGAAAGGGCTGGAACCGAGCCATAACCGCCATGATCCGTTCGATCATCAACTTCAAGGTCGGCTCTGTAGGGAACGGACTCCGTGCCCTTCCGTGTAGGGCGAACCGACGTCGCGCCGCCCTGCAACGGAACGACACGGAGTCAGCCGTAGGGTGGGCCGAGCGAAGCGAGTCCCACCTTTTGGCTGTATTGTTCGTTGCCGCGTCGCGCCGCCGCGAGCAGGTGGGACTCGC
>JAICLL010000278.1 GCA_025927475.1 Pirellulales bacterium
GCGGACGAAAAATAACTTCGACATACACATCCCTCTCCCTCCGGGAGAGGTCAGGTGAGGGCCAAGACAATTGCCGAAGTTATTTTTCGTCCGCTCCTAATCTATCGGCCGCTCGCCGACCGTCAAGCGTCTTTCCCCTATAGGGGCCGACACCTCGCCGGCGCGGGCTACTCGCCCAGGTTCAGTGTCACGGTTTTGGTTTCGGTGTAGGCATCGAGTCCGCGCTCGCCCAGTTCGCGACCCATGCCCGACATCTTGAAGCCGCCAAACGGCGCCGCGGCGTCGAATACGTCGTAGCAGTTGATCCAGACGGTGCCGGCCTTCACCTTGGCGGCCAGGTGGTGGGCTTTCGATACGTCGCGCGTCCAAACCGCGGCCGCCAGACCATAAAGCGTGTTGTTGGCCCGGTCGACAATCTCATCCACGTCTTTGAATCGCAGGATCGAGAGCACCGGCCCAAAAATCTCGTCACGCGCAATCGACATGTCATCGCGCACGTCGGCGAAGAGCGTCGGCTCGATGAAATAGCCTCGGTCGCCAAAGCGCTTGCCGCCGGTCAGGCATTGGGCGCCTTCCTGCTTGCCCAGGTCGATGTAGTGCATGATCTTGTCGAACTGGGCCTGATCGACCTGCGGGCCTTGCTCGGTGCCCGGGTCAGCAGGATCGCCCAGCTTGCGATGCTGGTTCATCGTCACCAGTTTGTCGACAAATTGGTCGTAGACTTTGTCTTCGACAAACAAGCGGCTGCCGGCGCAGCAGCACTGCCCCTGGTTGAAATAGAGGGCAAAATGCGAGCCGACGGCGGCAGCGTCCAGATCGGCGTCGGCAAACACGATGTTGGGGCTTTTGCCGCCCAGTTCGAACGTCAGCCGCTTGAGCGTTTCGCTGGCGTCGCGCATGATCACCTGGGCCGTGCGGTGTTCGCCGGTAAAGGCGATTTTGTTCACCTGCGGATGCTTGACGATGGCCGCTCCGGCGGTCGGGCCATAGCCGGGCACCACGTTGATGACGCCGTCGGGAATGCCCGCCTTCTGTGCCAGCCGGGCCAGCCGCAGACAGGTCAGCGGCGTCTGCTCGGCGGGTTTCATCACCAGGGTGCAACCGGCGGCCAGTGCCGGTCCCCATTTCCAGCAGACCATAAGGATCGGAAAATTCCAGGGGATGATCTGCCCGGCCACGCCCACCGGTTCGCGCCGCGTGTACGTAAAATAATTGCCGCGGACGGGGATCGTTTGCCCGTGAATCTTGTCGGCGAAACCAGCGTAGTAGCGCAGACAGTCGATGGCCAGCGGCAGATCGGCGGCTTTGGCGTCGCGGATCGGCTTGCCGTTGTCGAGTGTCTCGAGTGCGGCGAGCTCGTCAAGCTCGTCTTCCATCAGGTCGGCCAATTTATAGAGCAGGCGTCCGCGGTCGCGGGCGTCTATTTTGCCCCAGGGGCCGTTTTCCAGAGCGTCGCGGGCGGCGGCCACGGCGGCATCGACATCTTCGGCGTCGCCTTCGGCCACCTGGGCGATGACCTCTTCCGTGGCCGGGTTGATCGTGTCAAACGTCTTGCCGCTGGCCGCCGGAGTCCAACGACCGCCGATAAAGCACTCGGTGTGCTTGACGTTCGGCTGCGATTTCTTCTGGAGCTTGGTGACGGTCGCCATGATAGACCTCCGTGGAAGGAAGGGTGATTGCCGCGCAAGGCAAGCTTATTTTACGGTTTGCCGCCGCGCCCGCCAACCGTCAGCCCAATGCAAAATGAAGCGGGCGATCCCGTTAAAGGGTCCACACCACAATCGCGCTGGCCGCCAGAAAGAACGCGCCGCAGAAGAACGTGCCGATGCGCATCAGCCAGTTCGGTCGCAGCTCGCGCGGCAACAGCGACAGGTTGACGTAGAGCGTGTGCCAAGAGGCGATGCCCAGCGACACATTCATCAATACGCCGGCCATTTTCAGGATTTGCAACGGGTCGAAAAACGTCAACGCCGCCAGCCCCCAAACGCCATAGCACGTCAGGATGGCATAGTAGATATACTTCACGCGGTCTTCGCGCATTTGCTTTGCCCAGCGACTGCTAGTCCAGATGATGTCGGTCCAGCGGCGTGCAAGCTGATCGCCCGACACAATCTGCCCCGGCGCCAGAATCAAAAACCCGACGAATAGCGTCGTCGCCCAAAGCAGCGCCCGGTGCGAGGGATAGCGGTCTGCCATGCCCTCGGCCACCATCGCGGCCACGCGGTCGCCGGCCACTGGCGCGTTGCGGATGAACTCCAGCGACAACATGCACGGCAACGCCATGCCGATGAATGAGGCGATCATCCAGATGCCAAGTTGGTCTTTGACAATGTGCCGAAACCAGCCGCGCCAACGGCGGCGGCTTTGTTCGTCGAAGCGAAACACCATGCCGACGTGCGACAGCTTGATGTGCCGCCCGCCGATGGCGCTGGGAATGGCGCCGACGTGCGCGCCCATGCCCCAGCCTTTGTCGCGGGTGTAGTTGGAGAACAGCGTATTGGTCATTCCGCCCGCCCCGGCAATCGCCGCCAAGGTGGCCACCATCGCCCAATCCAACGGCGGCAGCTTGCCATGCTCTTCCAAATAGGGCACCACGCCGACGTTTCGCAAACCGCGCCGCCGGGCGAATTCGCGGAATCGCGCTCGCCACGGCTCGGGCACGTCTTCCAGACGCGCAAAGACGCGCCTCAGGCCGCCCTCGGACACTTGCCAGCGATCGGCCTGCCAAACGTGGCTGGCGTCGACCGTGCCGCTCATGGCAAGGGCCGTTTCGTGCTCACGAGTCTCGATAAGAAATCGCCGCGGATCGGTCAGTTCTTCCGCCCGATCGAGCATTTGGGCTTGGACGGCCCGCAGTTCGTTCGGGACCTCGCCGCCCATTTGGTACACGCGCTTCCCTTCGCCGCGCTCGACAATAAACTCGGTCACGAGGCTTTGTCCGTTCTCGACCGTTCCTTTGAGACGATAGGCGGTGGCGCCGTCGGAATGCCAAAGATTGAAATGACGCCCGTCGATGATCGTATCGGCCCGCAGCGGGACCGCGCCGAAATCAATGAATCCATCGCAGACTTCGCGCACGGTGGCCGGCGAGGCCGTGAGCGCCACCGCGAACACCAGATAGCAGAGCACGACGACGAGCTTAAAGGCCATCACGCGCTCGAGCATGCGGTAGATGGTGCCGCCAAAAATCAGCGGTAAAAACGCCGAGAGAAAAATCGCATAGCCAAGAATTTTCACCAGCTCACGCTCGGTCGTGGCCAACCCCAGCAACGTGGCGGGCACATCTCCGCCGGGCAAGTGGCCCAGCAGCGCGGCGGCCAGCGGCACCGCCGCATTTGAAGCGTTAAACGGCCAAATCGCGGCCAGATCGAGCAGCAGATAGAGCGACGACCACAGCCGCGGTCCCGGCCAGGTGCGAAAGAAGCCCACGACGATCGGCTCGCCGCAGTAGAGCGTGTAACGCATCATCTCCAGGTTGCAAAACACCTGGAAGACAATGCTGAGCGTGGCCACCCACAGCAGCGTGCCGCCATATTGCGCGCTGACGGCCGGCCCAGAGAGCCACTCGCCCGAACCGACCGAAGCGCCGGCCAGCAGCACGCCCGGCCCCAACAGCGCCCGCCAAGTTTGCCAGCCGCCGGGCGGCGGCGGTGGCAGATCGCCGGTCTGCCATGCGCCAAGCATGCCGCAGCGAATGGTGTCGGCCGCGTCGTCGTTGAGCGTGCCTTCGCGCATGCGATTGCCTTTGCCAGGAAGGGTAGGCCAGCCGCGCTTACCCTAGACGTTGGCAACCGGCTCGTCAAGCAAGCGATCAAGCGGACACCACGCGGAATGACGGCCGCTTGTCGCCGCTAGGCAGCTCGCGGTACAACGAACTTCACCGCCCGCTCACCCCGCCCCGGAGAAAACGCCATGACCGCCCCGCTTCCACAGGCCACACAGCGCACGCTCGAAACACCTCACGGTCCGGCGATAGGGGCCAGCTATCGTTGGCCGGGCGGGCAATATTGCGCTATCCACACCGCACGCGGCATGGTCGGCTGCGGCATCTTCGACGTACACGTGGCCGGAGAGTTTGGCATGGCCGTGGCCATCGCCAAAGGCACGCCCGCCAAACCGCTGGTCGAGCCGGAAGACCTTTATCTGGCCAGAATCGTCGACGTGAGCGGGCCGGCCCGGAAGCTGGGCATCGAGCCTGGCATGACCGGCCTGGAGGCCCTGGCCCGGCTGCTGGGCGAATAGGTCCGCGGTCGATTGTTGACCATCAAGCTCAGCAACGCTGGTGGTTGAGGCAGAGCCTAAGCGATGCCCCGGCCGTAAACGAGCCTGGGCATCGGCAAACCTCTGCCGCGGCCACCGATCGATCGGTTGGAATCCCGAAAGCTTCTCGGTCTGCGCCTACCCAATTTTTTTGCCGCGCGGCGCTTGACAACCGGCCGGCGTGGCAATACATTGCCATCTGGCAACTGATTAACATCTCGCCGCCAGGAGCTGCGCCACAATGGTCAAACGTCAGAAACAGCCCAGGCCGCCGCAGCTTGGTCGCCGCGAGCGGCAGATCATGGATGTCGTCTACCAGCTTGGCGAAGCCTCGGTGGCCGACGTGCAACAGCGCCTGACCGATCCGCCCAGCTACTCGGCCGTCCGCACGATGATTCGCCACCTCGAAGGCAAGGGGCATTTGCGCCATCGGCGCGAAGGAACCAAATACGTCTATCGCCCGACGCGCTCGCGCGAGTCGGCCAGCCGTTCGGCCTTGGGGCATTTGCTCGATACCTTCTTCGGCGGCTCGGCCAGCGACGCCGTGGCCGCCATTCTCGACGTGTCGGGCGATCGGCTCACCGGCCACGATTACGATCGGCTGCAACAATTGATCGCACAAGCACGACAGGAGGGCCAGTGAAATGCACACCATCACCACATGGTTTTTCGCGGCGTGGTCTTCAGCGTGGATGCCGCTGGCGCTTGACGTGGTCGTGAAGGCCACGGTGTTGTTGTTGCTCGCGATGCTCGCTGCTGCGATGTTGCGGCGTTCGTCGGCGGCGGTGCGGCATCGGGTGTGGTGTTTGACGTTCGTCGGGCTGTTGTTGCTGCCGGCGCTCTCGGCC
>JAICLL010000309.1 GCA_025927475.1 Pirellulales bacterium
AGGTGGGACTCGCTGCGCTCGGCCCACCCTACGATCTTCCGCACACCTTAACCTATCTTGATTGTCAATACCGATTGTGGCGCACGTAACGCCACGGAGGGCGTTCCCTACAGACGCCAATGGTACGATTTCCCGTGTCATAACGGCCCTCCTCCAACGCCAGCCCGTGGCGCCGTGACGTCGGGCTGGAAAACCTGCGTTGCGGGCGAAGTTCCCTGCGCTACAATCGCGATGGCGCCCACCAACGCCGCCAACAGCAAGGTGCCGGCCACTTCGACCGCAATCAGATATCGACTGAACAGTTGCCCGCCCAGGTGGGCCATGTGCTCGGGATTCAAGATCTCTGCGGCACGGGCGTCGGCCGTTACTTCAATGGCGCGCCAACTGGCGGCCCCGACTCCGCCGTCCTCAGCGGGAGCAAAAACACTGGCCGAAAGCAGCCCGATCAGCAAAGCCCCGGTGCACGCCGAAAGCATGGGCTCCCAGCCCACGCGGTCGTAATACGTGTGGCCTTGCGGCTGGGCCAACATCAGCACAAATAAGAAAGTCACCAGAATGGCGCCGGCGTAAACCACCACGGTGGCAATACCCAAGAACTGCGCCCCATCGAAGAGCAACAGCGCCGCCGTGCCGAGCAACGTCACCGCGAACCACAGCGCACAATAAACCGGGCTGCGCATTGTCACAGCGCCCACCGCCGAAACAATGGTTGTCACCGCCAGCAACCAAAACACCGTTTCCGCCACCGGATGTCCGCCGCTGATCTGCACCACCCGGCCCAGCAACAAGCCCACGGCCACGGCCGCCAACACGGCGCCGAGCACTCGACCGCGATTGCCGCCGCGCGGCAGTTGCAGCCACAGCCCGGCGGCCAGCAGCACCGTGGCCAGCGCAATTTGCCCGGCGGGCGTCATATCGTGCCTCCCAAGCGGTGCGATTTCATCGGCTCGGTGTCTTTGGTTTGGTCGAACACGCTCAGCAACTTTTCTTTGTCGAAGATCATTTCTTCGCGGCTGCGGCCCGTCAGGTCGAGAAAGCTGGTCAGCTCGATGGCATCGACCGGGCAGGCTTCCTCACACATGCCACAAAAGATACAGCGCAGCTCGTCGATGACGAAGGTCTCAGGATACTTTTCGCGGTCGGGCCAGGGGCTTTCGGTGCCCACGATGTCAATGCAGTGGGCCGGGCAGGCCGTCGCGCACAAGAAACAGGCCACGCACTTCACCCGCCCCTGCTCGTCCTTGTTCAAACGGTGCACACCGCGATAGATGAGCGGGTTGCCCACTTCGGGCCGCGCTTCGGGGAAGCTGACCGTGACTTTCGGGCTGAACAAGTGGCGCGTGGTTGTGGCAAAACCTTGCACGAACAGCGGCAGATACATCTTGCCGGCCAGCCCGAGCTTCGGTTCTTCGATCCAGCGAATGTTGGGGTCGTCGGGTTTCATGGACTCAATGTCTCATGGGCTCAATGCGCGTTGTGGATTCATCAGGTCTCTCCGCGGGCGGTTGTCGGTGGCCAGCGGCGCGGCAAGACCGGCCACCACCCAGACGGCAATCGCAAAGCCCCACATGGCGGCAATGCATATCCAGCGGTTCACTCCGGCGATTTCGGGCCGGCCGAACTCGGCCAACACCGCCACGGCCACCAGGTTCACCAGCCCCAGCGGTAGCATGACCTTCCAAGAGAGATTCATCAACTGGTCAAAGCGGAATCGCGGCCAACTCCAGCGGGCCAGCATGAAAAACAGAATCACCAGCAGCGTTTTGACCATCAGCACCAACACCCGCGCGATCGCCGTGAGCCAGGTCACTTCGTTGCCGGCCCCCGTCAGCCACCACAGATGCCAGCCGCCAAAGAACAAGATGACAATCAAAAACGAGGCCGTCACCATGTGCAAGAATTCGGCGATCAAATACATCAACAGCCGCATGCCGGCATACTCGGTGTGGTAGCCGCCCACCAGCTCTTGCTCTGCCTCGGGCAAGTCGAACGGCAGCCGCGCGCTTTCGGCAAAGGCGGCCACGACAAACACGACGAATCCTAGCGGCTGCCAGAGCACGTTCCACACGCCGCTAACGGCCTGCTGGCCGATGATCGACTCCAACCGCAGCGAGCCGGAGAAGAGCACGACGCCCAGAATGCCCAGCCCCATCGGCAACTCATAGGCGATCAGTTGGGCGCTCGATCGCAGTCCGCCCAGGAAGCTGTACTTGCTGTTGCTGGCCCAGCCGCCGAGCAACACGCCATACACGGCGATGCTGCCCAGCGCGAAGACATAGATCAGACCCACATCAAATTGCGGCGCCACGACCAATTGAATTTGCTCGGTGACGCCGGGAATGCCCGAATCCTGCGGCAGCACACTGCCGAAGGGAATGGCGGCGAACGCGGCCAGTGCCGTGGCCAGGATGACGATGGGGGCGGCGGTGTAGACGACCCGATCGACCTGATGCGGCGTGATCTCTTCTTTCAAGATGAATTTCAATCCATCGGCCAGCGGCTGTCCCAGGCCAAACATCCGCACCTTGGTGAGCGGAATGCCGACGCGGTTCGGACCCAAGCGGTCCTGCACCCAGGCGGCCATCCAGCGTTCGAGCAACACCAAGTAGGCGGCCGCCGTCATCAGCCCGCCGATGAGCAGGACAATTTTCACGAGGGCTTCAATGAGGAAGGTCTTTTCCATAACTCAAACTTTCTCATTCACCGGTGGCTGGGGCAGGGACTTGGCGATGCCCCGGCTTTCCTCAATGAGTCAGTTCACCAGCTTCGCTGCGCCATCACGCGTTTGTTCTGTTCGTGCTTCGCCACGACGGGGCTTGTCCGGCTTGTCCCCGTCGAGCGATGATTGACCGCTAGGCACGACGCAAAAACAACCCCTCCGATTCCGCGTTGCATCC